>JAJYHY010000419.1 GCA_021784555.1 bacterium
TTGGTTTCGATGGTGGTGATGGTGGGTCCGGCGGTGTCGGTACTCTCGCTATAGGTTTGTACCAGGATGCTGGTGCTGGAAATGTCTCCTCCCGCGGTGGCAACGGCCGTTCCCCCCGCCGCAGTCCCCTGTCCGAGATTGATCACATTTACGCTGTCGTTGTACTGGTTGTACTGCGTATAGCTGATGACGAAGGTCCCGTTCGACTCCGTGCCGGTCGAGGCCTCCGTCTGGGTCGTGCCCGGATTGGCCGCCACGACGGTGGTAATGTTGGGACTGATCGTCTCGGCCACTCCCCCGGCGTCGAGGATCACCGAAGCAACCGAGCCGGTCCAAAGGACCAGGGTGCTTCCGGCGTTTTGAGTAACGGTTCCCTGAGTGATGGCGGTCTGGGCAACCTGGCCCCACTGGCCTTCAAATGTCACCGTGAAGGAATAGGTGTTGCCGCTGATGGTCGGCCCGGTGACCACGATGCCGCCCGGCGCAGCTTTGTTCGGTCCGACGGCGGCGATCGTCTCCAACTGGGTGGCGATGGTTTGAGCAACATTCGGATCATCCAGGTTCAAATTGAACTGGACGGTTTTGCCGTTCATGGTGAGGGCCACCCAGCCAGTGGTGTCTCCGCCCACCGTGGTAAAAGTCAGGGTCTGTTGGGCGTCGGAAGGCACGGTCTTCACGCTTGTGCCCGATTGGAGCGCGTAGGAGATTGGGGTGTCATGGACCGAACCCTGGAAGGTGACTTCAAAGACCAGGTCGTTGCCGCTGCTGGCGGGGACCGCCCAGTTGGTGCCCGCCCGGGTGGCGATTTCGGTGGTCGAAACCAATCGTACCGATACGGTGGTTGGCGTACCGGCCGGACCGGGCCAGGCGTTGCCCAGCTCCGCCGTGGCCGCTTGCAAGGCCGATTGCCAGGCCTTGAGAGTGGCGTTGACGTCGACCGTCGGCGGCGAGCCTGAGGGCAGACCGGTCACGAAATCAATGGGCAGACTGATATCGGCATGGGCGTCGCCGTAAGGGTCGAAGATCCGCAGCACGATGGTGCCCGAGCCGATGTAGTTCAGCGAATTGGTAATGGTGGTGAAGTTCGGCAGGTCGATGTCGATCGTCTGGTTCGACCCGTCCCGATAGGAATTGGCGGTGATGTTGGCGTCGCTGATGGCAGTCGGGCCGTTGGCGATGTTGGCGTCGGACTGCGTGAACTGGATGGCATTGGCGTCGCCGCGCAACAGCCCGGCAATGTCGTTGATCAGCACGCCGAGCCGTCCCAGCAGGGCTTGGCTGGCGCCCGCCTGTTGGGCCTGTGCCAGCACGAGATTGATGGTCACGTCGATATCCGCGGTGCTGGTGCCCGCGCCGGCCGTGTTGTAGACAAAAGTGCTCGCTTGGTTGAACCAGTTCTGGACGTCGGTTAGGGCAGTGCCGGTGTTGCCGCCCGCCACCGCGTTTGCCAAGTCGGTCAGCAAGGTCGAGTCGTAGAGGCCGTAGGAAAGGTACCCTTGCACGTAGCTGGAGAGGACGGGAATGTTGATGTTGTCGCAGACGTCCGCCCCATAGCCTTCAAAGCTCACGGTAATGTCGCCGTCGGCATCCAGGGCGGCCTGGGAGTTGAACTGGCTTCCAGGCCAAAGCGCCGGAGTGGCGCCGCTGAATCCGTTGACAAAGCCGTTGGTGCTGAGCGTGGCGCCGCTGTTGATAAGTTTCGCCGGCAGGATCTGCGCGCCAGTCTTGTCGTATTCCGCGGCATAGACGTTGGGGGGCCCGGGGTTGGGCGTGGTGACCGTGTCGCCGGGCGGCGAAAAGTTGGTCCAACTGACCACAAATTGATCGGCTGCGTCAAAGGCGATCGTGCCTGTGTCCACCGAGCCGGACGGACTGAACGACGTAATTACTTTTCCATCCGCCCCAACCAGCACGACCTGAAGCGAATTCGCACGCAGGCCGTTGATCGCGGCTGGGACCTCCGACACGAAGCAGATGGCAATTAGGCCGTCGTTGCTCAACGCCACGTAAGGGGTGTGATGGGGGTTCGCGTCATTCGGGCTGACCAACTGCTCGATGTCCACCGGCCTGCCGTCCGCGGTAAACTCGCGCGCGTATATCGCGTTAAAGAAGCTGTCGTATTGCCCCTGCGAGGCCCAGGCAACCACGAAAGTGCCCGAACTGTTCATAGAAACACTCACCTCGTGCCCGTACACGTCGGCGGTGTTCGGATCGACGGTGCCATAGCTATTGGGCTCTAACGTGTTCACCTCGAAAGTCGACTTGTAGGGATCGTACGGATCGTCGATCACCGTCAAGGTCGGCGCGTTTTGGGGGGCGCTGACCGGCTTGACGCTCTCCACATAGTGGGTCCGCAGGGTGGCCGTCGAATCGAGCGCCTGGTAGCTCCACACATTGGTCAGGTAGGCCGAGCTGTTCGGGTCGATGTAAGCCTGGGTGGTGAACCGCCGGGCGTAGACATCGGTGGTGCCGTCGGCGTTGGTGTTCACCCAGGTGATGATGAAATCGCCGTTGCCGTTCATCGAGACGGCCGCATCGAACTGATTGGTTACGTCGAGGCCATAGGTGGACGGGTTGTCGGCCTCGGTAGGATTGACGCGGAAGACGCCCGACGACTCTTTGAGCACCTGCACGCTGCAATTGGCGGTCACGTCGCTGTTCGCGGCGTTCTTGGCGTTGACGATCACCAGCCTGTCGGCATCGCCCACGTCGGCCGAGCACAACTGGTAGCCGAGGGTGCCGTTGAAGGTGATCTGGAAATGGCGGAACCCATTCGGATCGTCACTGGTGGACACCGAGGTCACGGTGACATTCAGTCCGAGCGAGGAGACGGTTGGCACCGACACCGGGCCGAGGTTCGCTTCCAGCGTAGGGGCGGTGAGCTCGTAGTCACTGGCCGTCTTGCCCTCCAGGTAGCTCTGGATCGAGGCCGCCGTGTTGGCCGGATTGCTGTTGGAGACCTTGATGGTGCCGATCACCATCGGCGTGCTGGTGATGCTAATCTCCGCCGCCGGCAGGGCGCTGGTGTTCGGCGAGGTGAAGCTGGTGCTGCCCTGGTTAATCTGGATATAGGTCTGCGGCACCAGCCCGCCAGCGGGCGTGGCCACGGTGTGGGTCGTCGGGTCGAGGGTCGCGGTGAAGGTGATCTGAAAGTCCTTCGAGTCGAGCGCGGTCACCTGGGCGCTGGCCATCTGGCCGGGCAATGCCTGAAGGGCGGTTTGCAGGCTGCTGGCGAAGGTTTGGTAGTTCGATTCGTTATAGGTCAGGCTCACCGTCTGCAAGCCGTAGACCGGGTCCTGGAACGTGAAGGCAACGTTCCCGACGATGTTGGCCGGTGCCGAGCTGTCGGTGGGAGTGGTGGCGCTGAAACTCAGCTTCTGGGTGATGGTCGACCCGCCGTAGATCAAGGAGAACGAGGACGTTCCCGGGGCCAACGTAAGCTCCTGGGTGTTCTTGGTGAGATACTCGGCGTAGACGTTTTCGTCCGAGACGTAGGTCCCCTTGTCGGCGTCGTAGGTCTGGTCGGTGGCAGTCCAGGTGACCACGGTGTCGCCGTTGTTGTCGGTGGCCGACGACTGGCCGCTCAACGTAGAGCCATTACCGGTTGCCACCGTGAGCGTGACCGGATCGGAACTGACGGAGAGCAACTGCCGCTCCTCCAGCCGATCAATGACCAGCCGACGTGTGCGTCTGGCGCTCTTCGAGGGCCGCTTGGGGGCAGCGAAACGCCCGCACACCCGATCGTAGACCGACATGAAACCTGGAAGCCTCAGCCTAGGAAACAGCGACATGGGCTTACTCCACTGCGACCAGAATCCTGTGACAAGAAATGCATTTAACGCAGACTAGCTATTTTATGCATTTCATCTAAATTATGGTGATTGTCGCAGTCCGAGGTGTCAAGGAGAATCCGCGGCGGCTGGAAGGGCGACCCGGCAGGCCCAGAGGGAATTTGCTATCCGCAGATTGCGCAAATTTCCGCATAGGAAGATACCAGCGTTTGAGTCTGTGTGAATCTGCGTAATCTGCGGTTATTCCTCCCTCTCCAATTGGAAATTGAACGGCCTATTGGAACTTGTTTGGAGTTTGGTGCTTCGGGTTCGGGATTTTGTACTAACATGTCCTGCTGGCCAGCAATGGGAATTTGATCCACCCGTTATGGGTATGTTCGGTCGGCATTTTCGTCAAGGCTTATCTTTCTTACTCAACTAGCGTGACCGTCACGTCCGATACTATCGCTACGATTAGACGACAAACCCGTCCCTTGGGCCGGTTTGTGCTGTGTCCGTATCGGACGCCAGTGGAAGGTAGACCAAGACCATGTCGCTCAACCGCATCCGTACCTGGGCGGCCCTCGGACTGTTGGTGCTCCTGATGGCAACGCCCGGTCTTGCCGAGGGGCCGGAGGGATTGCAATTATTTGCGCCCGCCGAGCTCAGCACGTTCGACGGCATCCCGCAGCCCAACGAGGGCTATTTCTTCCAGTTTGACGTCCTCTATTGGAATATCTCCGCCCCGGCTACCACGCCCATCGGCTTCCCGGGCCTGACGCGCAAGGTGTACTACGGTCCGTCAGAGACGGATTCAGTGATCCAATCCAATACCCTGGACACCGGGGATTTCAATGCCTACTTCAGCACCGGCAACCGGATCGAGTTCGGCCGGGTGGAGGATGGCAACGGCTGGCTGGCCAGTATCTGGCAACTCCGCGACCAGGGGGAAGACTACTACTATGGGCAAGAGAATATCGTGTTTAACGACGTGCCCTTTGGAAACGGTCAGAAGCTGCTCGAAGGGCCGGTGGGCACGGATTCGTCGGGAAATCCTGTGATCCGGGACCTGCCCGTCACCTTCTACAACGTCCTCTTGAGCCATTCCGTGGACACGTGGGGCGGTGAGTTGATGTATTTACACCGCTTTCTCACTGGTCACAATGGGGGCACTTTCGAGCTCTTTTTAGGCGCCCGCTACCTGGAGTTCAACGATACGTTTCGCTTCCTGGCGGGCGATGCCGGCGAGCTGCCGATTACGCCGCCGACCAACGGGGTTACCAGCCAAACCGGCATCTCCAACCCAACACCCGGCACCACGCTCTCCGTGCCGACCACCATTATTCCGTCGACGCCCTCCTTCCTGGCGGGCAGCGTCTGGCAGGCGGCGGCCGAGAACCACATTGTCGGCCCGCAAATTGGCTTACGGTGGTTCAAGCAGCAGGGGCGGTGGTCATTATCCAGCGAAGGCCGTTTCATGGCCGGCTTCAACCTGCAGAACATCCATGAGAACGTCACCCTCGGTCCGAACCTCGATCCGGGCACAGGGGCATTCTTCGAGCCCTCGGTGATGGGCCCCACCTCGAACAGCTACAATGCCTTCACGTGCGTGTTCTCGCCGACGGCCGAGTTGCGGCTGGACGCCAAATACCAGATCACCCGCTACCTCAACTTCCGCGTGGGCTATACGGCACTCTGGCTGACCAACATCGCCCGCGGCGACTCGAGCATCGACTATACCGTCAACGGCGGCACCGGCCAGATGATGGGCATCGACTTGTCGCGCAACAACGAAGGCGTCTTCATCAACGGTGCCAACATGGGCTTCGAGTTCAACCGCTAAGGCCGCCCTGTTTCACCGCTCGCCGGCGGATTTCCGTCAACTCCGTCTCAAGCCGGTGTCGCAGCGGGCTTTCCGGACGCAATTCCTCGAGCAGTTGCTCGGCCCGATCGAAAAGTTCCTGGTTGCACTCCCCGCCGCGAAACAACGCCCGCCAACTCCGGGCCACTTCCTGCTCCGTAAGCACACAACACCTCGCAATCTTTGTTTCGGCGGAAAAAGGGAACGAGCACCGTGGCAGCAGCCGCGCGCCGGCAGGCCGCCGGTTTGCGTCCACGGAGCCAGTCCCCTTTTTCCGCTAGCTGGCGATCCGCACCGCGTCTTGACGGGGCGCCAGGTAGGCGGGGTCGATCTTCCGCACCTCCTCCACCATCGCCTCGACCGTGTAGTGAATCTGCGCCTGCTTGTGGACGGCGGTGAGGAAGTACCGCAGACGGGCGGCGCTCTCTTCCACCGCCGGGTGCAGAATCGGCTGCACATTCACCCCGCGGACAAACATCGCCTTGGAAAGCCGCAGGCAATGGATCGAATTGCCCAAAATGACCGGGATCACCGGCGTGTCGCGGCTGGTCCCGGTGTTCAGGCCGGCCTGTTTCGTCAAGGCGAGGAATAGCCGAGAGTTCTCCTGGAGCCGGGCAACCCGTTCCGGCTGGGCCTTCAGTTGCTCCAAAGAGGCCAAGGCGGCGGCCGCGGCCGGCGGTGGCAAGGCGGCGGAAAATACGAAGCCCGGGGCGGTGTAACGCAGATACTGGACCAGGGCCTTGCTGCCCGCGATATATCCGCCGCAACTGCCGAAGGATTTGCTCAACGTCCCCAT
>JAJYHY010000420.1 GCA_021784555.1 bacterium
GCGCATCCTCGATGAGGTCCAGGGCCGGGCAACGGTCCGTGCCCCAGTCGGTGGTGTTGGCGGTTTGATGCCGGACGTTCCAATCGCCGGTAACCTGCCGCCGGGATCGGAGGCTGCGGGCTGGCCAGAGGAATAGCGTCTTGGAAGCCTGGCGGGTTCGGATTCTGCGTTTGGGCGAAGGGTTTGGCCGAGCCGCCGATGACGGCGTCGGCGCGGTCAATGGTCTGGAGGACGTAAAGATAGAACTGCTTGCCGGAGGGCACGCGGACAAAGAACCCGTCGCGTTGAATGGAGTCGTAAATGCGCTTGGCGTAGGTTTGGAGTACCGCCTGCGCGCCTTGGAATGGCGCGTTGTTGAGCGTCGGGCTGGCCATCGCCCCAAAGATCGTTGGCTGCGTTTGCGTTTAGGCTCCCGCCGCGCCGGAGAGGAACGTCGCGGCGAAGAGCTTGATCTCGGCCAGGTTATCGGACTTGAGGAGTTCGCCGCGCAGGCCAGCGCTGCCGTCGGTGATGCGCCAGCCATGGAGGTGGCCGGAGAACTCCCGGTCCAGGGCAATGGCCTTGAGCCGGAGTTCCTCGCCGGTCTGCCACACCAGGGTACAGAGACATTGAGGAACTCGCGCGGTTTCATGGCTGCTCCAATCGGGGATGAACGGGCAAGGAGTTGGCGCCTGGATTTGCGGGCGGCGGGCGCGGAACAAGCCGCGTCACCAGGATGGTGAAGTCGTTCTGGAGCGACAGGTCATTGCGTCCACCATCCGGGGAGCCGGTGATGGCGAAATAGACCGTGCTCTCGGCCTTCGGTGGCAGCACGCCCGGCGTGTCGCTGATGGACTGGTAGTAAACCCGGTCGCCGATGCGCCCGCGGAAACTCCCTGGCAGGTAGCGAATCTCGCGGTCGGACTTGTTTCGGAGGATGACGTGGAAGACGAGCGTGTCCTCCGTCTCGAACCGGAACACCTCTTCCAGGCGGATTTCGAAGTCGTTGAAATCGGTGATTGGCGGGTGCTCGCCGAAGGTTCGGGCGGTGGCATCGACCACAGCTTCGGGGTGCTGCTGTCTCAAGAGCGGAAAAGCCTTGGCCTCGTCGAGCAAGCCGAGCAAGCGGGCCGGGGTGAGTTGTGGCGCCAGGGGAACGGACTCCACCGGGCGCGGAGCTTCCAGGTTGAGCGCGAGGACCGGCGTCTCGCTCTGGACCAACTCGAAGACGTAGGTGCGGTTGTTCCAGCGGATGTTGAAGTTGGTGGCGGCCCTGGGCGCCAATGCCCGAACCGACAGAAAAGCCGAGCCGGGCACGTGGGCCAGTTGGAACTGGCCCGGCGATTTGCCGCCCAGCGTGAAGCCGAAGCCGTCGATGGCGGTGATGGGACCGGGGAAACTGATGGTGGTGACGCGGTTGGTGGAGACCGGAACGGTGGTCACGGCCCGGTCGTCGAGCGTGATGCGCTCAATGGCTTGGGGCCGTTCGGCGAGCGCGACCGATGCGGCCAACAGCAGCAGAAGACTGATTGCGGATCTCGTATTCACGCGAACACGAATAACACCAACGGCTCGCCCGCAGATGTATCTGATACACAAAATGCGACGGGCGTTTGTGGGGGTGGGAATCACCTGCGCATGGCGCCAAGGGCGAAAGGTGCCCTACTTTGCAGGGGCTTTTCCAGCAAACTGAGATTGCCTGACGGTCAGCGCTCGGTGCTTTTGGCGGTTCTGGGGAGGATGTTCCCGTTCTCGTCAATAATTGGGAACCACCGCTGGCGGTCGGCGGCCGCGCCGAGGGCGGTGTGGCGGTTCCTCCGAACCAGGGCCTTATAGAAGATGTCCGCAAACTTCGGGTCGCTGTATTTGATGAACGTGCCCCCCTGCCAGAGAATGTATGCGGTTCTATCGTCGTTGTCGGGCAGGAGGTTGGCCGCCGCCCAACAAAGAGCCGCGGCTTGGTAGCGGTAGTGAAAGCGCTTCTCTGGATTCGGCGCATGTTGGGCGTAGCGGCGCAATTCGTCCACCGAGGCATGGACCACCATGGCGATGGAATTGCTGGCCCGGTCCTGGTCCGTAACGCCGTCGTCGTACATGCCGTCGCACCAGTGCCAATCCGGCGCGACTTCGGTTCCCATCAGCTCCATCCCGTTGGTCCGCGTAATCATCGCCGCCGCAAACAGCGCGTGGGCGCGCTCTGCCTGGGGCAGGGCCTGGTCCGACCAGGCGCTGAGGCTGGCCGTCAGCCGGCCAAGGGCGCTGAGCCACTCCGGTGGATAGTATGGGCGGGCCTCGTCAAAGCGCCCCTTGCGCGCCAATCGCCGCGCCAGGAGGTAGCGAATGTTTTCGCGCAGGACGGACGGACGAACGTCGTCCCCCCAAAACCCCTCATCGTCCGTCGCCGGTTCGGTGGCGGCTTGTTCGGACGGTACTGGCGGCCAAAACCGGTCCACGTAATTTTTGAGTTCGTCAAGCGTGAGCACCCGCTCGGCTATGTATGCCGCGTCCATCCAGAAGCCCGCGTTCAGGAGCGAGTTCAGGGCCTGCACATACTCCCCGCGCGAGAGTTGCAGCACGCCCAGTTCGCCATGCACCTGCCGTTCGGCAGGGATTCGCTCCAAATCGCCATCAGGGCCCTGGGGGACGCTCAGGGTGTCTTTTCGGTCGGTGGGAGGCGGGGCGTTGGTTCCCTCGTGGATGATTGGAAACAGCGGAGCCACCTTGGCCAGCAACTGAGCCGCGGCCTGGAGCTTGCCCGCTCGGAGCAACAGTTTGGCCTGGAGCCACTCCGTGACGGGGGACTTGGCCGAGCGGTTAATCCACCGTTGCGCCGCCTCCATGTCGTTCGCCCGGTAGGCGGCCAGGGCCAGCGCCTCGGCCGAGTCCATGTCGCTCACCCCCGCCGCTTCAGCCGCGCGCAACCATTTCGTCACCGGGCGGTCCGTTGGGGGCGGATTATCTTCTTCGAACGCCGACGTGCCATAGTCAGCGTCGTACTCCGGGCGGGAGATGAGGTAGGCGGTGATGACCTTTTGAGTTCGAGGGTTCAGCGTCAGGGCCCGGAGCGTGTCCGGCCCCGAGGCCAGCGCCTTCTCCGCGGCAAAGGCCAATGAGTTCGTGGCGGTCGGATCGCCGGAGGCCATCTGCTCCAGGTACATCTCAATCGCGTCCTCATAGTTGCTCTGGTTCAAATAGACCTGGGCCTCAAGCCCCAAGCTGGCCGCGGCCAGGCCCAAGGCATCGGCGTAGCCCTGCCGCGCCAACTCCCGCACCTGCCGGAAGTAAAGCACCGCCTTGTCCGGCGCCTCCTTCTGCCAGGACTTGCCCAGCATGAACGCCGCCCAAGTGGATTTGTAATGCCGTTGGGCTGGGGGCAGCTCCAGCACTCGCTCCCAATCGTCACGGGCGATTTGTTTGTCGGGCACGCCGGGATTGTGCCACGCCGCGAAACCCTCAAAGTAATCCACAAACTCGGTGGGGAGGCCGGAGACAATTTCCAGGCTCGGGAAAGCCGGTTCGGGGTTGCTCTGTTCGCTCTGCGGTTGAGGTTGGCCCGAGTCGTTGCGCCACCGCAGGTCCTCCTCACGAACACCATCCCATTCTGTATGCGCCTCAATGAAACCGGCCAGCTTCTGGCGCTCAAGTCGATGCTCCCGGCAAACGCGGTCGGCCTCCGGCGCCGCCACTCCCGCGGCCGTCAAGGCCGCGCGCAGGTCAGCGAGCTCCGCGTCTATCGACTGCGCGGCATAGGCGCCTTCCAGGGCCGGCGGAACCGCCTGCTCCCGCGGTTGCCCCAGGTTCATCCGGCTCAATTCCGCCGCGAAATTCCCCTCCGGAGCGACCAGCACCGCCCCGTCTCCTCCCGCCAAAAGCCAATTCGGGAAATCCGGGCCGCAAGCCTCCGCCCGATGCAGACCCACCGTAAAGGTGAAAACGAGGGCGGCAGCGAATAACCCCCGCGCCAAATTACCATCTCTGCGCTCCTTGGCTTGTCTGCGGCTAATTGGCAAGGCCGACATCAACCGCAGAGAACACAGAGAGCGCAAAGCCGCCATGCTCGTTTTAAAGAATCCTGCTCCAGGAGCTTCGCGCCTGTGCAGTTCTTCTGGCGCTCCGCATTCACTTCCGTCGAGCTTTTCCTCAATTCGCTCCGCATCTTTCGAGTTCAACTTCCACCTCACGATCTTTTCTCAGCCCTGGCCAACCGGGACTGCTCCCAAGCCGCTACATCGGGACCATCTCCAGGAGGGCTTCGGGGTTGGCGCCAATTAGCGTCAACCGGCGGCTATTACTGATCTCCCGGGCTATTCTCCCATCGTCCGATCGTCCAATAGTCTCATAGTCCAATCGCCCCGTTGTCCCGCCTCGCCCTGCCAGCGCGCTTGCACCGCGAACCGTGAGGAAATGTCGAGCTCGCCGTTATTGACCAAGCTGATCTCTATCAATCTCTACCAGCCCGGTCTCGCCCCGGCGCGATTCCACCCGCGCGCTATTCCGGGGAATTCGCGCATCAAGAATGGCACCAACCCCGCCACCAAGCCAGACTATTCCTGAAGATTTTCAATGCCTATTCAAAATGCTGAATCTGAGCACCTCTGTACTTGGCCAAATACTCTGCGATCTGCCGCCGGTGGCACTCTGCGACACGCTTCTCAGCGCAAAGGAGACACCACGGTTCAGGAATGTCTGCCAAACGAACTGTCATCAGTTCCCCAGACGATTTCACCAACTTTCGATAGCGTTCTTGCCAATCGGCAAAGTCGAGAAACATGTTGCCCAATTCAATAGGAGAGCGATACCCAATGCCAGCTTCGGAGAGCCACTTCTCGATCCCCTTGTCGGGGGTTCTGGCTTTGACCCAAATACCCACGCTGGCTCTGTCCGGCCGAAGCCGGACATCGATGACCGTGCGAATGCCATTGGGCCGCATTAGGCCAAGAAAATCTGCTTTGCTGCGGTCACCATAACCCACAGTAAATATCTTCATCATTTCGTTTCCCCCGGCTGTCCAACCATCAGCCTCCGATCTGCTTTTCCCTGTCTCCCCCCGGCGCGATTCCACTCGTGCGCTCTTGCGGGGAACGTCACCGGGGAATTCGCGCGTCAAAGATGGCACGAACCGTGCTGCCAAGCCAGACCATGCCTAAAGGTTCTGGTGGGCAACAGCGGCTTCGGGGCCGTGGTCCAACGCCCCCCAGCAGCAGCGTTCGTCCGCCCGCCCCGCCTCCGCGTGCCGTGCCTGAAAGCCAAGGAATCCGTAGAGCTCGACCACGCCCCGCGCGGGGGGCGAAAGGGCAAAAGTGTCAAAGGACAAAGGGTAAACCTGGGTCGGCTAGCGAGCCAAACCACCCACCACCAACACACAACGAAACCCAACGTTGGCGAACCGCTGCGAGGGATCGCGGCTGAGGCGGCTGGAAGAGAGCAGGATCGCCGGATCGCTTCGGATCCAGGACCCGCCCCGCAGCACCCGCGATTCCTTGCCCGGTTCGTAGGAGTCCTCGCACCACTCCCAAACGTTTCCGGCGAGGTCGTAAATCCCGAACCGGTTCGGCGGGAAACTGCCAACCGGGGCCGTTGTTGCGTAGCCGTCGTCGTAACCACCGATCGCCCAGCTCTTCTTGTCGGGGAATTGTGTCGCGAAGGTCTGGTCGCAGAAATTGCCCGAACCGGGCGGCGGTGGCCAGGCCCCGTCCCAAGGATAGATGCCCGGGGCCTTGCCGTCGCGTTCTTGCGGCGTGCCACCGGCCTCGCCGGTCAGGCCGACAGCGGCACTCCACTCCAGATCGGTTGGGAGGCGGAAGAGGTCATCCGGACCGATGACCCTCTCCCATCGCTCTTTGCAGGTCAACCACTCGCAAAAGCCGTTGGCGTCGTTCCAGCTCACATGCACCACTGGGTGGTCCGCTCCGGGGCTGGCGGCCACACCTTTCCAGACGACGTTCCGCCAGGACATGTCCACGCTGCGATTGGCCTTGGCGTACGCCACGTAGTCGCGGTTGCGAGTCTCCCACATGCTAAAGAGCACCGACGTCCCACGCACAGGCACGAATCTCATCCCCAGACGATTCTGGAACGGTGCGTCTGGCGCGGGGGGAGGTCTCTTGCCGAGCCAGTTCTTGACCATGCGCCGGGCCAACGCCTGATGATCGTGGTCGTCAGACCTCTGCAGGCCACCCGGGGCCAGGAGCTCCTGGTGTAACGCGCCACACTCTGGCGGTGTAACGGGTGGGATGTAGCGGCGGATTGTTCCGGGCACATTGGTTCGGGTGCCACGGAGTTGTAAGCTGGAGGGTCGGGTTTGTGGGCTTTAGCTGGGGCCGCTTTGGTTCCCGGAGTGGAGGCGAGCGGAGCGAGCCGGAACGGAGGGAACCAAAGCGGGATGTCGGTCTGCCGCATCGGGCTTGCCATGT
>JAJYHY010000421.1 GCA_021784555.1 bacterium
AGCTTTTCGAGCGTGGCGTCGATGCGGTTCTGACCCTCCACAAGCCTGTCCACCGCCGCCTCCAGGGAGCCGACCCGCTCCTCGGTTCGGCCCTGCGCCTCCGCGAGCCTGTCCACTGTGGCGTCGGTGCGTTTCTGCGCCTCCGTTAGTCTCTCTATGGCAACGTCGGTGCGTTTCTGGGCCTCGGCCAACTCGTGGACGGTGGCGTCGGTGCGTTTCTGGGCCTCGGCCAACTCGTGGACGGTGGCCTTGAGTTCGGCGAAGTCTTGCTTGGTAACCGTATTCTGAATCTCTTCCGCCACTTCGGAGAGGACATGGGCCAGCGCCTCCGCGGATTCCTTGGGAAAAGCGGCTTTGAGCTGCTCGTAGAGCTTGTACGTATTCATCATTCAACTCCAATATTGACCCAGGCCGGCCTGATGGCAACGGGCCTCATCTTAGCCGGCAGGGCCGGCCGCGCAAAGCATTCCAGCCAGGGTGCGGCGGTCAGACCTTCGCGGGCACGACGAAGGGCTTGCGGTAATGGCGCCTGAGCAGGCGGTTTGCCCGGCGATTGCCGATAAACCGCTCCGTTTCCGGGTTCATCCTCAGCGCCACGCCCAGGGTTGCCGGTGTCTTGTGCAGATCGATGTTGTTGGCGCCCAGATGCTCTTCCATCCGGCCAACGGCCTCCGCCAGGTCCTTGTCAGCGTTGACCGCATCGCGGATCTCCTCCGGCGGCCGTTTTTTGCCCAGGCGGTAAGAAATATTGCCGGTGTGGCACAGGCCACTGGAGATATGCCCCTGAAGAATGTCGGCGTGCAAGTCGGTGTATCTCCGGCTTCGGACGGCGTCGATGAAGTTCTGGAAATGACTGGAGGCGCCGCGGAATCGCTTGATTTCGGTCTGATGCTTGTCGTAGATGACGGCCGTGTCGTAGCTGGGGATGACCATCGAACCGCCTTCACAATCCACCACTACTCCGATTCGCGCGCCGCGATAGCTGTCCATCTGGTTGGAACCGGCCTTGGAGGGCAAGCCGCGGACTTCAAAGATGAGCGGGGCGGCAGGGTAATCATGGAAAACGACCAGCGTGTTGGGAGTCGTTCCGTCATCGACGTAACCGAGGCGCCCGCCGACACTGAGCACGCGCGGCGAAAGCTCGGGTTCGCCCAGCGCCCAGCGCGCGATGTCCATTTGATGGATGCCTTGGTTGCCGAGGTCGCCGTTGCCGGTCGGCCAGACCCAGTGCCAGTCATAGTGCAAGTGTTCGCGCATGAGGGGGACTTCGGGCGCCGGGCCGCACCAGAGGTTATAGTCGATCCATTCGGGAATGGGGGTAGGGTGAGTGACCTTGCCAATGCTGGGCCGCCGTTTGTAGCACAAGCCCCGCGCACGGATGATCTTGCCAATATTCCCCTCGCGCACCCACTGGATAGCTTCGGTGATGCCACTGCTGGAGCGGCATTGGGTGCCGGTCTGGACGATGCGATTGTGATTCCGCGCCGCCTTTACCAGTTGCCGCCCTTCCCACACTTCATGGGAGACCGGCTTCTCCACATAGACATCTTTGCCGGCCTGGATCGACCAGACTCCCGCCAATGAATGCCAGTGATTCGGCATGGCGATGCTCACGATATCCACATCAGGGTTCTCCAGCAGCTTGCGGATATCGGTGTAGCTCTTAGGTTCTTGGCCCCGGTTTGCGCACCGCTTCAACTCCCCGTCCATGACGTGCTGATCCACGTCGCACAAGGCCACGAGGCGGGTGCCTTTTACCCTGCTGTATCCATCGATGTGCGCCCGCCCGCGTCCATGGAACCCGACGACGGCCACGCCGATCTCCTCGTTCGGACCGGCGCTGGTTCTCAGCGCGGGAAAGAGGCTCAACGAGGCGGTGGTAAGAAGGGTGGTCTTGAGAAAGTCACGGCGATTAAGTTTATTCATGGCGTAATAAGGAGTTAGTGTTTCAGAACGGTCATTGAGGGCCTATCGCGAGATAGACTCCACGTATTGCTGGTATGTCTCTCCGACCCGTGCTTGATCGGCGTTGCCCCGGTGGAAGTAAAAACGGTAGCGAAGGGTCAGGCTTTTGCCGGCCGGGACGACGTAGTTGCCGATGGTTTTGTCCTTGAGATGCTCAAATTGGTGTTCTCCGAAAGGATTCGCGGCGAAGAGACCATAGTCGCGCACATGCCACCACGTCGGGTGCCGGATGTTGCGCGGGTCATCGAAGATGGCGATGCCGACGATTTTTCCATCCACCGGTCCGTAATAATCGCACCAGTCGGCGCGTTTACCCCAGGTCTGGCCGTCGCGCACGCCCTCGCTGTTGATAATATGGCCCTGTCCAACCTTGCCCTTGAGCCGAATGGTTGGCGCGACCCGAATCGCCATTGTGCCCTCCTTCGTGTCGCCAAAGGTCAGGTCGCTGTCCAGTGCGTGCAGGGTAATGGCGAAGTCGAGAATGCGCTCGGGCTTGGTGCCGGGGTTGTAAATGCGGATGGTCCGGTCATCGGTGCAGACGAGCGTGCCGTCGGAAGCAATCCACTCGTTGTGCTCCTTGAAAAGGCCCATCTTCGGCCCCGATTCGATATCAGTGAACCTATCATGGACGGTCTTGCCATACCCCTTCTCCTCGGACCAAAAATCGTGGCCGTCGATCGAGCCATGAGCAAACCACATCGATTTCTGATGAGGGTGGTCGTGGGATTCATCCGCAAATGTCTTCTTCATCGGCCAGTTGCGCGTCACCGGTAACTGGCCGGGCCCCAGCACTGGATAGAAGTAAGGCCGGGCCACGTTCTTGTAGTGGTATTCGGTGAAGAGTTGGCCGTTTATTTCGATTCGCAGCCGGTCCGGCAGCTTAATAATCTGCACGCCTCGGCCGCTGTCCGGCGCGGCATTAGCTTGGATTGAGAGGAGGAAAACCCCAAGAAAGACAGGGATCACAGGTTTCAGAACGCGGATCATAATGCTCAGATTTTGCGCGCCGCCTCCGGGCGGGTCAACAACAAAGTAGTACAACAAAAGGGACCGGAGCATGGCAGCGATTTGAAAAGCAGTTCCTCAGCGACGCCCCATGAGCTTCGACCTCCAAAGAATTCTCGAAACCAAGCGCGCTCTTCGACGCGAACTCGCCTCGCGCCCCGTCGCGGAAAAGCTGCGGATGCTCGATGCCTTGCGCCAGCGCGACCTAGCCATCCGCGGAAGGCGCGCCGGGCCAGCGCGCGCACCGTCAATGCGTTCATGACGGCGACCTATTGGGAAATCGGGCGGCGCATCGTGGAATTTGAGCAGGGCGGCGAAAGACGGGCCGGATACGGTGAGGAATTGCTGAAACGGCTCTTCCAAGATCTCACCCTCAAACTTGGCCATGGTTTCGCACGCCCCAAGCTGATTCGCTTTCGCCAGTTTTGCCAAACGTTTCCGACGGCCGGAATACGTTCGACAGCGTCGAACGTATCTTCCACTCCAGCGCACATAAGTTCGACAGTGTCGAACGAATTGAGCGCGACCTCATTTTTCAGAGACATCGTCCAGGAAATTGCAGACGTCGTCTGCACAACTGAACCTCGCCGAACTCGCCCGAGCGTTCTCGCTGCCGTGTGCTAAGATTATAGGACTGACCCTTTTACTTTTACTTTTACGGCTGGCGAGGAGAAAAGCTTGCATAGTTTTGGCGTTGTGGTTGAATTGCGGCGTTGCGACCCGCATCGGAACCCGGGGTGCAGCGGCAGGAACCAATGAACTCGTCAATAACTATTTATGACCACCGTAACTGGGTGCAGCGCTAAGACCGGATTTGTCGGACCTTCGCGGCCATCTCCAGCCCAGTCACCTCTGGGAGCGTGTGTTAGAATTGCCCAGCGGCGCCAGGCGCCCTTAAGCGGCTTGCAGGCAGTGCGTGAAATGCCGCAACCTTGTGGACCCCGTCCCCCTACCGGGCGAATTCCAAAACATGCTCTAGCCTCGGAACGAAGGATCTGAGGTGAGTACGCTGCCTTTCTTGACGGGAGCCATCGGGTTCGCCATTGTCTGGGTGCTGATCCCCCAGATCCTGAGGTACTCGAGTCGAACGGCTTGGCTGCAACGCACGCCGGACTTCCACCACACGAATGAGGCCCCTGTGGCCCGCTTCGGTGGCCTGGCGCTCATGGTGGCCTTTCTGGTTATCGAACTGCTGCTGACGGTGGCCGGGCCGGTCGAGCGGGAGCATCCGCTGACGCGGTTGGTGGTCGTCCTCAGTTGTGCCGCCATGTTTGGGCTGGGTTTTTGGGACGACATCCGTCCCCTGGGAGCCAAGCGGAAGCTGGCCGGCCAAGTGCTCATAGCCTTGGCGGTTTGGGGCTGCGGTCTGGGCGTGGAGACCTTTAAGCTTCCGGTCACCGGCCTTATCATCAGTCTGCACGGCTGGGGTGTTGTTTTCACCGTGTTATGGCTGGTCGGCATGACCAATCTGATCAACCTCATCGACGGGGTGGATGGGCTGGCCGGTGGCATTTGCCTGATGCTGATGGTGCTGACCATATATGTGGGCCGCCAAAACGGGACTTTTGAGTTGCTTGCCCCTGGCATGGCAGGCGCCTTGCTGGCCTTTCTGCGGTATAATTTCCCACCCGCGCGCATTTACCTGGGCGATGGGGGGGCCTATTTCCTTGGCTTTCAGATTGGACTCTACGCCCTCATCAATTCGCAAAAGGGCACCATCTTCGCCGCCCTTGTGGCCCCGCTCTTCGTGCTGGCCCTGCCAATCTTGGATACATCCCTGGCCATCCTGCGGCGCGGGTTGAGGGGGTTGCCGATTTTTCGCCCGGACCGGCGCCACATTCATCACCATCTGCTTGGGATGGGTTTCTCCCGAAGACAAGTGGTGATTTCCATGTACTCGGTCACGCTCTTTTTTTTGGTGCTCGGATGGATCGCCTACTGGTCGCGCGGTGAGTTGGTTCCCACCTTGCTGGGGCTGGGCATGGTCGTGTTGCTGCTTTGCGCCGGGCAACTCGACTTCAGCCGTGAGTGGTTTGCCGTGGGGCGGGTCCTGGGCAACTCGCTGGACATGCGCCGCGATATTCAATATGCGCTTTCACTTACTCGTTGGCTGGCCTTGGAGGGCCGACGCTCACCCTCGGTAGAGGAGTTGTGGTCGGACCTCACCTTCGCGGCGCGAAAGCTCGGCTTTGCCTCCCTGCGGCTGACCCTGGAGAACGGTGCCCGTGCTTGGAGGCGTCCAGATTTGGGCCAGTCCGTTGAGTGTTTTCGCTATGAACTTCAATGCGGATGTGCCGGCGCGCTGGAATTCGGTGTGCCTCGCCCGTCTCAAGGGCTTCCGGCGCCGTCCGAGTCCCCTGGCTTCGTTTCCGCGCAAGGGTGCGATCTTTTTGAGATTCTTTCCGAGTTGCTGGCCGAAGCCTGGGTCAAGGCGGCCCGGTCATGGCTTAACGACAACGGCGCCAGCCTGCGCTTCAGCCGCGGCCAGCCTGCCCAGGCCCATCGACCCAACACCACTTCCGCTGCATCGCTCATATCGCAGGATAAACGCGCGCCGCTATCCTCCAATCGAACTGCCATGGCTGATTGCAAGAAGTGACTGGGACAGCAGGCTCATTCGTCTCATTATGGCAAGAATAAAACGCGCGCTGCTCTCCGTTTCAGACAAAACCGGGCTGCTTCCGCTCGCTACCGCACTGGAGCAGGCGGGGGTGGAACTGATCTCCACCGGCGGCACGGCCAAGGCCTTGCGCGAGGCTGGCGTGACCGTCACCGATTTGAGCGCCTTCACCGGCTTTCCCGAAATGCTTGATGGACGCGTCAAGACTCTGCATCCCAAGGTGCATGGAGGTCTGCTCTACATCCGGGGCAACGCCAACCATGAAGCCGCCGTCCAAGCCCATGGAATCCTGCCCATCGACTTGGTCGTCGTGAACCTTTATCCCTTTGCGCAAACTGTCGCTAAACCGGATGTCACCTTGGAGGAGGCCATCGAGAATATTGATATCGGGGGCCCCTCAATGCTGCGGAGCGCCGCCAAAAACCACCAAAGTGTCACCGTGGTCATGGACCCCGCCGACTATTCTGTGGTTGCGGAGCAAATCCGGGCGACTGGAGAAACCACCCTGGAATTGCGCCGCCACCTGGCTGCCAAGGTCTTTGAGCGAACCGCGGCTTACGATTCGCTCATCGCCTCCCACCTGGCGGGGGCTTTCGGGCCTCGAGTCTCACCCCCTGAAGCGGCATTGCCCGGCCTATTGAGTGTCCAGGCCCCGCTGGCGCAACCTCTTAGGTACGGGGAGAACCCGCATCAAACCGCGGCGCTCTACGGAAACTTCCGGGATTTCTTCCAGCAGTTGCACGGCAAAGAACTCTC
>JAJYHY010000422.1 GCA_021784555.1 bacterium
CCCCACCATCGCCACCGAAAAATGACGCGGCCACTAACGAATCACGCACGTCCGCTCCCACGCGTTGCACAGACAAAAGGCTCAGACAGTCCTCTGCGGTGCTTATCTGCGGATGGGATTGGCTAACCCTTAATCCACCCCTCCCCATTAGCGTCAGTTAGCGTGCATTAGCGGTTTCTCTCCTGAGAGCCTGTTTTAAAATTCGCAGGAAGGGCTTGCGGCGAGGGATTTTGGCCGTGGCCGAGGCGGCGCGCTCCGAGCATCCCCTTGCGGGCTGTAAGGAGCGAGCCAACGAAGGCCACGCGCAAAAGAGCCGCCGCAAACCCCGGCCAATTTTAAAACAGGCTCTGAGCACCGCCAGTCACCCGGAGTTCTCAGCCCGCCGCGAGTTCGCTCTGGAAATAGCCGGCAAACTCCTCCAACCCGACCCGCGTTGTCCATCAGGCGGGAACAAGAAAGGCCGCCGGGTGTCCCATATTATTTTCCAGCGTCGCCAGCTTCATTCCATGCTGCTCCGCAAGTCCAGCCAGATAGAAATCCGTTGTTTGTGTCCC
Organism: bacterium; assembly: GCA_021784555.1. Lineage (GTDB taxonomy): Bacteria > Verrucomicrobiota > Verrucomicrobiia > Limisphaerales > UBA8199 > JAJYHY01. The sequence goes on from JAJYHY010000422.1 coordinate 555, forward strand.
GGTCCCGGGCGCGTCGGTTTTGAGGGCCTCAACGTCACAGGCTACGAATTCCGGCTTCTTTGCGGACTTCCAATCACCCAACATCTTCCGCGCCTGCTCCACGGTCGCGCCATAAACCGGCTGTGTGGAAATTCGGAGAAAGCCAATTTCGGTAATCGGGCACACGGCTACTCTGCCCTCCGCATCCAGCCATTTCCAAACCCGCGAATTGTGCTCGTGGTCGCTCCAGAGCAGCGCCAGCAGCACGTTAACGTCCAGCAAATGGCGGGCGCTCATGGAAACTCATCCAAAAGTTTCCGTGTTTCCTCTTGCGTAATTGTCCGCCCGCTCGCCGCCAGCGTGCAGCCGTGCTTTTTAACCAACCGCACTCTCCCCGTCCTATCGACCGGCGCAAGGCGTGTCAGGATGAATTTGTCCCCGCCAAAAGACTGTAAATCGAATCGCTCGCCAGGTTTCGTTGGCAGCGTCACGCGCTTCTTGTTGTCAGCAATCACGGTCATAGTAGGATTATCCCACCAAAGCCGCATGCGGTCAACTTGGCTTCCAGGTTTTCGGGCAGCTTGGGCGATTTGATCAGGGCGGGGATTGGCCTTGCGCACGACCCACAACTCCGCAGTCTTGCCACCGCGCAACGGCAAGGCGGCCTTGAAGTCGCAGCCATGATCCGACGCTACTGGCTCACTGGCCACTTTCCAACCCTTCAGCCATGCCACGCCGGAAAGCAGTTCACGCAGCCGTTGCGCCAGCGCCTTCTCCAGCGCCGCACCGGTCAATTCTCCGGCGTTTACGGAAGAAGCCATTTTCACGACGCCGTGAACATGTCCACAATCGTGAACATGATCAACAACGGTTGCGAATGGCTCATGTTGTTCACAACCAAGCTCGGAAGCTTGCCATGACGGCGAGCTTCGCCGCGTGGTGCGCAAGTGCGCGCGCGTCCCTTCGATGAGCAACCAATCCCGGACCCAAACTCGGAAGCGCTTGGCTTCCGAGTTGCTTCCGAGTGCTTGGCGCCGGCGCGCCACTGATAAGAAGGAAACGGCCGGTTCTTGGTTAGCCGGCCCGTTTCCGGCCATTCCCATATCTAAAGGCACAACCCGTCAAAAGGCCGATCGATCCCCACAAGGCAATGGCTGCTCCCACGCTTCTCCAAGTTGAGGGCAGGAACTCCAAGCCATGCTCCAACCAGACAATGGCCACACGGCACGGCTGCGGCAACGGCAGGCCTCCACGATTAAAGGCAATCGCGAAAATCACCAGGAACAAAAGGCCATGGGCCGTCATTGTCCAATCGGCGCCGCGCGCCAGCCCTTTGTGCGGTTCGGCGGCGAGCCGCTTGGCGTCGGCAGTCCAGTAAAAGGCGCCGTGCCACATCATCGCGGCGAATAGGACATAGACCCACCAAAGCCATGGCGCGCGCAGCGACCAGCCAGAGTCGTGCATGAGCCTCCAGCCTCCGACGCGGTATCCAATCAGGCACGCCAGCGTGAAAAACTCGGCCTGAAACATGGCGGTCGCCACAGAGCCTGCTAGCAGCGCCAGCCTTGCCGCCCCGCTCAGCAGCCCTCCCACCGCCGCTGCCCTGGGCAGCGTCGGCGCCATGATTATCGGCAGTTCCGGCCTGCCGCCCAGAGCCGCATGGTCCGACCAGAATTGACTGCGAAACTGATTTGCGTTTTCCCGGCCCATCAGGCAGACTGCGCCAGAACGCCGATAACGCATGAAAAAGCTAACCCTTCTCTCCTCCTGGCTCTTGTCAACCAGCGCCCTTGCCGCGCTTCAGACGCCGATTAACTTCAACTTTTCCTTCAACGGCAGCAACGCCGTCCAAATTATTTGGAACGCCTACCCGGGCAAGAGCTACGTGTTGCAATCGACGACCAATCTCGCGGGACCATGGTCGAATTCTCCCACGCTGCTTGCCACCTCCAATTCAGTCTCCTTCAATTCCCCCACCACGGCTTCCACGCAGTTCTTCAAAGTCGTCAAGCTGGACACCGAGGGCCCGCAAATTGACCAGACCTCGCCGATGGATGGGGCGATTGCCGTAGGTCCTCGAAGCGCCGTGCAAGTTTGGTTGAGCGATGCTACCGGCGTCAACTCCAACTCTATCATTCTTACCGTCGGCACCAACGCCCCAATCAGGGCGCCGAACCCACAGCTTGCCTACACCAACGGCCTGCTGACTTTCACCCCGGCCACGAACGTGTTTCTCGGCACCAACGGCCAGATCGTCACCGCCGCCATCACCGTCGCCGATACGCTGGGCAACGTCACCACGAATTTCACTTGGTCCTTTCAGATCGCGCTGCCGACCGTCGCCGCCACAAACATTTTGTACATTCCGGGCGGCAGCGGTTTTGTTTTGGTCGCCACCAATGGCGCCAACTACACCTTCTCCTACCCCGGCTCGTTTCCGGGCTTGACCGTAGGCGGAGCCCTGGTGAACACCAATCTCGCCACCGGCTACGCCGTTATCGTCCTCGCATACACCAATTATCCGGCCAGCAACAGCGTGGCGGTGTTTACGCGGCCGGCCACGCCGGCCGACCTGCTGCAATTGGGCAGCCTGTCCTCGGCCAATTTCACCGAGCTGGGAACCCAAGGAAACACCGCCCTCGCCTTTGGCCTCGAGGGCGCGAAGAGACTGCCGCAAGGCCCCGTGCCATTGTTTGGCCTCAAGAACACCGTCAATCTCCAAGGCGTGCTTTATCAGGACGCAAATCTGCTGGTCCAATTGCTTCCGGGCAGCCAGTTGACGCTGGACGCCGACTTGGACTTCGGCGCCAACTTCAGCGGCCTCAGACTGAGCCAGTTTTCGGCCACGCTCTCCGCCACCGCGGGCATTACGCTGGACGCCCACGTCAAAGCGACGGGCACGCTCGCTCGCAGCGGCTCAGCCACCCTGTTCACGCCCGTCCACCAGTTTTATGGCACACTCGTCGGCGGTGTCCCCGTGTGGGTCGAGTTGGTGCTGGACATCAATGCCGGGTACGACCTCAACCTTGAGGCCTCCGGTGACTTCACCGCCGGCATCAGCGGAACCAAACATTTCCTCACCGGCAGAGCCTGGACGCAAACCGGCGGCTGGACCACCTTCTCGCAAAATCCCGACGGCGGCTTTTCCGTGCTCGGCCCGACGTGGCAGCTTGAAACCTCCGGCAGTTTGCGGGTCTATGTGCAGCCTAAACTCACGCTCTACGTTGAGAGTGTCGCGGGCATTTCGGGCGATTTGAAGCCTTACCTGGAATTGGACGGCGCTGCCCAACTCAATCCGCCAGGGTGGGGCTTGGCGCTCTACGGCGGGCTGACCAGCACCGTGGGTCTGGATTTGCGCGGCTGGGACAGTTCCTGGGGCGAGTTGCCGAACCAGACCTTTGATCTTATCCCCAAGACGCTGCTCTGGGAAACAAGCAGTTCGCCCGCGCCTCCGCAAATCACCAGCCAGCCGCAGGACCAGTCGGTGACGGCGGGGACCGATGCCGCGTTTTCTGTGGCGGCGAATGGCGCGGCACTGACGTACCACTGGATGCGTAACGGGCTATATCTTACGGATGACAACCGCATCAGCGGCTCGCAGAGCAGCACGCTCCAAATCGCGCCTTGTTCGGTCAGCGACGCGGGGAAGTACAGCGTCCTCGTCGCCAACCCGGACGGCACCGCGACCAGCCGAAGCGCGTCCCTCACCGTAACTGCTCGGCCTCCCGTCAACGTCCCTTCCGGCATGGCACTGATCCCCGCCGGCAGTTTTACAATGGGCGACACGTTTAGCGAGGGCTGGAGCGACGAGCTTCCTTTGCACACGGTCTATGTCTCCGCGTTTTACATGGACAAATACGACGTGACGGAGGCTCTGTGGCAGCAGGTGTATAATTGGGCGACGGCTCACGGATACACCTTTGACGATCCCGGCTCGGTTCCGGGCTCGGCCGACAGCAAGGGGCCCAATTATCCGGTGGTCGATGTGGGTTGGTACGATTGTGTTAAGTGGTGCAACGCGCGGAGCGAGATGGAGGGGCGGGCGCCGGCCTATTACACCAGCGCGGCGCAAGCCACGGTGTATCGCACCGGCGACGTGGACGTGGACAACAATTGGGTGAAGTGGAATGCGGGCTACCGGTTGCCGACGGAGGCGGAGTGGGAGAAGGCGGCGCGGGGCGGGTTGAGTGGGAAGCGGTTTCCGTGGGGGGACACGATCAGCGAGAACCAGGCCAATTACGCCGCCGATCCCCTGACGCTCGATCAAAACGGTTATTCCTATGACGTGAACTCGTATGTTGGCTTGAACGCCAGTTTTGCAACGGGCAACGGGCCCTACACCAGTCCGGTCAACTATTTCACGCCGAACGGGTATGGTTTATACGACATGGCGGGGAACGTGTGGCAGTGGTGCTGGGATTGGTATGGAGGTTATGGAAGCGCATCGCAGAGTGATCCGCGTGGGCCGGCCTCAGGCTCCGCCCGCGTGCTTCGCGGCGGCTGTTGGGACTACTTCGCGATCCGCTGCCGGTCGGCGGGTCGCAGCTTCGTCAACCCGGCCTACAACTCCGACTACTACGCCTACAACTTCGACGTCGGGTTCCGTGCCGTCCTGCCCCCAGGTCAGTGAGCTAAGACCGGAGGGGGCCGGAGTGTCCGCAACGGTCGAATCGGAGCGAGGGACGAGCGGAGATTGACCGTTGCGGGGCACGGAGCGGGCGGAAAGGCAGCAAAGGCGAGTGAACTTGAAGAAGAAAAGCCCGCGCAGCGGGCGGAAATTTTTGAAGATTTGAATTTGAACGCGTGGAAGGACGATGCAATTGAAACTGTTCATCGTGCCAGTCAAGGACCTCTCGGTTCCCGAGGCCGAGATGAATGCGTTTTTGCGGTCGCACCGGGTGCTGGCGTTGCGGAAGGAGTTCGTTGGCGACGGCGAGAATTCGTTTTGGACTTTTTGTGTGGAGTATCTGGACAGCGCTCCGGCTGGCAGTGGGTTGCCGCCGGGCAGCAGGCCGCCCAAAGTGGATTACAAGGAAGTGCTCAAGCCCGAGGAGTTCGAGGTCTTCAGCCGGCCCTTGGCAGAGGTGCGGACCGGGAGCGCGGCGGCACTGCTCTGCGGTGCCGACGCGGGAGCCACGGACGTGGGTTCTGCTCGTTTGGCGGGAAAAGCCTTTGAACCGGTTCTTGGATGGCCGGGGATTGGCCCGCGACCTCAGATTTCAGATTTGCGATTTCACGGCAGGCCGACGTCGGCTGATTTCTGAATGGAGTTCGCTGCAGCTTATGCGTAACCGGACATGGGCGCGCGATATCTGATTTCCGGTTTGCGATTTGGGGTTCAGGACGGCCCCGTTTTCGACAAGGAGGAGGGATTGTGCGATTGGAGGAATTCTATAAACGTAAAGCTCGATCAGTCCAATACATAGCTGTCCGCGGTAATCGTGGACGATACGTCCAGTAATCTCGAAGCAGATTTGAGTGCCAGCAGAAGGAAAATCAGTTCAACCTTTGTTTTCAAGAACGAATAGCTCTTGGGATCGTCGACCCCTGCGGTAAGGGCACGTCAATAAATAACATTTGCAACTTGCGTGGATGGATGACATAGTTCCACTCACCGTGAAAGCGGGCTGGTTCGAGGTTGATGCTAGCCCCACATCAAGCGCGATTCTCCAGCCGCCTTTGAACAAAACGCTCGAAATGGCCGTCAATGTGGGTTGGAATGCATGTGTTAGCCAGACGGCAGCAACCCACAAAAGGCCATTTCGAGTGAATAGAACAAACCGAACTTACCGCAAGAT
>JAJYHY010000423.1 GCA_021784555.1 bacterium
ATGCGGACGCGCCGGCCCTGCACCCGCACGCGGCCCTGGGCAATGGCCGCGATGCACTTTGGGTATAGATTGTGCTCGGCCTCGTGAATACGCTCCAAGAGCGTCTCTGGAGTGTCGTTTTCGAGCACCGGCACGGCCTGCTGGCCCAGGATCGGCCCGGAATCGACCCCCGCATCGACGAAATGCACCGTGCATCCGGTCACCTTCACCCCGGCCTCCAGCGCCTGCCGCCACGCCTCCAAACCGGGAAACGCGGGCAGCAGCGACGGGTGAATATTGACGATGCGCCCCTCGAACGCCCGGAGGAACTCGCCTTTCAAAACCCGCATGAAGCCGGCCAGCGCCACCAAATCGACGGGGGCCGCGCGCAACGCCTGGATGTACCTGCCCTCGGCCTCTTCGTCAAGCTTTGTCCGAAACCGTCCGGGCGGGATGAATCGCGCCGGGATGCCCTTGCGCTCAGCCCGCTCCAGAATGCCGGACCCGGCCACGTCGCTCAGGACGACGGTCACCCGGGCTGGAATCGCTCCTGAGGCGCACGCATCGGCTATGGCCTGAAAGTTCGTGCCCGTGCCCGAACCCAGAACGCCAATCTTAAATGGGTTCTTGCTGTCCACCCGCCTTTCTTACAAGCCCGGCGCCGCCTTGCCAAGCTTTAGTGTGCCTGCAGGCGCGGGGTCAGTCCTCACTTTTTCCGCAGTGAAGAAAGGGAAGTGGCGGAAAAAGGTGCAGGGCCGACCCCGGCACCTTTGCGGATGGCGACGCTGGCGGCGGGTGGTGCGGCTGGCCATGCGAGAAGCCGAGGGAGCCGTGAACGCCGCGACAATTAAATACGCGGCCGCGTATCTAATTGTCGCGGCAAGGAGGACTGCCGGACCTATCCAAGAAACGAGCCAAATGGGCAAAGCGTTCAGTTCCCGCCCCGGATTCCCCACACCGGCTCCCGCTTTGACGCCTTCCTGACGCCTAACCTGACGGGTTAAGCCGTTGGCTATCAACAAGCCTGACGGGTTGACGCATCTAACGCCCTGTCTATACCCTCCCGCCCCCTCACCGGCTATGAAGGATAGCCACGCCGGCTAGCTTCATCTCCGCGACCGCCTTTTCGGTGTCGCCGGGGTGCAGATTGATTCCGCGGCAGGCGTCCTGGATCACGTGGGTCTTGAATCCGAGGGCAACCGCATCCAGCGCGGAGTATTTTACACAGTAATCCGTGGCCAGTCCGACCAGATAAACGCTGGTCACATTTCGTGACCGGAGAAATTCGGCGAGCCCGGTTCCTTTGCGGTGGCCGTTATCGTAGAAGGCGCTGTAGCTGTCGATCTCCCGGTCCGTTGCCTTGCGGAAGACCCGGGCAATTCTCTCCAACTTCAAACCCGGCACAAAATCAGCACCGGGCGTGTCCTGAACGCAGTGAACGGGCCAGAGGGTCTGTTGAATGCCGTCCAAGGTGATGACGTCTCCCGGACGCTTGCCCGGATGGTTGGCGGCAAAGCTCAGATGATCCGGCGGATGCCAGTCCTGGGTGGCGACTACCAACTCGAAAAGCTGCTCCAACCCATTGACCGTCGGGACGATCTGATGCCCCTCCGGCACTGGCAGGGCGCCGCCGGGCACGAAGTCTCGCTGGATATCGGTCAGGACCAGTACTTTGATTCCATCTCCCGATTTACTCGCTTTGACGGTTAACTGCTCCATTGTGTTGAGCGCCATTCTGTTCACCTCGCGCCCTAAGGATCAACTCGGTTTTAAGCCGGTGCAAGCCAAGCTCAAGCCCGGCCGGATACTCATGGGGATTGAGCAACCGCTTGATGCCTGGGTGAAGCATGGCCAGTTGAGCCCGGGCGCGTTCTCGAATAGCCTTGAGGCTTGGCGGCTGATACTCCAGGCGCCCACCTCGGAATATCGGCCTGAGCAGGTCCTCGGAGCAGGTCTCCGGGCCGAAGCGTTTGCGGCGCGTCAGATCGTTCGGGTCCACAATCGTAAAGGCGCGGGGCATGGGACGGTGGATGTCGTAAATGGCATCGCCCAGGAACTGGCGGGAGGAATAAAAGCGCCTGACCTGCAAGATGCCGGGATTTGTGCTCTTTGCGGCGGTTGGCGAGAGCTTAATCCTGTATTCCCACGCCCCTTGCCCGTTGCGAATCGCCGAAAGTTTATAGACCCCGCCCAGGGCCGGGTTTTCATAGCCGGTGACCAGCCGCGTGCCGACGCCCCAAACACTGATTCGGGCGCCCTGCTGCTTAAGGCTTTGGATGGTGTGCTCATCCAGCTCGCTGCTGGCCACAATCGCCGTCTCCCGAAAACCGGCTTCATCCAGAATCTTGCGCGCCTCAATGCTCAGAAATGCCAGGTCGCCTGAATCCAGCCGCACCCCGGCCAGCGTCTGACCTGCCGCGCGGAGTTGCCGCCCAATTTCCACCGCGTGCCGAACGCCGGTCAAAGAATCGTAAGTATCGACCAATAGAATGCAGTTGCCTGGCATCGCCTTGGCGTAAGCCGCAAAGGCTTGCTGCTCCGTGTCAAAGGCCATCACCCAGCTATGCGCGTGCGTGCCCGCCACGGGAATGCCAAAGAGCTTGCCCGCCAGCACATTCGAGCTGCTGGCGCAGCCGCCGATATACGCCGCGCGACTCGCCGTGATTCCCCCGTCGGGGCCTTGGGCGCGCCGGAGGCCAAACTCAATCACTGGGTCTCCCTGGGCCGCCTGGCAAATCCGCGCCGCCTTGGTGGCGATGAGCGACTGAAAATTCACGCAGTTCAGCAGTGCGGTCTCGACCAGTTGCGCCTGGAGAATGGGACCCTGGACGCGCACCAACGGTTCGTGCGGAAAGACAACCGTCCCCTCCGGTATGGCGTCCACGTCACACGTAAACCGCAGCCCGAGCAGATACTCCAGAAACCCCCGCTCGAACCACGGGCGCTTGTCCGGCCCGGCGACGGTCCGCAGGTATTCCAAGGCTGATTCCTCGAACCTGAACCTCTGGAGGAACTCGATGGCCGCCTCCAGACCGCAGCAAAGGGTGAATCCGCCGCGGAAGGGTGGTTCGCGAAAGGACAGATGGAATGAGGCCTCCTGGTCGCTGGAGCCGGCCTTCCAGTGCGCGTAGGCCATGGTCAGCTCATAGAGGTCAGTGAACAGGGCAAGAGGGGCCTCGGTCTGGTTGGATATCAGGGTGGACCAGTGCATCTATGGTTCGAATGTGAGACGGGGATGGGAGAAGGTCAAGCGCCGGCAAATTTTCGGGCACGCCATTGGGGGGGGGTGGGCGCGTCACGCTGCCATTTAGGTTGAATGAGTTTGGGGACGGGTCGCGTCCTTGCTCGTGCTCTTGCTCGCCCTCAAGGATTAAGAGCAAGGGCATGAGCGAGGGCAAGACCCAGAAGCCCCTCTCACCCAAACCTAATCGCACCAAGCATCGCCGAGGGGTCCAACGCCAAAGTGTGTCATCGACTTGACACTCTTAACGCACGAGTGGAGAATTCTCCTGGATTGGATATGCGCATTTCGAAAAAGGGTGTCGTGTTGCTTGGTTCGTTGTTTGCCGCGGGGTTCTTGGATCCATTTGCATCGTGTGCTGTGCTGGCTGTGGACATCGGCCAGAATTTCCTCGCCAGCACTTACGGCCAGGACAGCACCGCCACACCGGCGGATGCGAACGGGGCGGTCGGGGTGAAGTATTACGTGGAGTTTATCAACGGCCGCCTCACGGTCTTCAACAAGGCCAATGCCGCCAAGGTCCAGACGATGACCGACCTGCTCTTCTGGAGCCGGGCCGGGGTCACAATCCAAAGAGATTGGGACGTGACCGATCCTCGCATCATTTATGACCCGACTGTCGGGCGATGGTTCGCCTCCGAGGTCGATTTCGATACGACCAGTACCGTCAATATCAACCATTTCCTTCTGGCCGTCTCGAGCAGCGCCGACCCGACCGGTCCGTGGAGCGGTTTCTCCATCGCCTCCGACCCGGGCGGCAACAATTTCGCCGATTTCCCCACCCTGGGCCTTGACGCCAACGGAGTCTATCTGTCGGGCGACCTCTTCGATGCCAACAACAACCCGGTCGGCCCAACGCTGCTCTCCATCCCCAAGGCGGACCTGCTCGCCCAACCGCCCTCCATCGCGCGACGGACGTGGCTCGGCGTGCTGAGCTACGCCAACCACGGCACAGTTCTTCAGCCGGCCGTCTGCCTGGACGGGGGCGGCGGCGGGAATCTCCTGGCCGTCCAGGACCTTGGCTTGGATTTTCAGTCCCATTTCTCGCTGGTTCTTTCGCAGGTGGAAAGCGCCGCCGGGCCGGGCTCCGCGACTCTCTCTGCCGCCACCTCTATCCGGGTACCCGCCTACACATCGCCTCCCAGCCCCAGCCAGCCCAACTCCCGGCTCAGTATCGATGACGGAGACGCGCGATTTAGCGCGTTTGTCTATCGGGTCGGCGACGAGATCTTCGCTGTACACTCCACTCAGGTGAATAATCTTGCTGCGATTCGGTGGTATCGAATCAACGCTCTGAACCATGCCCTCCTTGAATCCGGCACCATCGCCGACCCCAGCCTCGACTTGTTCTACCCCTCCATCGCCGCCAACACCAACGGCACCGTGGTCATTGCCTATAGCGGAAGCAGTTCATCGGTCTTCATCAGCGACTATGCCGTCGTGGGCGAGACCGTTAGCGGTGTGACGACCTTTGGCAGCCCGATATTGCTGCAATCCGGAACTGCCAGTTATTCCGACGGCTCTTTCGGCACGAGCCGCTGGGGTGATTACAGCACCACCACCGTGGACCCTTCTAACCCGAGCCGATTTTGGACTATTCAAATGTTCCCTTCAGGGCCGTCGGCCTGGTCCACGCAAGTCACTGAGCTCCTGACCGCCTCACCTCGTTTGGTCGCCTCCACCACGGGCGCAAACCTGGTGCTCTCCTGGTCCAGTTTGGCCGGCCCTTTTCAATTGAATACCTCCGCCGGTCTTGGCGCTGACGCCTCGTGGTCGCCAGTGGCTCAGCCGGCCGCCACCAACAACGGTGTGGTCTCGGTCTCCGTTCCTTTGACCGGCGGAGGCGGGTTCTTTCGCCTTCAACCGATGGCTGCCGGGGCGGGGCCTGGACCTGTCGCAAATGCGCTCTCATTTCGTACCGCCCATTGAGCATTTCGGGATTGAGGCAAGCGCGGCCCCGAGAGAGTCGCCCACTGAACAATGTTTAGTGCCCAATGTACAAATACTCGCCCGCCTTCGGACCCAACGGGCGAAAAGCACGCTCCGGTGTTGGGACGCATGCCGAAGTTCAGCCGCGCGACCATGGCTTTCCAGTGGGGACTTGAAGCATAATCGGAGCCGGAGCTTAACTGCCGGCGAAAGTGCTCGGCGGCCTTTGCTTGGGCCTCATGGCCACGGGGTCGCTGCCCGAGTCGAGGCCGCATCGCCATCCGCCCGGCGATGGCGCAGAAACAGCGCTTGGCCCACAAAGACCAGCACGTCGCAGCCGAGAAGACGCCGCCGGCGGGCGGCAATCGGCCCAGGACCTGTGGCGCGTAGAGGGTGTGGTTGTCGCAACGGCCGCAGTGCAGGAAGATTTGGCGGGCGGTGAAGCTGCCCAGGGCTAGCGACCCAATGCCGCGACACCGAGTCTTGTAAACGCGCAAGGGCGCATGGCTTGGTGCAACTGGGTGAGGACGGCGTGGCAGGGGTGCTGCAACTTCTGGCTCAGTTCGCCGGCAGAGAGCCCGCTGGGGCTGCGGGCGATCAGGTGAGCGAGGGTGCGGGTGAGGCTGCCCTGTTTGGAGAAACCGATGCCTTTGAAATGCCAGAGTCCATCGCGGTCGAAGCGCGGGGAGTCGCGCGCGGTGTACCACTGGCCGTTGTGGGTGTAGCTTCGGAAATAGCCGACCTGCTTGAGGAAGCGGCGCACGGAGATGAGGGCGTAGTCCAGACTCTGGGCCAGTTGGTTGAGGCGCCAGCATTTGCGGCGCCGGAAGAGTGTTTGGAGGCGGTCGGTGGGAGGGGCAGGGTTTGGCGTGGATGAAGATGGAGTATAAACTGAGCACGCTTGAAATAACTCGTAAACTGGGGCTAGGCGTGCTTGCCTTGACGCTTAGATTTGAACCGTGCCCGAATGCGAATAAAGGCTTGCGCGAGGCTCAAACTGGTTTACCTTGCGCTAATTCAGGGCGGGGTAGCCAAGTGGTAAGGCAGGGCTCTGCAAAAGCCTCATTCGTCGGTTCGATTCCGACCCTCGCCTCCAGTTCCTGATCGTTGATAATCAGGGACTTGCGAAGGCCAGGAGGGTCGAGTTTCACCGGATTCTTCACCTGTTTCAAAGCCC
>JAJYHY010000424.1 GCA_021784555.1 bacterium
ACGACAAGAACGCGCCGCCGCAAAAATTGGCACTCGCCTTCTCCACCGCCGACGTGGTGGTCCTTGGCTGGCGGCTCGGCCTCCTGGCCGATAAGCTCCGCGAAAATGACCTGGCCATCGTCCGCGCCCTGCCCAAACGCTACGCCGAACTCGAACCCAACAGGCCCTTCGTCGCCTCTATTTCCATTGGCCCCGTCACCAAGGCATAAACCCGGGACGGCCGGAGCCGTTAGATCCAGTGAACATGCCGGTTAGATGTGGCCACATGGAGAGCCCTTTATGGAAGCGATGAGGGCGCCCGAATGCCTCCTCGTCAATATATGCCAAGCGGCTCACCGAGTTCTCGCGCTCGCCCCTCTGGCATTGAATACGAGAGCCGTCCAGGCGAGAACTCGTCTGTAACCGGCTCGAAACTCCATCCCCGAACCGCTCGGACGCCGGTCAGTTTGTTTTCGCGGATGGCATCAACTACGCGCTGGGTGACGAACACAAGTCGAGGGAAAGGCCAGACCATAAAAAAATCGCTCCCATCCCACTTCTCCTTGTCGATCAGGTGCCCTGGGTCCACTAGGCCGGTGTACGTCAGATGGCCGCAAACCGCGCAGGACTTTGCTTCGTCGAGCCGGAGACCCGACGCCGAACTCGCCATCCCCGCCCAACCGGTAAGCACTAACTCCCACAGCGTCGGGGGCTTCTCGCTCGATCCGTCGAACCTGGCGGTGACCGGCTTCACCTCAAAACCCGTGAAGCCGCGTGATCGAAAGAGCCCCAACACGTGATCCTGCATAAGGCACTCGCTCTGCCAAGTCCAGACGAAGCTCTCGACCGAGCCGCGCGGAAGCACCACGCTCAGGTCGGTCAGCCGCCGCCCCGAACGCTGATGCCCCTCGCTAACGGGGCAGGTTATCGTCTCCAGCTCAACCCTGCCGTGGTCCCACTCGGCGCGCCTTGCCGGGGATGAGGGCGACTCCAATCGCCAGAATTCGCCTTGCATAGAGCACCGCCTCGTCAGATCCTGAAAGCTTTCCGCATTTTCACGAGCTGGTCGAGGATCTGCTCTCGGCTTGGGTTCAGAGTCTGTTTGAAGAAATTCTCCCACTGGCCGTTCCAGCTCTTCTCGAAGGGGCCGGTATGGATCCCGCCCGGCGTAAGCCTATGCAGGTCCTTGGGTAGTCGGATCGTAAACTCTTCGGGATCGAGCCCCCGTGCTTTGAACAGATCGGCAAACTGCCGCGGCAGCAGGTGGTGAAGCTCGTCGGCGGCCTTCACCGCCTCCTCGCATTTGCTCAACTTGGCCAATCCTGCGAGCTTGGCGGCGTCCTCGGGCAGGCCGAGGGGCAGCACCGCCATGGCGTTGTTGAGACCCCCGGCCATCATCGGCTCGCCGCCGGTAAGCCAGTTGAAGAAGCTCTTGGTGGCACCATTAATGCCCGACAAGGCCGTCATCAGGCCCTGCCCGGCGCTGTTGGCCAGGTTCCCTATCTCGGGCAAAGTGTTGTAAGCCCCGGCACCGAGGTTCTCCAGCGCGGTGTCGCCGCTCAAATAGGCGAAGGGACCTGGCGTGAGCAGTCCGCCGGCGCCTCCGAAACGCAGATCCAGCCCGTAAGGATCCATCCAGTAGAGGGGGTCATTGGAAACGAAGTCGTGCCGGTTGAACCCGCCCCACAGTCCAATCGGATCCGCATTCCGCCAGCGTTGGAGGTTGGGGGAATAGAATCGGAAGCCGAAGTAGTAATCGCCGGTGAGGGGATCGACTTCCTTGGAGGAGAAGCGGTAATGGTTGGCTGCGGCCAGGGGGCCGGACATCGAGACCAGGTTGCCAAAGGGGCCTTTGGAGCGTACGCGGCTTTCCGCCCTAACCTGCGGATTGCCAACGGTTAAGGCGGCTTTTCCGAAAAAGAGGACTTTTTGGAGAGAGGCGTTTTCCCCGTTCTGGTAGGCGGCGGTTTCCTCATTTAGCCGTAAGCTTTGTTGTGTTTGGCCGAGCGTGGGCAGCGGCGCCGGGCAGAAGACGGCGCGGGCCGCGGGAACAGAGCAAAACAGCAGGCCAACGGCTAAGAGAAGAAGGATGGCCAGACTCTTCGTCCGCTGGAGGTAATGGAGGTGGATTGCCTCGACACCCTGGCTCGCTGACGCCGGGTTTCGGGCCGAACCATCTCGCATGAACCACCGAGCATTAGGGGCGCCTTCCGGGTTAAGCAGTTTCATGCAGTCAATAGATCCCGAGCGGTTCACCGAGTTGCCGCGCCCTGGGCTCCGGCATGTAGTAATGCAGGCGACCAGGGGCGAACCCGTCTGTGGCCTCGAGCTCCGAGACGGGCGTACAGCGAACGCCGGTGAGGCCATGCTCCAGGATGATGTCAACGACGCGCCTCGTGACGAGGATGTACCCTGGCATGGGCCACACCATAAAGAAGTCGCTGCCGTCCCATTTGGTCGGGTCGACGAGTTCGTGGGCGTTAATCAAGCCGGTGTAGCGCAGGTGTCCGCAAAACTGACACGATCGCGATTCATCAAGATGGATCCCCGACTCGGGTTTGGCCGTGCCCGCCCAGCCTGTGACCACCACCTGCCAGAGGGCGGGCGCGGGCTCGCGGGAGTGCGCAAAGCGCGCCGCTACCCGTCTGACCTCGAACCCCGTGATGCCGCTGTCGCGGAGCAGCCGCAGGACCCGGTCGCGGATCGCAACGTCGAGGACCCAGATGAAGTCGCCAACTGCATGCCCCTGGAGCACAACCTTCAGATCGCCGATCCTCTTGCCTGCGCGTTGGTGGCCTGGAAAGCGAGGACAAATGACCTGCTCAAGCTCGACTCCGTCATCCCAGTCTGCCACCTCACGGGAGCGGTCGGGATTCTCGAGCCGCCAAAACCTCGCGTGGTTCGCATCGCCCATAGTCAAATCCCAAAATGTTTTCTCATCCTGGCAAGTTGGTCGAGAATCTCGTCCTTTGTGGCTCGGCGGTGCTCTTCGAAGAAGCGCTCCCAAACCCCGTTCCAGCTCTCCTGCGAAGGGCCGGTGTGGATGCCGTTCGGCAGCAGCCGGTGCGTAGCCTTGTTCATCGGAATAGTATAGTCCTCGATGTTCAGGCCTGCACGCTCGAAGAATCCCCTGAGGCGCTTGCTTTGCGGCAGAAGGTGATGGACCTCGTCCGCCACACTTTCCGCGGCCTTCGCCGCCTTCTCGCACTTGCGTGCGTTGCCTAGCAAGTCGTACAGGCCCTCGTCCTCTGGACCGAGGGCTCCCGCCGCCGACAGCAGGGTGTCCTTGAGGATTGACTTGCCAATGTCGCCCACGAGCTCGCCCCCCGTCTTGCCGTTGAAGTCATTATCGATGCCATGCAGGTAGCCGAAACTGTTGCGGTCCGGCAACGGCAGGGGCGGCAGGGACATGTCACCATTCGGCGAAATCTTGAGGCCCGGCGGGTCCCACCACGTGAACGGGTTCCACCAGGACAGCCCGTAGGGATCGAGGAAGTTCAGGGGGCTGTTGCCCGAAAACTCGTGCATGTTCAACCCGCCCCACAGTCCAATCGGATCCGCGTTGCGCCACCGCTGGAGGTTGGGGGAGTCGAACCGGAAGCCGAAGTAGTAATCGCCGCTCAAGGGATCGACTTCCTTGGAGGAGAAGCGGTAGTGGTTGCCGGCGGCCAGGGGGCCGGACATCGAGACCAGGTTGCCAAAGGGGCCGTAGGTGTAAGCCGCTTGCCTGACCCCAGAGGAGTTGATGAGAGTGGTGATGTTGCCAGAGCCGTCGGCGAAGTAGTAGGTGGCGCCGCTGGCGTCGGTGCGGGCCAGGAGGCCGCCGATGCCGCCAGCGCCCTGGAAGGTGCCGCTGAGGTCGAGGCCGCGGGTGTAGGTGACCAGCGGGTTGTTGGCCGAGTTGCGTTCCCGGATCGGGAGCATCCGGTCATAGACGTAATGGACCTCATTCGTCGGATTCCCCCATCCGCTCCCGTTCCACCCGTACTTCTTCGTGATGCGCCGACGCCAGAGGGCGTCGTAGGTGAATTCCTCGCGCCAGGCATTGGCGACGCTGACGGTGGTCAGGCGATCGGCATCGTCATACTCGAGCGTGTGCAGGCCGTCGCTGGTCATGTTGCCGTCGTAGTCATACTCAAGACTGACCGAGACGGGCAGGTTCTGGGTGAGGGTCTTGGTCAGGGTCTGGCCGGAGGAGTTCTTCAGGCTTGTGGTGAAGGTGTTGTTGCCGTCCGAGAGCGAGACGCCGCTGGCGGTGGCGAAACTCAGGTCGCTGTTATAGACTTGGGCCGAGACGCCATTCACCGTCAGGCTGCCGGACTGCGGGGCCAGCGTGAGCTGGCCGGCCACGGTCATCGAGGCCCCGCGCGTGATGTTGGTCAGTTCATCGAGGTTGTCGGCGAGGAACTGCTGCGTCAAAGCGCCCTTGGTGCGGCCCTTGAGATTCCCAGCGGGGTCGTAGGCAAAGCCGAACTTCTCGTTCAGGCGGGGCGAGCCGGTGCCGGAGGTCTCATAACCCACGGCGTTGGTAAGCTGGCCGATGGAGTCGTAGCCGTAATCCAGATGCACCGCGCCGGTTCCCCAGGTGGCGGTCTTCCGGTCAAAGGCGCTGTCGCAAGTATAGCCGTGATGATCGAGCACGGTGCCGTCCGATTTGTTGAGCCATGTATCGGCCAAAACGCCCGAAGTGTCAAACAGGTTCGTGATGTAATTGCCCCCAGGCAGCTCGATTTCCTGCACCAGCGGCCCGGCGCCCTGGTAATGATAGGTATAGACGCCGTCCTGGGTCTGGATCGTCTTGAGCCGGCCCTGGTTGTCCGAGGTGAAGGTCTCGGACCAATTGCCGCCGGGCTGGGCCAAACTCAGGGTCTGCGGGAGGCGGTTCTCATAGCTGTAGGTGAGGGTGGAGTCGGGCCAGAGCGCGGTTTTGCTGTCCAGGGCGCTATGGCTGCCGCGTGACGTTCAATCACATTTCCCGCGGACGATCGTGAGGGGGTAAAGGCCTGCGAGCTTCAACCGCTCCGTGAGGGGCTCTGTGCCATTCTCCATCGCGAACTCCAACTGCGAGCGAGTCACGCCGATGGCGCGCAGAATTCCGTATCCGCCTCCGTCAATCGTGGCGCGGGAGAACTCCTCAAGGACCAAGCCCTGCAAAGCGCAGCCGGGTGACACGATTGCGCCTATTTCGATCGTGTGTCCATGGCCAAAGGCGCTAGTCAGGGACATCTGCCCGAGCGTCGTGAGAATCTTACGCGCCCATTCCTCGTCATCGCAGGTCATCATGAACTCGTACCGCCCGAACGCGGCTGGCCGCTGTTGCTCGCGCACGGCAAGCTCACAGGTTATGTAGCTCACGAAGTCCTCCTTGCCGTAACCGACCGTCGCGAGGCTGACTGGCCCGCCACAGTCGAAGCCGACTATGGCCGCGATGGTCATTTCGTCAATTGGGCCGATGCGCTCTCGAACGGGTCTAAACAGTTGTGCATAGAATGCCTTGTAGTCCATAGAATGGTGCCCCATGAGAGCCAATGCGTTTCAGTGCTCGGTCAGAAGCCGGTTCAGCACGGTCCCCGGCGTGACACTCTCCTCTGCTACGCTTCGCAGCTCGGACTGAAGTCCTTTCGTGTAGGCGGCGCCTTTGAGTCCGGACGTCGCACTGCTCAGCCTCTTGAAGACCGCGGCATTGTACTCGGGGTGCGGACCAAAGTGGCCCGGGATGCGGAGTTTGTTCAGCGCGTCCTGGAGGCTCATGCCAGCCTTTCTGAACAACTCCTCGAATTTGGGCGTGAAGGGACCCCCACCGGCGGTCGAAATGAGGTTCTTGTCCGTCGCGATATGATGGAGCGGACCCCCTGCGGCCTTCGCGCATTTAGCCGCACGCAGCGCCTCGTCTGCCGCTTGATACGCTCCCTCCGCCTCTCCTGGTCCCACAGCTCCCGCGGCGGCCAACAGACTGTTCTCGAGAACCGACTTACCGATGTCGCCGACCAGCTGGCCACCGGTCTTGCCGTTGAAGTCATTATCGATGCCGTGAAGCGACCCGAAGGAGTTAGGATCGGGCGGCGGTAGCGGTGGACGGTCGCCGATAAAAATGTCGTGGAGCAATTGGCCCCACGCTTCCGAGTCGAACAGGACCCAGGTCAAGCCGTAAGCATCGGCGTAGTTGAGCGGGTCATTTCCAACAAATTGGTGCGTATTGAACCCGCCCCACAGGCCGATGGGATCGGCATTGCGCCAGCGCTGGAGGTTGGGGGAGTAGAACCGGAAGCCGAAGTAGTAATCCCCGGTGAGGGGATCGACTTCCTTGGAGGAGAAG
>JAJYHY010000056.1 GCA_021784555.1 bacterium
GGCGGTGATTCCCTCTCGGCCACAAGGGTCTTCGCGCGGATTAACAGGCAGTTTGGCGCCCGCGTTACCCTGAAGGACCTCTTCGAGCATCCCACCATCTGCGCCCTGGCTGGTCTGATCGCCCGGGTGCCGACGGCTCCCGCCCGCCCGCCGATTGCACGGCAAGCGCGGCGTGTTATTCAGTTGGTGGCCAAGCCATAAGGGTGAAGTGGATTAATGGATTGGTGGATGGTGGATGAGGGTGACGGAGGATGGATGATGGACGATGGATGGTGGGTGATGGATGTCGAGGTGGGGAGGTGGATGGTGGGTGGTGCATTGTGCCCTTGGTGACTCTCTCCTGAGTCGTCTTGTCCCAAGGATGACGCCGTCAATCGTCTCGTCCTGGATAATCTTGTCCTCAACGTCTCCTCTGGTTCAGGGAGATCGCTCCATCGTTGCAGCAACCCACCGGTCAGGCCATCTACCATCCACCCCAACCCCCGCATCCGGCACCCACGATCCATCAACCGCCATCCACCACCCATCATCCACCATCCGCCCCGGTCTGCGCGGCCTGGGGTCTTCCACCCCCCTTCAATAGGGGTTCACCCATTTACCCATGGCTGATGAAGATTCTAACGTTGAAGCTGTTAGAAGACACCTGATGAGGAATTGCAGTTTAGCGTTAGTATGCAAATGAACCCATGTCCTCCATCAATCTACCTGCCGCAACATGAGCGGACCGAGCCTGGGGAAGACCGGTCCTCTCCCCGCGTTCCCGCAGAGAGGCAGCAGCCGTCATACCGGGACGGAGCCGGCGTGACGCCGCTCTCCTTTCAGCAGGAGGGTCTCTGGTTTTTCGAACAGATGGCGCCCAAAACGAGCGCGTACAACATTGCCGAGGCGTGGCACCTGAGCGGGCGCTTGAACATCGGCGTGCTTCAAAACAGCCTTGATGAAATCGCCCGGCGCCATGAAACGTTGCGGACCCTTTTCGGCTCGCGTAATGGAGTTCCGGTCCAGATCGTCTTTGCCGCAGGCCCGTTCGCGTTAGAGGTCACCGATTTGCGCGGTGACAGAGACCCGGGAGCCAAAGCGCGGGAGCTGGCTGCCGCGGGAGCGCGCCGTCCATTTGACCTCACCCGCAGGCCCTTGGCCCGGGTGAATCTCTTTCGTGAGGACGAGACGGAGCACCTCTTGTTGCTCAACATGCATCATATCATTTCGGATGCGTGGTCGCTCGATCTCTTTATGCGAGAACTGGCGGCGCTCTACGCCGCGGGTTTGGCGGGCGCCGCCTCGCCTCTTCGCGAACCGCCGATTCAATACGGGGATTACGCGGAATGGCAGCGCCGGGTGCTCGGCGGGCCGGAGATGGAGGAGAAACTGGCTTTCTGGCGGCAACACTTGCGGGGGCCCCTGGCGCCGCTGGCATTGCCCACGGACCATCCACGCCCGGCTGCGCAAGCCCATCGAGGGGCCGCCCTGTTTTTTGCCTGGCCTGCCTGGCTGGTCCATGATCTCCAAGGTTTGGCGCGTCGGCAAGGCGCCACGCTCTTTCAGGTCTTGCTGGCGGCGTTCAAGATTCTGCTCCAACGCTACACCCGGCAGGAGGATATCATCGTTGGCAGCCCGTTCATCGACCGGGAGCAGGTGGAGACGGAACAGCTTATCGGTTTCTTCGTTAACATGCACGCCTTACGAACGGACCTCGGAGGCGATCCGACCTTCAGTGAGTTGCTCGCACGGGTGAGGCAGGTTGCCCAGGGCGCCTTTCTGAACCGTGAGGCGCCGCTCAGGCACATTCTCAGGGCGTTGCGGGCCGAACGGAGCCTGAACCGCAACCCGCTCTTCCAGGTCGCGTTCGGATTTCAGCCCGACTTTGCGAAAGGTTGGTCTCTTCCAGGAATCGAAGCCACTCGGATGGAGATGGAGTGCGGGGCCTCTCGATTCGATCTGACGGTGCTCGCGACGGAGAGCGCCGGTGGCCTGGGATTGCGGTTCGAGTATAGCACGGACCTCTTTGAGGGCCCCACGGTTGCGCGGCTGGCCCGGCAATTCCAGGTGCTGGCGCAGGATATCCTGGCCAAGCCGGAGCGGCGAATCTCGGAATTCCGACTGCTCACGAACGAAGAACGGCGCGAAATATTGGAAAACGACGGCCTTTCGGAACCGTACTGGAGCGAAGAAGGAGCCGAAGAGGAAAGCGGTAGCGCGCTCGCGAACAGCCCACAACGAACATCCAACGGGCAACAGCCGACGTCGAACAACCAACAACCAACAACCAACAACCAACAGCCAGCGTCGCACGGCCACCATCCACCATCCATCATCCATCATCCACCAATCCACCAATCCATCAATCCATCGGTCCGGCAGTGCGTACATGAAATCTTTGAGGCGCAGGCTGCCCAGACTCCCGAAGCCATCGCCCTGACGTTTGGGCAGGAGCAGGTGAGCTACGGCGCCCTGAATAGCCAGGCAAACCGGCTCGCGGAGCGTCTCTCGGAGGGGGGCGTGAGGGCAGAAACAGTTGTTGGAATCTATTTGGAACGTTCGACGGAGATGATCGTGGCAATGCTGGCCGTCCTCAAGGCTGGAGGGGCATATCTGCCGTTGGACCGCAGCTATCCCGCCGAACGTCTGGCGTTCATGCTGGAAGACACTGGCGCCCCGCCCGTCCTCACGCGTCGGGAATGGGTGCGGGAACTGCCTGCAACCAGGGCGCGGTTGCTCTGTGTTGATGAACCGGAGACGACGCGGAAGGGCGGATGCTATTCCGCGGCCGCCCGGCCCACGCCTGAGTCGCTGGCGTACGTCATCTACACCTCCGGCTCAACTGGCAAACCCAAGGGGGTCCAAATCCCACATCGGGGCATCGTTCGGCTGGTACGCCATCCCAATTACGTTGGCATCTCTCCGCAAGACGTGTTTTTGCAACTTTCACCCATTTCCTTTGATGCGGCGACGTTCGAAATCTGGGGCGCGTTGCTGAACGGGGCGAGGCTGGTCATCTTCCCGGCGGAACTGCCATCACTGGAGAGGCTGGGCCGGATGGTTGAACAGGAAAAGGTCAGCATCTTGTGGCTTCCAGCCGGCCTGTTCAATCAGATGGTGGATGAGCAACTCGACTGCCTGGGTCGCCTGCGGTACCTGCTGGCTGGCGGCGAGGCTCTTTCCGTTCCCCACGTTCTGAAGGCGGTGGCAAAGCTGGGTGACCGCCGCGTGATTAACGGCTACGGCCCAACCGAAAACACGACCTTCACTTGCTGTCACCCGGTCCCCGCCTCCTGGCCAGGCGGAAGCTCGGTGCCGATCGGGCGTCCCATCAACCGCACCCGCGTTTATATTCTGGATTCTCGCCTCGAGCCTGTGCCTGCCGGCGTGCCTGGCGAACTCTATGTTGGCGGTGATGGTCTGGCGCGCGGCTATCTCAATCGGCCCGAACTCACCGCTGAAAAATTCATCTCAGGCCCCTTCGGCCCTGCGGCGCCGTCGCGTTTGTATCGTACAGGTGACTTGGTTCGCCGCCTGGCGGACGGCACCCTTGAGTTTCTCGGACGCCTGGACGCTCAACTCAAGATCCGCGGCTTCCGGGTGGAACCTGGAGAGGTTGAAGCGGCCCTGGCCCAACATCCGGGCGTACGCGAGGCGGTGGTTGTCGCGCGGGAAGATAGTTCGGCGACGAAGCAGTTGGTTGCCTACTTTGTGGCGCGTCCGGACTGTGCGGTGGCACCCGCTGAGCTTCGGACGCATCTGGCCAAGAGACTCCCGCCCTTCATGGTGCCGTCGCAGTTCGTGCGCTTGGATGCACTGCCGTTGACTCCGAACGGAAAGTTGGATCGCGAGGCGTTGCCGGCGCCGGAGAATGTTTCTTGCAAAGGCGGCGGGCGGCCTGTGCCACCGCGAACGCGAACCGAATCCCTCCTGCTGGAAATCTGGGAAACAGTGCTCGGACGCGATTCGCTGGGGATTGATGATGATTTCTTCCAGGCGGGCGGGCACTCGCTTCTGGCGACTCAGATAGTCTCGCGCGTTGCGCGCTCGTTTCAGATCGAACTGCCGGTCAGCGCCCTGTTTGAGGCGCCCACCGTCGCCGCGCTGGCTCGATTGCTGGAGGAACCCCAACGTGATGCGCCGCCCCCACGGGCTATCATGGCCCGGCGGGCGCAACGCTCCAGAGCCGAGGAGTTGCTTGGCCATCTGGACGAGCTCTCCGAGAGCAGGGTGGAGGAACTGCTGAAGGAGTTTGAAGCGTAGTGAAAGATGGGGGGCGGAGCCGAACAACGAACATCCTGCAACGAACAACCAACAACCAACAGCCCACGGCCAACAACGAACATCCAACATCCAACATCCAACAACCGACATCCAAGGACCAACAACGAACATCCAACAACGAGTATTCTTGAAGACGAGATGAACCTGACGGCTGAAAGCACTGACGGACCAGTCAAACGGCGGGCGGTGAAAGCGCCGCATGCGGAGGCGCGGCCTTTGTCCTTGGAAGAAAAACGGGAGCGGTTGGCCGCGCGCCTAAAACGCGTTGCCGCGTCCAATCACCCGATTCCACTCTCCTCGGCGCAACAGCGCCTCTGGTTCCTTGATCAATTCCAACCGAACAGCTCGCTCTATAACGTGCCGGTGGCTGTTCAGTTGACCGGGACGTTGGATGCCGCAGCCCTGGAGCAATCGTTCCAATCGCTTATAGCCCGCCATGAAATCTTGCGCACCCGCTTCCCGCGGCAGGACGAGTTTCCCGCGCAGATCATCAATCCCATCGGCAACTCTACTCTGCACACGGTTGACTTAACACACCTTTCCGATTCGGAGCGCGGCCCGGAGGCGGAGCGGCTAATCCGCGCGGAGGCAGTTCGGCCGTTCGAGCTAGGAGGTTCCCCGCCGTTGCTGCGGGCGACGTTGTTGCGATTGGGAGAGACAGAGCACCGCCTGCTGATCAACCTGCACCATATCATCGCCGACGAATGGTCGCTGAAGATCCTTTTCCATGAACTGGCGGACTTTTACCAGGCCGCCGTGCGAGGCAGCCAACCCTCACTACCGGATCTGCCCATCCAATATGCCGATTACGCCGAATGGCAGCAGGAGTGGCTGCGCGGAGAGGCGGCCGCCCGGCAACTCGAATTTTGGCAGCGCCAACTCTGCGACCTGCCGCCGGTAACAGAATTGCCGATTGACCAACCCCGCAGTCCAACCCCAACCTTCCGCGGTGCTTCGGCAACCCGGCTTTTTCCCGCGGAACTGGCCGATGCCCTGGGCCAACTGGCGCGGCGGAAGGAGGCGACGCTGTTCATGACGATGCTGGCCGGGGTGAACACTCTGGTCCACCGCTATATGGGACAGGACGACGTCATTGTCCTTTCGCCCATCGCCGGGCGGAACCGGCTCGAGACCGAGGGACCCATCGGCTGTTTCGTCAACACCCTGCCGTTACGGACCAGCCTGGCCGGGGACCCAACATTTGAGGAACTGTTGGACCGGGTCCGGGCCGTGACGCTCGAGGCCTACGCGCAACAGGATCTGCCCTTTGACAAATTGGTTGCAGCCTCACGCCCCGACCGCTCCCCAGGACATCTCCCCTTCTCGAGGGTCATGTTCTCGGTCCAGGACAGTTTGCCCGAACCGATCTCTCTGCCCGGGCTGAGGTTTGACTTTAACGAGGTCGAGACGGGAACCGCCAAATTTGAAACCACTTTCATCCTTCGCCAGACGGCCCAGGGCCTGCTCGCGCGCGTCGAGTACAACGTGGACTTGTTCGACGCGCAAACCATCTCCCGGCTGCTGGCCAATTTCGAAACCCTTCTGGGCGGAATTGTCTCCAATCCCGGCCAGCGCCTCTCCGAATTGCCGTTGCTCAGCCTGCCGGAGCGGCAGCAGGTCCTTGAAGACTGGAACCGCACAACCACGCCGTACCCGCGCGACAAGTGCATTCAGGAGTTGTTTTTCGAGCGGGTGAAGCTCAGCCCGGAGGCCACCGCCGTGAGCTACGGCGCCGAATCGCTCAGCTATGGTGAGTTGGAGGCGCGCGCGGAGCGGGTAGCCCGGAAGCTCAAACAGGGTGGCGTTGGGGTCAGTCCTCACTCTTTCCGCGGTAGTGGGGGACGAAGTGGCGGAAAGAGGTGCAGGACTGACCCCGACGCTTGCCCAACGGATGAGAACGCGCCCGCGGGGGAGAGCAAGAGTAAGAGGGAGAACGCCCCCATCGCCATCTGCGTGGAGCGAGGCCCGGCCATGGTGGTGGGGATGCTGGCCATACTCAAGGCCGGACACCCGTATCTGCCGCTCGATCCGACTTACCCGCCGGCAAGGCTCGAGTTCATGCTCCGGGATTCCGGCTGTTCGGTTCTGCTGACCCAACGCCATTTGCTGGAGCGTTTGCCACAAAGCCCTATCCGGATGATCTGCATCGATGCCGTACAAGAAGACTTGGGCCTCGGAAAGATTCCCTCGTCCACGGAGGCGGTCGAGCGTCGGCGAGCCGGCGCGGGGTCAGTCCTCGCTTCTTCCGCGGAAATGGAGGGCGAAGTGGCGGAAAACGGCGCAGGACTGGTCCCGGCGCTGGGGCCGGAGAGTCCTGCCTATATCATGTACACCTCCGGTTCGACGGGGCGTCCGAAGGGGGTGGTGGTACCGCATCGCGCCGTAGTCCGCCTGGTGCGCGAGACGAACTACATTCGGTTTGGACCAACGGAGCGCGTCGCCCAGGTTTCAAACATCTCGTTCGACGCGGCCACTTTCGAGATCTGGGGCGCCCTGCTTAACGGAGGACAGTTGGTCGAGTTGGAGAACGACGTCATCTTGTCGCCGCCCGACTTTGCTAGAGAACTGCGCGAGCGGGGGATTACGGCGATGTTTCTCACCGCGGCCCTGTTTAATCAAGTCGTGAGTGAGAACCCTGGCGCCTTTGAGAGTGTGCGCACACTCATTGTGGGTGGCGAGGCGCTGGATCCTCGCTCAGTCCGTGCCGTTCTGCATAGTCGTCCTCCAGCGCGTCTCCTCAACGGCTACGGCCCAACGGAGAACACCACCTTCACCTGCTGTCACGTTATCCATGGCCTGCCGGAGGAAGCAACAAACGTTCCTATTGGCCGGCCCATCTCCAACACGCGGGTCTATGTCCTGGACGCCCGGCGCAAGCCGGTGCCCATAGGCGTACCGGGCGAACTCTATGCCGGCGGCGAGGGGTTGGCCTTGGGTTATTGGAACCGGGCGGACCTGGACGCCGAGAAATTCGTCCCGAATCCATTCGTGGAGGGAGAGCGGCTTTATCGCACCGGCGACCGCGTTCGCTGGAGGGCGGAGGGAGTGCTGGAATTCCTGGGGCGTATGGACGATCAGGTCAAGATCCGTGGATTTCGGATCGAGCCAGGTGAGATTGAGGCCGTGTTGAATCGCCACCCCGGTGTGCGCCACTCCGTTGTAACCTCGCGCAACGGCGTGGGCCAACCCAAGCGCCTCGTGGCCTATTTTGTCGCCCGGCGCTGGCGGAATTCAAACGACAGCCGATTGCGGCGGTTCCTGCGCAGGGAATTGCCTGATTACATGGTGCCATCAGTCTTCGTCCGGCTCGACGCGCTGCCCATGACGCCCAACGGCAAAGTGGATCGGCGCGCCCTGCCGGAGCCGGGGGGTTCCAGGCCGCGATTGGAACAGGGTTGCGCGACCCCGCGCGACGCGGTTGAAATCCAGCTCAGGGAGATATGGGAAAAGGTCCTGGACGTTCGTCCAATTGGCATCGAGGACGGGTTCTTTGAATTGGGCGGCCATTCATTGCTGGCGTTGCGCCTGCTCGCCCAAATCGAAAAGGCGTTCGGCCGCAGACTGCCACTCACCTCGATTTTTAAGGCCCCGACTATCGAGCAAATGGCCGCCGTCATCCGTGAGGGCTCCGGCAGCGACGCCGTCTCGCAGCGGAATCTGCTGGTGGAAATTCAATCGGAAGGCTCCCGTTTGCCGCTGTTTCTCGTCCATGGCGCCGGGGGAGGCATGTTCTGGGGCTACGTGAACTTGTCGCGCCGCCTTGGCAGTGAGCAGCCGGTCTATGGGCTGAGACCGCGCGGTTTGGACGGTCCGAATGAGGTCGAAACCATCGAAGAAATGGCGGCGAGCTATGTCGCGGAAATCCGCGAGCGTCAGCCGCAGGGCCCATATCACCTGGGTGGCTACTGTTTTGGTGGAAACGTTGCCTTTGAGATGGCGCGGCAATTGCTCGAGCAGGGGGAGGAGGTAGCGTTGCTGGCTTTGATGAATTGCGCACCGCCTAACTCGAGCTATAACCGAATCCATTACTCTCCCCTTTGGGCATGGCGCTTTGCGCGCAACCTCTTCTTCTGCGCGAACTCTTTCCTCCGCCTGCCGCGTGCTCAGCGGACGGCCTTTTTCCGATGGAAATTCCGGCTGTGGATGGGGCAAGCCCGACGCGGATTTGGCCGGGATGAAGGGGCCTCGCCAAGAGCGGATATGGAAGCCCTGGTGGACCTCGCCACCTTCTCTCCCGAAGAACGGGAGCTGTGGGAGGCGCATCTGAGGGCGTTGATGAAGTATCACCCCCGCTCTTTTCCCGGGCACGTCCATCTGTTCCGCAGTTCCGGCCACCCGATGGTCTGCTCCTTCGCCGCCGATTACGGTTGGAGCGAATTCGCCCTGGGGGGCGTGACGGTCGTCAAGGTTCCCGGCGCCCACGAAGGCATCCTCGATGAACCGTGCGTGGCGGTCCTGGCCCAGGCTTTGAACCGGCATTTGGCTCAAAGCAGTCATCCGACGCCCCTCTCAGTCTCAGAGAATAGGCTCCAGGATGCCGCCAGTGCTTCCGCGGACGGCATCGCGACAGCACCTCTGCATCCTGAGCAGCGGCAACTGCTGGTCGAGTGGAATCGCACGTATGCGCAGTTCCCACTCGACACCATTTATCCGCGGCATTTCGAAGCTCAGGTGGCGCGTACTCCAAACGCCGTGGCGATACGCTACCGGGGCGAAGAGTTGACATACGACGCTTTGAACCGCCGCGCCAACCACCTTGCGCACCACTTGCAGGGCCTGGGCATCGGGCCCGACGTGCTGGTTGCCGTCTGTCTGGACCGGTCCCTCGACCTTGGGGTGGCGCTGTTGGCGGTATTAAAAGCGGGCGGAGCTTATGTGCCTCTGGACCCCGCCTACCCCCCCGAACGCCTGGAGTACATGCTCTCCGATTCGAAGGCGCGCGTCCTGGTGACCCAACTCCGATTCCAGCACAGTCTTTCAACCCTGGCGTGCGAAGCCGTCTGCCTCGATGATCCGCGGCAGAATTCGTGCATCGAATGCGCCTCCGACACCGCGCCCGCCACCGATGCCGGGCCGGATAATCTCGCTTACCTCATCTACACATCCGGTTCGACCGGGCTCCCCAAAGGGGTCCCCATTGCCCATCGCTCACTGCTCAACCACAACTTTGCCATCCGCCGGACCTACGGTCTGAAAGCGGCGGATCGCGTGCTGCAATTCAGCCCGATCAGTTTTGATATTTCCATCGAAGAGCTTTTCCCCAGCCTGTTAGCGGGCTGCGCCGTTGTTCTGCGGACAGACGACGCGCTTTCCTCGACACGGCAGTTTTTCGAATTTATCCGCTCCGAGCAACTGAGCGTGCTGAACCTTCCGACGGCTTATTGGCACGAATTGGTAGAGGCGCTCCAACCGGACTCGCTGCCTCCATCCGTCCGATTGGTGATCATCGGCGGCGAGAAGGCCTCCGACGCGTCCTTCCATCGCTGGCGGGAAAAGGTCGGAGACGCCATCACTCTCATCAATGCTTACGGCCCGACCGAAGCCACGATTACCGCCACCTGCCACATTGTAAAGCCGGGCGAACAATCTCTAACCATTGGCCGGCCCATCGCCAACATGTGCGCCCTGGTGCTCGACTCGGAGCTCAAACCGGCGCCCATCGGCGTGGCGGGCGAACTATGCCTCGGCGGAGCGGGCGTGGCGCGCGGCTATTTCAATCGCCCGGAGCTTACCGCCGAGCGATTCGTTCCAAATCCGCTCCAGGCGGTAGTCCCCTGCGAGCGGCTTTACCGTACCGGCGATCTGGTCCGTTACCGGGCGGATGGGATGCTGGAATTTATCGGCCGGTGCGATCAGCAGGTGAAGCTCCGTGGATTTCGCATCGAGTTGGGGGAGATCGAGACCGCTCTGAGGGCGCACGCGGCAATCAAGGACGCCGCGGTGCTGGCGCGTGAAGATGAGCGCGGCCGGAAGCGGTTGGTCGCGTATTTCATTCCGCGCAGCGGCTCCGGCCCGCGCATTAGCGAACTGCTGGGCTTTTTAAAACGCAAACTGCCGGCCTACATGGTGCCGGCGGCCTTCATCCCGATGGAACATTGGCCGCTGACCCCAGCCGGCAAGCTCGACCGTCAATCTCTTCCCGCTCCCGGACCGGGCAGGCCGGAACTGGAACAGGAACTGGTGCCGCCGCGCACGCCCCTGGAGGAGGCCTTGGCATCCATCTGGCGCGAAGTGCTGGGCTTGGATTGTCTCGGTGTGTTGGACAACTTCTTTGATCTGGGCGGTCATTCGCTGCTCGCCATCCAGGTCATCTCCCGTGTGCG
The DNA here is from genome assembly GCA_021784555.1 of bacterium. Taxonomy (GTDB): domain Bacteria; phylum Verrucomicrobiota; class Verrucomicrobiia; order Limisphaerales; family UBA8199; genus JAJYHY01. The sequence goes on from JAJYHY010000056.1 coordinate 10,587, forward strand.
CGCCGTGCTGAAGGTGGAGTTGCCGCTGGCCAGCATTTTCGCCTTTCCAACAATCGCCAGCCTCGCCGAGCACCTCGTCGAGGTCACCCCATCCGCCCAACCGGTACTGCCCATCTCGGTCGCCGGAAAAGGACGGCAACTGCCTCTGACCTCGGGTCAGCGACGGCTCTGGTTTCTCGACCAGTTCGAGCCGCGGCAATCCTCATACAATATCCCCAGCGCGTTGCGCCTGGAAGGCGGCCTGGACGTGGAGGCCCTTGAGCGGAGCCTGACCGAGTTGTCGCGGCGGCATGAGGCCTTGCGCACGATGTTCCCCGCTGAGGACGGGGTGCCGGTGCAATATATTTGCGAGCCGAAACCGGTGGCATTGCCAATCGTTGATCTGAGGCCGGAGCCCTCGACCGAACGCCCGGCGCGCCTCAAACATTTGTTAGCCCAGGAGGCCAGGCGCTCATACGTCATGTCCAGCCCCATGCTGAGGCCCGTGTTGTTCCGCATCGAGGATGACGAGTCGGTGCTTCTGCTCTTGACGCACCATCTGGCCTCCGATGCGCATTCGGTTCACATCCTGGTGCGCGAGTTGACCCAGCTTTACGAAGCAACCGTTGGCGGCAGTCCCTCGCCTCTTCCCCCACTGCGGTTTTCTTACTCGGAGTTGGTCGGCATTCGGCGCCTATCGGCCGAAGCCGAGATAGAGCAGGTGGAGTATTGGAAACGCCGATTGGACGGCGCGCCGCCCTTGCTGGAGCTTCCTACCGACCATCCGCGGCCCGTTCATCAAAGCGACGAAGGCGCTTCGCAGCTCATCGCTATCTCACCCGCCGTCTGCGCAGAGCTTGAAAGGCTTGTCGCCTCCAAGGGCGCGACATTGTTCATGGGGCTGCTGGCGACCTTCCAGGTCCTGCTTTCGCGCTACTCAGGCGCCACCGACATGGTGGTCGGGACCGTTCTGCCCAACCGCGACGCCGACGACATGCAGGGGGTGATCGGGCGGTTCCAAAATTTTGCGGCCTTGCGTTGCGATTTATCTGGAAACCCCACCTTCAGCGAGGTGCTCGAGCGGGTTCGCCGTGTAACCTTGGGCGCTGAGGCAAACCGGTTGGTGGCCTTCGCCCGCGTGGTTGAGGAGCTTCAGCCGACTCGCAACGCCGCCTATACTCCCATATTCCAAGTCCTGTTCGAACTCGATGAGGAACTGTTGCCGGAAACGACCGCGGGCGGTCTGCGCTTTACACCGTTCAAGGTGGATAACTACACCTCCAAGCTGGATCTGGCCCTGCACCTCGAACGCAGCCCGCGCGGCCTGGGCGGATGGCTGGAGTTCAATTCCAAATTGTTCGACCCGCCGCGGATCGCTCGCATGGTGGGACACTTCCAAACCCTGCTCGAATCGGCTGTGCGCCATCCGGAAGCCGACATTGGATCACTGCCTTTGCTGCCGGAGCAGGAGCTCCAGAGGCTGGAAGAATGGAGCGGCACTGAGCAGTCGTATCCGCCGGACGCCACGATCCCCCAATTGTTCGAGGCCCAGGCAGCGCAACGGTTGGACACGACGGCGCTGATTTGCGGACAGGAACGGTTCGCTTATCGGGACTTGAATGAATCTGCCAACCAGGTGGCGCGCTACTTGGTTGGGCTGGGAGCCGGCCCTGGAACGGCTATTGGCGTTTGTCTCGAGCGTTCCTGGCGGTTGCTGTCGGCCATCCTTGGCGTGCTAAAGGCGGGCGGCGCCTATGTGCCGCTTGACCCGGCCTACCCACGGGAACGGCTCCAGTTCATATTGGAAGATGTTCGCGCGCCCATCCTGCTCACGCAAGAGTCGCTCCGGGGCCTGTATTCCTCCTTTGGAGGGCGGACTGTATCCCTGGATGGGGATTGGGAGCGAATCCGCTCGCAATCGCGGGAGAACGCTGCGATCAACGCCCGCAGCTCCGATCTCGCCTACGTCATCTACACTTCCGGCTCGACTGGGCGCCCCAAGGGCGTGGCCATCGAGCATCGCAGCGCCGTGGCGTTCTTGCATTGGGCGGCGAGTGTGTTCAGCCGCGAGGATCTCGACGGTGTGCTCGCATCGACATCGATCTGTTTCGACCTCTCCATTTTCGAGATATTTGCCCCGCTGAGTTGGGGCGGGAAGATTATCCTGGCGCGCAACGCGCTGGAATTGCCGAGCCTGCCCGCTGGAAGGGAAGTCAAGCTCATCAACACTGTGCCTTCGGCGATGCGCGAGTTGTTGCGTGCCCGCGCTGTGCCTCCGTCGGTGAGAATCATTAACCTGGCCGGCGAACGGCTGCCGACCTCGCTGGTGGACCAGATTTACGGCGAGACGGGCGTCGAAAAGGTCTATGACCTCTACGGACCGACGGAGACGACCACCTATTCGACGTTCGCCCTGCGCCGCCCGGACCAACCACCCACCATTGGCCGTCCGCTTGCCAACCAGCGGGTGCTGCTCCTTGACAATCACTTCCAACCAGTGCCGGTGGGTGTGCCTGGAGAGATCTTTATTGGCGGCAGCGGGCTGGCCCGCGGTTACCTGAACCAGCCGGAGTTGACCGCTGAGAAATTCGTGCCGGACCCCGGCAGACGGGGCGCACGACTTTATCGGACGGGCGATTTGGCGCGGTGGCGCGAGGATGGACAGCTTGAGTACCTCGGGCGCCGCGATGACCAAGTCAAGGTCCGGGGCTTCCGTATCGAGTTGGGTGAGATCGAGTCGGCTCTGCGCCGGAACGCCGCGCTCAGTGAAGCCGTGGTCGTGGCGCGTGAGGACCAGCCCGGCGATAAGCGGTTGGTCGCTTACGCCGTCTGCCGGAGCGCGGAGCGGCCATCGCCTAATGTCCTGCGCCAATGCCTGGAGAAAACGCTTCCGGCCTACATGCTCCCCGCGGCTTATGTCTTTCTCGAGGCGTTACCGCTGACACCCAACGGCAAAGTGGACCGCAAGGCCCTGCCCGCGCCGGAACCGGCGCGCGTCGCATCGACTGTCGAGTTCATCGCGCCGAGGACATCGGTGGAGGAGCAGCTTGCCGGGATTTGGCGCGATGTCCTGCGGTTGGAGAAGGTTGGCGTGGAGGATAATTTCTTCGAGCTGGGCGGGCATTCCTTGCTCGCCATCCAGGTCATCTCCCGAATCCGAGAGAGCTTCGGCGTCGAGTTGCCCTTGTTCAGCCTCTTCGATGACCCAACCATTGCCGCTCTGGCCGCCGGCCTTGCCGAAGGCCGGTGGACGCAAGATCAGCTTCCAGTCTTGCCGCTGGCGCGAGTCCCACGCCGGCCACACATGCCGGTTTCCTTCGTTCAGGAACGGCTCTGGTTCCTGGACCAACTCGAGCCGGGCCGGCACGACTACAATGTCGCCTTGGCCGTGCGGCTTTCGGGAGCGTTGAATGCGGCCGCTTTCCAAAAGGCGCTGGATGAACTCCAGGCGCGCCATGAGGCCCTGCGGACCGTGTTCTTGTGCCCGGAGGGAGAACTCTTTCAGAGCATATCCGCCCCGCGCGCCTTCGCCCTCGAAGTGGACGAGGCCCAGGGGGCCGATCTGGACACACGGCGCGCGGCGGCCTGTTCGCGGTGGGAAGCGGAGGCGCGCCGGCCCTTTGACCTCGCACGGGGTCCTCTGGCTCGCGGGCTGCTGTTGCGGGTGACCGCGGACGAACACCTCTTTGGGGTGGTGATGCATCACACCATCAGCGACGGCTGGTCCCTGGCCACGTTTTTCCAGGAACTTGGTCTGATTTACGATGCCCTCGCCTCAGGAAACGTAACTGCTCAGGTCAAGCCGCCTGACGCATGCGATAGGAGCGCGGATGCCCTCGTCCGCGAGTACGAGTTTGCGGTCAGGCGCGGGGTCAGTCCTCACTTTTTCCGCGGTGAAGGAAGGGAAGTGGCGGAAAAAGGTGCAGGACTGACCCCGGCGCCTTCCCGGACGAGGGCATCCGCGCTCCTATCGCCGCTTGGGCAGTTAACAGGGAGCAAGGTGGCTGGACTGCCGGAGCTGCCCATACAATACGCCGATTTCGCCCACTGGCGCCGCCAGTCCGTGCAAGGCGCGCTGCTGGAAGAGGAACTCACATATTGGAGGGAACAGTTGGCCGGTGCCCCTGAGAGCATCCAACTCCCCGTGCATCAGGGGCCGTCCACGACGCGGCGGGGGCGGCAGGTCAGGATCGAGTGTTCGAAAGACGAGGCCGCTGCCGTGGCCGCCCTTTGCCAAAGCGAAGGTTGCACCCTGTTTATGGCGCTCATGTCCGCGCTAGCCATCACCCTCTACAAATGGACTGGGCAGAAGGATATGGTCATTGGCACCGTCGTAGCCGGACGCAATCGCCGCGAATTAGAGAACGTCATCGGCTGCTTCATGAATTTCCTGCCGATTCGCGTCCGCCTCTCGGGCGAAGAAAGCGCGCGGCAGGTCCTTACTGCGGTGCGGAATATCGTGCTCGGCGCCCAGACGCATCAGGACTGTCCCTTCGAGAAAATCGTTGAAGCCGTCAACCCGGAGCGCAAGCTAAACCAGAACCCTCTCTATAACGTGGCGCTGCTGCTCCAGAACCTGCCACGCCAACTCCTGGCCAGCCACCAACTCCGCTCTGAACTTTTGCCAACGGAGACGGACACGGCCTTGCTCGATTTGCGCTTTGAAGCTGAACAAATCGGCGGCGGCCTTTCGCTGCTCTGTGAGTACCGGACCGACCTTTTCGACGCCGCCACTATCGAGGCGCTTCTGGACTCGTTCCGAACACTCCTCCAAACGCTGGCGGAGGCGCCTGCCACGCCGATTAGCGCCATGGCGTTGACATCGAACATCGAGCATCCAACATCCAACATCCAACATCCAACACCGGACATTGAACATCCAACATCGAGCATTGAACCCTCGACGCCGAGAATCGAGCGTCCACCATCCCCCATCCATCATCCATCATCCACCATCCACCATCCACCATCCGATCGAGCCATCACGATCGCTGCCACTTTCACCGCCGAGCCGCTCGAAGAGCCGTTGTGTTATTGGCTGGAGGAACTGCACTTGGATGCCTCCATTAGCTTCGCCTCTTACAACCAGGTGTTTCAACAATTGCTCGATCCTTCCAGCCCCGTCTGCCGAAACACTCGCGGGCTGAACATCGTCCTTGTCCGAATGGAGGATTGGGATTCCGAAAAGTCCGGAGAGTCTGCGCTGGAGCGTAACGTCAGGGAGCTAACGACTGCCCTCAGGGCCGCGGTCGAACGTGGAACGGCGCCGTGCCTGCTCTGCGTCTGTCCGCCCAGCCCTGAGGTGGCGGATGACGAACCGAGACGCAACCGGTTCGCCCAAATGGAAACCTTGCTTGCGTCTGAGACGCGCGATGTGGCCGGTGTTTGGTTCACCGGCACGGCTGAGTTGGCCGCCCTATATCCGGTGGCGGAATACCACGATGCCGCCGGCCTGGAGCTTGGGGGTGTCCCGTACACCGAGGCCTTCTTCGCGGCGCTGAGCACGCTGGTGGCGCGCCGGTTCCATGCCCTGAGCGGTCCGCCAGTCAAGGTCATGGCCTTGGATTGCGACCAGACCCTCTGGAAAGGGGTGTGCGGTGAGGACGGCCCCTCCGGCATTTGCCTGGACCCGCCCCACGCCGCCCTTCAGCAGTTTGTCCTTAGCCAACGGGAGGCTGGACGCCTGCTCGTCCTTTGCAGCAAGAACAACCCGGAGGACGTGCTGGAAGTCTTCGCCCGGAATCCCCAGATGCCCCTGCGCATCGAACATTTCTCCGGCCGCCGCCTCAACTGGCAGCCCAAGTCCGAGAATCTCAAGTCCCTGGCCTCCGAGCTCGGATTGGGATTGGAGAGCTTTGTTTTCCTCGATGATAATCCCCTCGAATGCGCCGAGGTGCAGGCCCAGTGTCCCGAAGTCCTTGCCATCCAACTCCCCGAGCCGGAGAGGATACCAGAGTTTCTGCGGCACTGCTGGGTTTTTGATCCACCAAAGACAACGGAGGAAGACCGGCGGCGCGCGGAGCTCTACCAGGCGAACCGGCGCCGGGAACAGGAGCGGGCGCAGGCGGTCACTCTGGCCGATTTTATTGCCGGCCTGGAGCTGCGGGTCCGGATAGCCCCCATGGACCCAAACCAACTCCCGCGAGTGGCGCAACTGACCCAGCGCACTAACCAGTTCAATTGCACCACCCGCAGGCGCGCCGAGCCCGAGTTGCGCCAACTCGCCACAACCCACGACGTTCTTACCGTCGAGGTCAGTGACCGCTTTGGCGACTACGGCTTGGTAGGGGTCATGATCTGCCGAACCGAGCGAGACGCGTTGGCAACGGAGACTTTCCTGTTGAGCTGCCGCGCGCTGGGGCGTGGAGTCGAACACCGGATGCTGGCGGCGCTGGGCGGCTTGGCGCGCGAACGCGAGCTTGCCTTCGTTGACATTCAATTCCGGACCTCTCCCAAGAACCGGCCAGCGCTGGATTTTCTTGAATCGGGCGGCGCCCAGTTTTGTCCGGCGCCTCTGGAGGATGGCGCTCGCGTGGCCCGATTGCCCGCCACGCTCGCGTTGAACGCGACCTTCAATCCATCGGCCGACGCCACGCCAGCAGCGCCCTCCGCCCTGCCATCGGCATCAGGCCCGACCCGCAAATTCGGCCAATGCCGCGCCATTGCAATGGCGGGGGGCGACATCAATCGAATCCTGGGTGCGATGCGGAAGAGGGCGCGAGTACGGCAGGGCTCCACCGCCGGTTACCAACCGCCCCGGACGGATCAAGAACGCCAACTCTGCGCCCTGTGGGAAGGATTACTGCACGTGGAGCGGGTCGGCATTCACGACAATTTCTTTGAGTTGGGCGGTCACTCGTTGCTGGCGGTGCGGCTATTCTCAAATATTGAGAAACTTACGGGCCGCAAGCACCCGCTGGTCACCCTCTTCCGGGCGCCGACCATCGCCGAGCTGGCGCGCATCCTGGGCGAAGACCAATCCGCGCCCTCCCAATCGCCCCTGGTTCCCATCCAGCCGCGCGGCTCCAAGCCCCCGTTATTCCTGGTGCATGGCGCGGGGGGCGACGTACTGTGGGGCTATGCGAACCTGGCGGCGCATACCAGCCCGGACCAGCCCATCTACGGCATCAAATCGCGCGGCCAACTCGGCCTCGAAGAGTTCGAGCGGCTGCAGGATACCGCCGCGTATTACCTGGAAGCCATTCGCCGGTTCCAGCCCTCCGGGCCGTATTTTCTTGGCGGCTATTGCCTGGGCGGAAATGTCGCTTATGAAATGGCAAGGCAGTTGCGTCAGCAAGGCGAGACGGTGGGCTTTGTGGCTCTGCTTGACAGCGCCCCCGCCAATGCCGGCTATGAGCGAGTGGCGTGGTGGCGCCCCGGTTTCGCCCTGCGCTTCGCCCGAAATCTGCGCTTTTGGCTGGCTGACTTTTCGGCCCTGGCGCCGGGCGAGCGGTGGCGGTTCATCTGGCGGAAGTCACGCGCACTGGGCCGCAAGCTGCTCCGGCGTATCCATGGGGGCGGCCATTCCGCAACGGTGGATTTGGAGGACGTCATCGATCCGGCCCATTTTCCGCAAAACGAATTGCGGCTCTGGCGCATTCACCTCCAAGCCCTGGAGGACCACGTGGAGCAGCCTTACGACGGTCCTGTTGATCTGTTCCGCACGCGGGGCCAACCATTGTTGTGTTCATTCGAAGAGGATTTCTGCTGGGGCAGCCTGGTAACAGGCGGAGTGACCATCACGCACATCCCCGGTTCCCATGAGAATATCTTCATGGAGTCCAACGTGCGCTTCCTGGCGCGCGTGCTTCAAACCCGCCTCGACCAGGCCATAGCGGAAACAACGCCCGGCCGGGACCTATTCTCCGTGCATACGCACGAAAAATCGGTGTTGCCATCCTCAGCGGCGGCGGATGGCGCAACAGCGATGATCGGCGGCGGCAACGACGCTTCCGGCTCGATGCCCTCCGGCCGGTCCCCTGCCCGCGAGAATTCCATCGCGCGCGTATGACTCTGCTCAAGTTTATCTGGACCAGTTCCCGGCGGATGCTGCTCCTCACAACCTTGGCGGCCGTGCTCAGCGGCGCCTGCAATGCCGGGCTCATCGCTCTGGTCAACGAGGCGCTCAACGCCAGCGGCCATCCGGTGCAGACCATCGCCTGGGCGTTTGTCGCGCTGGGCCTGGGCAAGATTCTGACAAACTTCTTTTCACAGGCCATGCTCGCCAGTTTTTCACAGGCCGCCATCGCCAACCTCCGGCGCGATTTGATCCGCAAGATCCTGGCGGTGCCCCTGCGGGAACTGGAAGAGATTGGCACCGCGCGCGTGCTGGTGACCCTGACCGACGACGTGTTCAGCATCACCCAGGCGCTGTTGGGCATTCCCCTGGTGTTCGTCAACGTGGCCATTCTGCTGGGCGGCGCGGCCTACCTGGGCTGGCTCTCGTGGCGCATCCTGCTCTCGCTCTGTGGCTTGGTGTTCATTGGCGCGGTCGGCTACCGGCTTATTGTCGCCAGTGCGTTTCACCGGCTGAACCTGGCGCGCGAATCCGAGGATAAGCTCTTCCGCTCGTTCCGCGCCCTGACCGAGGGCATCAAGGAATTGAAGCTGCACCGGAATCGACGCGGGGCTTTTCTCAGGGACAATATTCAGACGATTACCGAGGTGTATCAGCGTCACAACGTGGCGGCGGAGATTCGCTTCACCATCTCCCAGAGCTGGAGCCATCTGCTCTACTTCGCCCTTATCGGGGTGGTATTGTTTCTCCTGCCGCGCCTGCACCATGTTTCGCACGAAACCCTGACCGGCTACGTGCTGACGTCACTTTACCTGATGGGGCCGCTGGCCGGCGTGCTCTCCAGCCTCTCCCTGTTTGGACGCGCCGAGGTGGCGTTGCGGAAAGTGGAACAACTGGGCCTTTCGCTCACCGAACACTCCGCCGAAGAATGTCCTCTGGATGGAGCGGTATCAGCTCAGGCCTTTGAGCGGCTTGAGCTGGTCGATGTTGTCCATTCCTATCATCATGAAGAAGAAGACAGCCATTTCGTCCTGGGCCCAATTAGCCTGAGCTTCGAGCCCGGCGAGTTGGTCTTCCTGGTCGGCGGCAACGGGAGCGGCAAATCAACCCTGGCCAAGATCATCACGGGGCTCTACCTGCCCCAGGCCGGCGCCATCCGGCTCGACGGCGAACCGGTCACGCATCGGAACCGGGACGCCTACCGCCAGCTCTTTTCGGCGGTGTTTGCCGATTTCTATCTCTTTGACGACCTCCTCGGCCTGGATGGCGCCGGCCTGGACGAGCGCGCGCACGACTACCTCCGCCAGCTCCACTTGCAGCATAAGGTCAGGGTTGCCAACGGCGCCTTCTCCACCACCGCCGTCTCCCAAGGCCAGCGCAAACGGCTCGCTTTGCTGACGGCTTACCTGGAAGACCGGCCCTTTTACCTCTTCGACGAATGGGCTTCCGACCAGGACCCCCAGTTCAAACGATTGTTCTACACTCGCTTGCTTCCCGATCTGAAGGCCCGCGGCAAAACCGTCCTCGTCATTACCCACGACGACCGCTATTTCCACCTCGCCGACCGCGTTATCAAACTCGACTACGGCCAGCTCGTGGAGTCGGAGTTCGAGGAGGCTGGCCCGGTAAGCGCCTCGGCGTGTTAGGCAGCACACCGGATAAGAACGCCCTGGCGCACGGCCGGCGCATGGGAACTGAGATTACCGGGTCAGCGGGGCGAAGTCCGTAGCCACGATGATTCCCAAGTCCTTCGCACGTTCCAGCGCCGCCGCCTGGATCGTCACCGCCACCAAAATGCGCTGGCTGGCTCGCCGGCCGGTCTGGCTCTCAAAGAGCAGGACCGAGCGATAAAACTCAGTCACGTCGGCGCCGCTGGCGTTGGATTTGATCTCCGCCACGACCAACTGGCCGTTGTGAACCAGCACGTCCAGGTCAAACGAACGCGGCGTGTAGTTGATGAAGCCCTCCGGGTCTTGTCCCTGGTAGTGCTCGACGGTGTAACCCACGCGGCTGACCATTTCCAACAGCCCCCGCCGGAAGGCCCCCTCCGCCTGGTCGCCCCAGCGCGAACCCACTACGCCGAAGCGGGAGTTCAAGTCGCGGAAACCGGCACGCAAATCGCCAAAGCAGGCGTTCAGGTCGCGGAAGCCGGCATGCAACTCACCAAAGCGGGCGTTCAAGTCGCGGAAGCCGGCTTGCATGGCCTCCTCCGTCCGGCGCTGAGCTTCGGCGAGCTTCTCGACCGCAGCCTCCAGGGAATTGAGGCGCTCCTCAGTCCGCTGCTGGGCTTGGGCCAGCTTTTCCACAGTCGCTTCGAGGGAATTGAGGCGCTCCTCAGTCCGCTGCTGGGCTTGGGCCAGCTTTTCCACAGTCGCCTCGAGGGAGCTGAGGCGCTCTTCGGTCCGCTGTTGGGCTTGGGCCAGCTTCTCCACAGTCGCCTCCAGAGAGCTGACGCGCACCTCAGTCCGCTGTTGGGCCTGAGCCAGCTCCTGCTGGGACTGGGCCAGCTTTTCCATTGCCGCCTCCAGGGCAACGGCACGCTCTTCGGTTCGCTTCTGGGCCTCCGCCAAGTCACGGACCACCGCCTTGAGCTCGGCGAAGTCCTGCTTCGTGACGGTGTTCTGAATGTCCTCAATGACTCCCGAAAGGATACGGGCCAGCGCCTCCGCCGATTCCTCGGGAAACGCGGCCTTGAGTTGCTCGTAAAGCTTGAACGTGTTCATGAACTGGCCCTAATCATAATACGCCAGCGAGGCCTTAGTGGTCAAACTCCGGTTGCCATGGCGAGGCGACGAGGCGATTACACCCGAATGGCACTGGCGGTTGGGCCTTTCCGGGTGGATAATCCCCGCATGGTGAACCCAATGTTAGATGCCGGCCAGAAGGCCTTGCGGATCAATCTCGACGCCAAACGCTATGGAACTTTTGCCGAAATCGGCGCCGGGCAGGAAGTTGCCCGCTGGTTTTTCCGCGTAGGTGGGGCGGCCGGCACCGTGGCCAAAACCATTTCCGCTTATGACATGGCGGTCAGCGACGCTATCTACGGCCCGACTGACCGTTATGTAAGCCGCCGCCGGCTCAAGGCGATGCTCGAATACGAATACGACCTGCTGCTCGAACGGCTAAACGATAAGCGGGGGGGGAAGGCCGCCTTTTTCGCCTTCGCCAATACCGTCATGACCCGCAAGGAGGAGGGCCATGGGTGGCTGGGCATTCGCTTCCAGGACGAGCCGGGGGCTGAGCCTTCCGAGATCTATATCCACGTTCGCATGCTCGATAGGGAATCCGTGCGCCAGCAGGAAGCCCTGGGCGTCATCGGCGTCAACCTGGTCCACGGCACCTTTTACCTGCACCGCGAGCCGGACGCCCTGATCCGTTCTTTGCTCGACGGCCTGACCTGGGAGCGCGTCGAAGTCGATATGATCCGTTTTGCCGGGCCGGCCTTTGCCGGGCTGGACAACCGCCTGATGGCGCTCCAATTGGTCAAGGAGGGCCTCACCGAGGCCGCCATGTTCACCGCGCAAGGCGAGGCGGTGCAATGGGCCGAGGTGCTCTATAAAAAGCCGGTGCTCGTTCAGCGCGGCAGCTTCCGTCCGGTCACCAAGGCGACGCTGGACGTCCTCGAACGCGGCCTGGAACAGTTTATTCAGGAGCCGGACCTGAGCGGCGAGCGCCCGGTGGTCCTTATGGAAATGACCTTGCGCCACCTCACTACCGATAGTGGGATCGACGCCGCCGATTTCCTCCAGCGCGCCGACACCCTCCGCGCCGTAGGCCAGACCGTCCTCGTCTCCAATTTCCGCCGCTTCCACCGCCTGGCCTCTTATCTGTCGCGTTACACCAAGCGGCCCATCGGCATTGCCATGGGCGCCTCGAAGCTCAAGGAAATCTTCGATGAGACCTTCTATAACGAGAGCGAGGGGGGCCTGCTGGGTGGGCTAGGCCAGCTCTTCAAGAACCCTGCCCGCCTCTACGTGTATCCTTACCTGGATTTGAGCACCAACAAGACGATCACCGCGGAGAACTTTCCTGTCGCTCCTCATCTCAAGCCCCTCTACGAATACCTGGCGCAAAACCGCTACATCCAGCCCATCCGCAATTTCAACCGCGACCTGCTGGCCATCCGGCGACGCGACATCCTGGCGCGCATGCGGGCGGGCGATCCATCCTGGGAAGAACAAGTCCCACCGCCCATCGTCGAAGTCATCAAACAACACCGCCTTTTCGGGTGCGCCGCCGCCTGCGCGAGCGCGGACACCACCCCGGTTGGTTAGGACCAAGCGCACAGGACCCCCGCAGTCCGAGACCTGGCGGACCCAGCCGTGCCTCGGACGAGCCGATAGTGTCTTGGACTGCGGCAGTCCTCTGCCGCTTTTGCTTTCTGCCGCACACCACCGCCGGACACATCTAATCACACCCGGCCAGCAGGGGCGGATTTCAAATTGCGATGCCGTCACCGGCAACCTCGTGGATAATGCCCCGCAGCCTTTCCGCCGTCCGGCGCCAGGTGAATTTCGCCAGGTCCACTCCGGCCTGGCGGCCAAGGTCTCGCAACTTTTCCTGGTTCTGGTAGGCCCACTCCAGCTTGTCGATGGCGTCGTCCAGGTCCGGCTCCGGCCAGCGCGCAACGGCAACACCGTCATCATCCCGCAAGATGGTCTCGCCCTTTGTTGCGATGACCAGGGCGTTGGAGCCGTTGACGATGTCGGCATGGCCGGTGCTATCCACCGCAATCACCGGCTTGCCGCAGGCCATGTACTCCATCAGAGCCAGGTTGGTGCCGCCTTCGCAGCGGTTGGGAAAAAGCCCTACGTCCGTGTTATGGTAGATTCCGGCCATGGCGGAATTCAGTTGGCGGGGGCAAGTAATCACGCGCTCGAGGTCGATGCCGTTATCGGCCAGGACCCGGTTGATCATCTCCTCCCCCCGCCCGCTTCCGGGAGAGAAGCGAATCAGGGCCGAGCGCCGCATCGTCTCAAAGACGGCCGGCCAGGGATTGTGCCAGGCGTTGACGAGCACGACATCCTTGTGCCGGTCCTGGAGCGCTTTGTAGGCGCGGATGACGATGTCCTGCCCCTTCCGGAATTCGAATTTCCCGCCGGAGAAAACGGCAAACTTGTCCTCGAGAAATCGGCGGCGCTGTTCGGGGCCCACGGGAGGGTGGAAAAGCCCCGTGTCAACTCCCTGAATCGCCGTTCCAACCCCCGACAGCCCCGCCTCCGCGAGGATTCTCGCGCACCAAGTCGATCCGGCTGCAATCCGGTCGAAATACCTGCGCCCATTCTCGATCCACGCGGCTGGAGCAGATTATTCTCAAAGAAAGTGTATCCAATGGTGCGGCTGCCGCGCACGCTCCGGTCCCTCGGAACCAGCCTCTCGTTCCCAATCCCCTGGAGGAGCGGGCCGTCAAGGATCTGCGGCTTGTTGCCGCTGGCGAAGACGTCCCGTTTGGCGCCCGGCAGCATGAGGCCGCGGAGCGCGTGGTACTCCAGCGGGTCGCCAATCGCCGCCGTATCCAGCGGCTCGGCGACAATCCGCAACGGCCCGAGTCTCGCCATCTCCAGCGCGATGTGCTTTCCGCACACGCCCCAACCGTGCGCCGAGCCGATGGCCATGTTTAAGTACAGCATAGCAGACCGGCCGGCCTTGCGCCGCCCGTACGTGGGCCCGTGCCGAGTGCGATTAAATCTCCAACCACAAACACCTTCCAGTTCCGTAGGAACGGCATCTTTGTAGAAACCGCGCCCGCAGCAGCGTTCCTAGCCCCGTCAGGGGCGGCATCTCCGCGCAACACAGAGATGCCGGCCCTACCGGGCCTGACATGCGCTGGGCGGCCATTTCTACAAAGATGCCGGCCCTACGGGCTTTAGCCGCCTCGGGCGGACGTTTTGCTATAGCCGAGCATCCGCCAGTAACGCTGACAGGCCGCACTCCAGGACGCTACCGGGCTGGCCAAGACGCGCCTGAGTTCACCACGTCTTGGAGAGTCCTACGGCCCGGCGCCCAGCAGCCGCTTCTTCACGGCAGCCGGCAGCCCCGAACCCTGAATCCAAGGGCGCGCCGCGTTCGGGTCAAGGCTGAGCCACGACCGCGCCACATCCTGCATCCAAAAGGTCCTCTGCTTCGGATCGCCAATCGACTGCGCCCACTGCGCCGCGCTTGCCGGATCGACCCGCTCCGTGGCCATCACAAACGAACCCACCGCCCTGTCCCGGACTGGCCCGGCGTCAAATCCTTGGAGCCAGCCCGCCGCTCCCACTGGGTCGGTGATCGCCCAGCACGACAGCAGGGTTTGCATCGATTGGTCTCGGAGATTGCCCGCCGGGAACTGGTCAACCCAGCTTGCCGCCTCCTGAGGGTCGCTCGCCGCCCAGGAGCGCAGCACGCTGGTGACCGCCGAGTTCTGGGCAGCGCCCGCGGGGAGGTTCGCCGCGAAAGTGGCCGCGTCTTGCGGCGATTGCCGCGCCCACACATCGGCCAGCGCGCCCAGAGCGCGGCTCTGGGCCTGGCCATTGAGATTCTGGAGCGCCCAATCGCCTGCTCCCGCCGGATCGCTTGCCGCCCACTCTCGAACGACCGAACTGGCCATAAAACTCTGCAAGTCACCGGCCGGCTGGGCCAGGACCATTTGCGCGGCGGCGGACGGGTCGCTGCGCGCCCAGGTGCTTATGATCTGTTGCTCCGCCTGATCCCGATCCCGCCCCGGATCGAGCGTCTCCGCCCAGGTCATGGCGGCCTTTGGGTCAGTGCCGGCCCAGGCCCCGGCGACCCGCACAAGGACGTTGTTCCGGGCCTGGCCGGGCTCCAGGGCGGCGGCGTAGGCGGCGGCAATTCCCGGCTCGCTCTGCCCCCAGGTGGAGGCCATCCGCTGCAAGACCTCCGCCTTGGCGGCATTGTTCGTAAGCTGTTGTACCCAGTCCATCGCGGCATCGGGGTCCGTTTCCGCCCAGGCGGAAGCAGCGCTGGCGATAGCCTCGGTTTGGGCCTTTCCCTTCGGGAGCGACAGGGCGAAGTTGGTGGCCAGCGACGGATCAACCCGCGCCAGAGAATCGCACAGGCTGCTTGCGGCCTGCGGCGTCCGGGCCGACTGAGGCAGACCCAGGAACCAATTGGTCGCCGCGGCGGGGTCCTGGCCCGCCCATGCGCTGGCGATGTCGCCTAGAACGCGCGGATCGTGAACCGAGAGGCTGGCGGCGGCGGCAGCGGCGGACGACGGGTCCTGCTGAGCCCATCGCTGCAGCAGTTCCCTCTTTAATCCGGCGGTTGAAGGCGCCGGCTTGAGCGATGTCAGGAATTGCAGAGCTTGGTTCGGGTCCTGATTGGCCAGGGCGCCGACTGCCGTCTGGAGGAGCTGATTCTTTTCCGGCCCGGCGGGAAGGGCCTTGAGCCAGGCCGTTGCGCCTTGCGCATCATCCCCCAGCCAGCCGGCCACGACCGCCCTGAGCGCCGAGGAGCGCCTCGCCGAAACCGGCAGCGTCCGCGCGTAGGCCAGCGCCGCCTTCGGGTCCAGTCCGCCCCATCGCTCGAGCAGCCGCTCCGCCAATCCGGAGCGCAGCCACGGATACCGCCCCTTTCCCAGGACACGCAAAGCGGCGCGAATGTCTCCCGGGTCGATCGCCTCCGCCAGTTGCCGCAAAGCCTCCGCGCGCCCTGGCCCGGACCCCGCCGCCCACGCCTCGGAGATCGCTTCATCGAGCGCCTCGGGCGTAACCCGCGCCCCGAACAGGCCGGGTGACTGCAGCGGCGCAGCGCGCAGGGGACCTGTTCGCAGTAAATGGCTCGGTTGACGAGCCGCGCGCGCCGGCTGGCGACGCGTTTCACCGACCGGGGCAAAGCCGCGGCCAGCGAGCACCCCCAGGCCAAATCCGATGGCCACAAACCCCGCCAGAACCGCAAGACGATAGCCGCCGGTCTTCATGTCCAAAGTCCCCTCACCATGCAAAGCCCCGGTAGAAACGCCGATTGTAGTTTGTGGCGCCGGGATCGACCACCTCCGCTACCCCATTCGTGCCCGGCCGCTCCGTCAAGAAACTCCAGTCCAGCAGGTTGTCCGAAGCCTGAATAGTCCACGTCTCATTCGGCGGCCCGGCGGCACCGAAGGAAGTAACTCCACCCGACCCGGCCACAAGCGGTCCGAGCCGGAGACCAGTGATGGGCAATTGCCCGGACTGGAGTATGGTGCCGGTTTCGCCCACGGCCACAAACGTCGCCCGGCCATAAGCTATATCCCACAGGTAGTTCATGGTGCCGGGGTCGCGAGTGACCCAGGCCAGGCCGTTGGTCGAGGTGAGGATGGTGCCCCGCTGCCCGAGGACCGCAAATACGCCGCCGCCAAAGCGGACGCGGACCAAGTGGGAGGCGGGCGCGTTCGTGATGGACGCCCAAGTGAGGCCGTCGGGCGAGGTCAAAATGAAACCGCCGCCGACCCCCACGAATTGGCCGTTGCCGTAAGCGAGGCCGAGGACGGGATTGGTGGCCGCCGTTTGAAGCGACGTCCAGTTGGTGGCGTCGGTGGAGGCGAGCACGGTGCCTTCGTCGCCCCCCGCCACGAACCTTCCGGCGCCGTAGGCCACGCTATACAGGTTGCCCCAGTAGCCCGAGCCCGCCGTGGTCCAATCCGCCCCGTCGGTTGACGTCGCAACGGTGGCCTCGCCGGCACTGGCCCCGGCGCTTACGAGCACGAAACGCCCACCGCCGTACGCCAGGTCCACGCTGGCGACACTGGGCACCAGC
Source organism: bacterium (assembly GCA_021784555.1). GTDB lineage: Bacteria > Verrucomicrobiota > Verrucomicrobiia > Limisphaerales > UBA8199 > JAJYHY01. The sequence goes on from JAJYHY010000056.1 coordinate 27,316, forward strand.
GAAGCTGCCCGCCTCCATCGGGCTCCATCGGCTGACACGGAGATGCGGCCAGAATCGTCGGCCGCGACAAATGTGTCCGCGCCGTATGCCATGGTCACGCCGTTCGTGCCGATCCCGGTGCTTCCGCCCCCTGTCCATTGGACGCCGTCTCCAGAGATGAAGGTGTTCCCCCGATCATCCGCGGCAACGAACCTGCCCCCGCCGTACGCGATGCCGCTCAGGCCCGCCGTGGTCACGTTCGAGCCTAGGGCCTCGAACCTGGCCAGCGCTGGGGAGCCGCTGGTAGCCAGGTTCGTGCTAACCACCATGCCCGCATTGGCCATCACTACCCACGTCCCGCCGCCGTACGCCGCTGCGTGAAACGAGACAGGGAGACCGGTCGCGAAGCGCGCCCAGCGCAGACCATCACGAGACATGGCAACCGTCGCGTCCTGGAGCCCAAGAAACTCGCCCCCCCCGTAGGCGATCGCCGACAGATCGAACCACTGCGAGGTGGGGAGGCCGTTGCTCCACGTGAGCCCATCCGGCGAAACGAGAGAAAACGTGCCTACGGTCACAAACCTGCTGCCGCCATAGGCCACGCCCTCGAGGTTGGGACTGACCGATGGCAGGCTCGCCTCCTCCCAGCCCACCGCGGGATCGGAGGAAGCGAATATCTTGGTCGGGGCAAGCGCGACATAGGTGCCTCCGCCGTAGGCCACCGACCCCCACCAGAACACCTGCGATTCGGACGGCGTCCGGTCCACCCAATTGGTCCCGTCGGGCGAGGCCAGGAGGACACCCCCGCCAGCCTGAGCATTGCCCGCCGCCAGGAACAGGCCTCCGCCGTAGGTGACCGCGTAGAGGGCGTAAACGCCACCAGGGCAGCTCTGCAAAGTCCAGTTCAGCCCGTCTGCCGACGTGAGAATCGCCCCGGTCGCGCCGGCATTCCCGACGGCGACAAAGCGGCCGCCACCGTTGGCGATCCCGTACAGGTCGTAGGCAGTATCCGGGCTGCCGGCCGGAGGGATGGCCCGTTCCGCCCAAGTCAGGGCATTCGTCGAAACGGCCACTGCGCCGCCATACCCCACCGCAACGAACTTGCCGTCGGCGTAAGTGACGGCGTTGAAGGTGTTGCCATTGGGCAGCGGATTGCGCCACTCCCATTGGTCAAGCGGGTCGGTGGCGAGGCAGGTGGCCTCGGTCAGGAGAGCGAGGAGCAGGATTGGGGCGAGTTTTGTGTTCATAGGAGAGGGATGATTATGCCGGCTGCGGGCAGGCTGGCGGCGCGGACGGCACGGTGCCCGGCGTCTGGCGTTCGGGCTGCAAGGTGAGTGTGGAGGCAAGCCTGGCGGCTGCGTGGCGCCACGTCCAACGCGCCCGCGCTTCTTCCGAGGCGGCCAGACCGAGGGCCTTAGCCTCATCTCGGTTCTCATAGACGTGGCGCATCAGATGAACCAGGTGCTCGACGTCCGGTTCCACGTGGTAACGAAGGAGCGAGCCGTTGGCGCCCCGCTCCGGAATGGGCCGGGAATGGCGAAGGGTGTAGGCCCAAGCCGGCGAGAGGAAATCCGCCGGGCCGCTCCAGGGGGTGGCAACGACCGGCAGACCGCAGGCCATCGCTTCCAGAATGGTCATGCCAAAACCCTCGGCGCGCAACGGAAACACATAGCAATCGGCGGCGGTGTAGACGCCGCCACGGCGGTTGAGCGGCACGTCCTGCTCGATGAGAAGGATCTCCGGTCCGCCGGGCTGCTCCCGGGCCTCGCGGACAAGGCCCTCCAGCCGGCCAAAAGTCGCTTGGCGCCGCTCCGCGTCCCGGATTTCGGGCACCCTCAGGACCATCGAGACGTCGTCGCGGGCCGTGAAGGCGCGGCAGTAGGCCTGGATGGTAATGTCGAAGCCCTTCTCCGTAACCCACGGAAAGCTGGTCTGCAGGAACTTGAAACATTTATCGGTTGGGAAGGAAAGCGGCGCGGCCTCGGGACAAAAGATTTCCGGGTCGATGCCGTGGGGAATTACGGCCCCGCGCTGGCGAGCCAGCCCCGCCTCCAGGTAAGGCCGCAGGACGTGCCAGGAGGGCGCCAGCACCTTTTCGAACCGGTCTGCGATGCGCCGCAGACCGTCCCGGCTGACGAGGTGATTGGCGGTGGTGTAGAGAACCTCGCGGGGCGTCAGCCCGCTGAAAACGCCAAACCGGGAAAAGTTGCCACCATGTTCGAGCATGGAAAAATGGACGGTGATGGAGTTTTCGGGATCACACTCCCTCCGCAGGCTCTGGCGGACCCGCGCGTATTTCTCCGGCGCGCCGGTGCGGAACAGCTCTTCTTCCCGGTGGATGAACTTCTTGGCGAGAAATAAGTGCTCATCCTGGGCCACGGCGGGGAACCCGAGCTCCAGGAGCGCGTTGGTCAGTTCGAACATGACGTGCGCCAGGCTCGAATTGCAGAACAGTTGCTGCCGCATGATCAGGCAGGGCGGCGGGGCGGCGGTGGAAATGTCAAGGGGCGCGGCCCGAGCCAACAAACGCTCGAGGTCGCCCAGCAGGGCCGCGGGCTCTTTGCCGCCGCTAGCTCCGGGAACCATGCCGGCCAACAGGGGGAGTGACGCGCCCAGGTTTGTCTGGGCGGCTTCTGCGGTTTGGGCCTGTCCCAGGAACGCCGATTTGGGCACTTCATCGGCTACTTTATCGGCCACTTTGTCCAATCCTCGGCACTTCTCGTCTTCATGGCCGGAAAAGGAAAGCGGCGGTCCGCGCCGCACTCCAAAAGCTTCGCCAGGTTCGGCGCCCTCGACACCTCCAAGGGCTTGGCACGTTTCGGGCGCTTGGGCGGGCTGACCGCTGCATACCTCGCGCAGCGCTTGGAGTGCGGCGCGGGCCGCCGCCTTCGTCTTCTCTCCTTCCTCGAGGGCAAAATGAGGGTCGCTGTCGAATTCCGGCGTGCTCCCGATGAAGTCGGCAGAGGCCGGGGGCGCTGGCGCGGCAGTCCCTGGAACGGGAGCGCCTGGCTCGCCCTCAGGCGCCGGACCAGGCCGATGTATCCAGGCCGTCCCGTTGCGCGCGAGGTAATCCAGGCCAGCCGGGAACCTGCCGGGGGGCAGGTTGGAGAAGATGAGGTACGGCCGCTGCTGGCCGATGAGTGTTTTCAGGAACCCGGCGGAGCCGAGACACTCCTCTGGAATCGGGAAGACCCGGATGCCGTTCCAGAAATGCGGCGGCTCGGTTGAGCCGACGGCCAACCAGAGGGCGACCATGTCC
>JAJYHY010000425.1 GCA_021784555.1 bacterium
GCCTGGAGGGTGGTGTCGAAGGGGTGGGCACCCTGGCGCTGACCGTGGGCGGCTGAGACGCCGCCAGCCAGGGGGTTCGGACGTTGAGCCCAGAAAGTTCTCCGCGATTTTCCGCACGGCGTTTTCCAATTCGGATTCTGCGGCCGGGCAGAGAGCACCCAAATGGAAAACCGCGCGGCTGTCGTCAATCATCGCCGAGTCGGCTATGTTTGCGCCCATGCAAAGACAACGCGTCCTGGCGTACCGATGCATCAAAGCAGAACGAATGTTTTCTGCACAGATGGCCCATCCATCGCAGTGCGGGGGCCTGATCCAAGCCGGGAAGGACAAAACAGGGTATGAAACAAGAAGAACAGCAATTCCTCAACGACCTCGACAAGCGCCTGTGGACCATGGCCAACAAGCTGTTGCCCATGCTCGACGCCGCCGTTTACAAGCACGTCGTGCTCGGCCTCATCTTCCTCAAATACGTGTCGGATTCTTTCAAGGAGCGCCGCGCGGAGCTGCAAGCTGCTTTCACCGATCCGAACAACGACTACTACCTGGGCGATGACAGCGCCGAGCTGATCGAACAGGAGCTCGAAGCCCGCGACTACTACACCGAAAAAAACGTCTTCTGGGTGCCGGCGCTGGCGCGTTGGGATTTCCTGCAAGCCAATGCCAAGGTCGCCGTCGGCACCGTGCTTCAGGTCAAAAACGGCAAGACCACCGAATACAAATTCAACGGCATCGGCCGCCTGCTCGACGACGCACTTGAAGCCGTCGAGAAGGAAAATCCCAAACTCAAAGGCGTGCTGGAAAAAGACTACGCCCGCAAGCAGATCGACTCCGCGCTGCCGGGCCTCATCGACCTCATCGCCGAGATCCCCTTCAAGCACGGCACGCTCCACGCTAAGGACATCCTCGGCCACGTGTACGAATACTTCCTCGGCGAGTTCGCCATGGCCGAGGGCAAGAAGGGCGGGCAGTACTACACGCCCAAGAGCATCGTCACCCTCATCGTCGAAATGCTGGAGCCCTACCAGGGCCGTGTGTACGACCCCTGCTGCGGCTCCGGTGGCTTCTTCGTGCAGTCGGAAAAGTTCGTCGAAGAGCACGGCGGCCGCATCGGTCAGATCTCCGTCTACGGGCAGGAATCCAATCCCACCACCTGGCGCCTGGCCTCCATGAACATGGCCATCCGCGGCATGGACTTCGACTTCGGCAAGGAACCCGCCAGCACCTACACCCGCGACCAGCACCCCGATCTCAGCGCCGACTACATCATGGCCAACCCGCCCTTCAACATGAAGGAGTGGAACGCCGGCGTGAAAGACGACGACCCGCGCTGGAAATACGGCATCCCGCCCGCCAGCAACGCCAACTTCGCCTGGATGCAGCACATGATCCACCACCTGGCACCGCACGGCAGCATGGCTCTGCTGCTCGCCAATGGCTCCATGAGCAGCAACACCAACAACGAAGGCGAAATCCGCAAGGCGCTGATCGAGGCCGATCTGATCGAATGCATGGTCGCGCTGCCCGGCCAGCTCTTCACCAACACCCAGATCCCCGCCTGCATCTGGTTCCTCACTCGCAGCAAATCAGCACGCAACGGCACGCGCGACCGCAAGAATGAGACCCTCTTCATCGACGCCCGCAACCTCGGCTACATGAAAGACCGCGTGCTGCGCGACTTCGCGCCCGATGACATACGCAAGATCGCCGACACCTTCCATGCCTGGAAGAAAGGCGAGAACTACGCGGACGAAGCGGGGTTCTGCAAGACCGCCAAGCTCGAAGACATAAAGAAGCACGACTACGTGCTCACTCCCGGCCGCTACGTTGGCGCGGCGGAGCAGGAAGCCGACGGCGAACCGTTCGAGGAAAAGATGGCGCGGCTTACCGCGCAGTTGAATGAGCAGTTCGGGGAAAGCGCACGGCTGGAAGCAATGATTCGCGAGAATCTGGCGAGGCTGGGTTATGGCGGGTGAGTGGCAAACCGCTCGGATTGAGGATATCGCTGACAAGGTGGCGATGGGCCCTTTTGGTTCGACAATCAAGGTCGAGACATTTGTGCCCGAGGGGGTGCCTGTGATCAGCGGCGCGCATCTCCACGGCACGAGGCTTAAAGATGGGGACTTCAACTTTGTTACGCCTGCGCACGCAGACAAACTGAAGAATGCGAATGTCTTTCGCGGCGATGTCATCTTCACGCATGCAGGAAACATTGGTCAGGTCGCCTACATTCCAGAAAATTCCTGCTTTGAGCGCTACGTGATATCGCAGCGTCAGTTCTATCTGCGGTGTAACCGATCCAAGGCACAACCTGAATTCGTAACGTATTACTTCAAGTCACATGAGGGTCAACATAAGCTGTTGGCAAACGCTTCACAGGTTGGTGTGCCATCTATTGCCCGGCCATCTTCATACCTAAAGACAATTGAAATTCCGCTGCCAAGCCTTTCAGAACAACGCGCCATCGCCCACATCCTCGGCACACTCGACGACAAGATCGAACTGAACCGCCGCATGAGCGAAACATTGGAGGCCACCGCGCGAGCGATCTTCAAGTCCTGGTTCGTCGACTTCGACCCCGTCCGCGCCAAAGCCAGCGGCGAACCACCCGAATCCATCTGCCGCCGTCTCGGCCTCACCCCCGACCTCCTCGCCCTCTTCCCCGACCGCCTCGTCGTTTCCGAACTCGGCGAGATTCCGGAGGGGTGGGGAGTTGAGTCTCTTGAACAGCTGACGTGTTATTTGAATCGCGGGCTTTCGCCAAAATACGTTGAAGAAGGTGGTGTTCTGGTCCTTAACCAAAAATGTGTTCGTGGTGGGCACGTCGATACATCGAAAGGGCGACGACACGATCCCACACAACGTAAAGTTGAAGGACGCACCCTTGAGGTCGGCGATATTCTAGTCAACTCAACTGGTGTTGGTACGTTAGGCCGTGTTGCACAGGTGCTCGCAATTGATGAGCCAACGATTGTCGATTCCCACATCACCGTTGTTCGAAGCGCACCCGAGAAAGTATCCTGGAATTATCTCGGCATCACTTTGCTGGAGCGGCAAAGTGAAATCGAGGCGCTAGGCGAAGGAAGCACAGGCCAGACTGAGCTTTCGCGCATACGGCTTGGAGCGCTTCGGGTTTTATTGCCTCCAAAGCCACTACGAGATTACTTTGATGCCTGTGTTACTGGGCTTCGCCAGCGCGGGATGACTAATAACGCGCAAAGCGTGACGCTTGCACTAATTCGCGATGCGCTCCTCCCTAAACTCCTCTCCGGCGAACTGCGCGTGCCGGTGGCAGGTGCGGCATGAGCGACGCTGACAAACAACAGAAACACCTCGTTTCTGAAGCGTTGCGGCTTCTGGGAGACCAATATGAGACGAACAAAGATTTCAATGAGTTTTTCGATGGTGAAGAGCCGCTGAGCATATCGAGCCCGCGGCAAGACGTAGATGCCTACCAGTACGAGCGCAGCAAGGTTCTTTTTTGGGTTGACCGCGAGGCTTACGACGACGAACGCACGGCATGGGAAAACGAAACCAACCAAGCCAAACATAATGAAGTAACCGAGCTCATCCGAGCCGGTGGCCTTATCGCACCGTTCCAAGACCTGTTGGACGCGGTGGAACGCGGTCGAGTGGTTCCGTTCATTGGCGCTGGGATGACGAAGCCGATGGGCATGCCTTTGTGGGGCGAAGCGCTTAAGCAGTTGCTGGCGCGCTTGCCCGCCGCAGACGGACCAGCTATTACCGCGTTGATTGATGCAGGTCAGTATCTCGCGGCAGCACAAGCGCTGGTGGACCATGATGCTGTGCAAGTAACGAACTTCGTTCGCACCATTTACCGCATTCAGAAAATCAAACTTGCCGGACCGATGCTGTTAGTGCCTCGCTTTGCGAAGGGTTGCATCGTAACGACTAATTTCGACGACGCGATTGAGCAGACCTACCGAGACAAGGTGGAATTTAATGCCTATATGCATGGTACGCAGGAGCACAATTTCTTTCCACGGCTTGTACGGGGCGACCGGTGTCTACTAAAACTGCATGGCGATGCCGACAATCCGGCAACACATATCCTTACGCAAACACAGTACGCCGACGCATATGGCAACCCGCTCGATTTCCATAAGCCGCTGCCGAAGGCGCTGCGTCAGATTTTCGTTTCACAGTCGCTGCTGTTTCTAGGATGCAGTCTCGACCAAGACTGGACGCTAGAGCTATTTGAGCAGGCAAAACGAGCCGACGAATACGCCATACCCAATCACTACGCGATTCTCCCAGCCCCGGAAGACCCGCAAGCTAAGCAACAGAAGGAAACGCGACTGCTTACATTGAATATTCAGCCACTTTGGTATCCAGTGGGCCAACACGAGTTTGTAGATAGATACCTGCAGCTGATTGCCGATGTCGCCGAAAGGCGCATCAACTATAACGGGTGAGGGCGTGATGTACCGGATCAATACCTTGGACGACATCGCATTGCTGGCCGAATCGGTCGAAGTCGAGTGTAAGCTCGCGGCGGGCCAGGATGGCAAGGGGCAGCTACCCAAGGATTTCTGGCCGACTTACAGTGCCTTCGCCAACATGCATGGTGGCTTGATCGTGCTGGGTTTGCGGGAAAAGGACCGTCGGTTCCAGGTACATGGCGTCGAGGAGCCGGATCGGGTCATCGTCGACTTATTCAACACGCTGAACAACCCGCAAAAGGTCAGCGCCAATCTGCTGACGGACAAGGATGTCTCAACCTTGACCATCGAAGGCAAGACGCTGGTGGTGGTGGAGGTGCCGGCCGCGCCCAGAAAGCAAAAGCCCATCTACCTGCACGGCAACCCGTTCAATGGCCATACGTATCGCCGGCTCAACGAGGGCGACCGCCATTGCGACGATGAAACGGTCAAGCGCATGCTGGCCGAACAAATTGAGGACGAGCGGGACAACCGCATCCTGCCGGGTTACGGCATGGAGGATATCGACCTCGACAGCCTGCGCATCTACCGGCAGATGTTGCGCGATGAGAAGCCTGGGCATCCCTTTCTGGATTTTGAGGACTTCGAGTTTCTACAGGCGCTCAAGGGCTGGCGGCGCGACCGGCAGACCGGTGAGTCTGGGCTGACCTTAGCCGGGCTGCTGATGTTCGGGCGCTGGTCGAGCATCCAGGATGCCTTGCCGCACTACTTCGTCGATTATCAGGAGCGCCCGGAGGCTCGTACTGAGAAACGCTGGGTTGACCGCCTAGTGCCGGATGGTAGTTGGTCCGGCAACGTGTTCGACTTCTATCGCCGGGTTTATCGCAAGCTGACGGCCGATCTCAAGGTGCCCTTCGAGTTGAAGGACGGCCAACGCAAGGAAGACACGCCGGTCCATGTGGCCTTGCGCGAGGCGCTGGTCAACACGCTGGTGCACGCGGATTACAGCGGCCGGGTGTCGATTCTGGTGGTGAAGCGGCCGGACATGTTCGGTTTCCGCAACCCCGGCGGGATGCGCGTGCCGCTGGAGCAGGCCGTGCGGGGCGGCGAGAGCGATTGCCGCAACCGTCTTATGCATCAGATGTTCCTGATGATCGGCCTGGGCGAACGGATGGGGTCTGGGGTACCGCGGATTTACAGCGGTTGGGCCAGCCTGCATTGGCGGCCGCCTGCCTTGTATGAGAAAGACGAGCCGGAGCAGACGCTTCTGGAGCTCCGGATGTTGGATTTGCTGCCCAAGGACGTGATCGCCAGGCTGAGGGCGCAATTTGGGGCGGCTTTCGACGGCCTGAACGAGACAGATCGCCTGATTGTCGCGACGGCGGCCATTGAACGGGTCGTCAGCCATGCGCGGGTTGCCGAAATCAGTGGCTTGCATCCCCACGACTTGACCCTGGCGCTGCAACGTCTTGTCAGAGAAGGACTTTTGGTTGCGGATGGCCGCTCTAGGGGGACCGTGTACCACTTGCCCGGAGAACGCTTGCCCACCCCGGAGCAGGTTTTTGGTGAGCAGGATGCACCGGTTTCGCTGTCAATCCCCGGTGTCTTTGAGGAAACCTCCGGAGAGGACAACGGGAGCTCCGGAGGTTTGGGCCCGAGCTCCGGAGGTTTGCCGGGGGGCTCCGGAGGTTTGGGGCGGCAAACCGGGCCTTTCGGGCGGGAAGTGTCGGAGTTGGACCGGCCTATTGTCGATACTTTGGATGGCCTTGACGAGACCTACCGGGCCGAGATC
>JAJYHY010000426.1 GCA_021784555.1 bacterium
TAAATTTCGTGGACGATCACCCCAAGGTTGTAAGCGAGGATCTTCGCCAGGAGCTCGTTGAATCGCGCTACGGGGTTCTTTGACATCAGTGATTCGCCCAGCTTCCGTTTGATGGCCGAAAACACAGCCTCCACGTTGCTGCGTCTGTGGTAGTTTCGGTCGAACTCTTCTCGGTGGAGCTGGAACATGTGGAACATCTTGCTCCAAACGAATGAGCCCCGCATCCCGCTGGTAGAATTCGACTTGAACGGGAGGTAGGCAGTCATACCGAGGTCGGCCGCTGCGTTGTAGTTCTCCCGTGAGAGGTAAGCCTTGTCAGCCACCACAGAGGCGGGGTTGAACCCTAGTGCCTTTACGCCTTCGAGTAAGGTCACGAACTGCGGGCAGTCAGCTCCCGACTCGTCTGTGACCCGCACATCAAGCACAATGTGGGTCTTGACTCCAATTGCTGCGTGGGCCTTGACCCAACGGTGACGTCGCGACGGGTCGTGGATCTCCGTGCAGTATGCGCCCATGCATGTCGTGCAGAAGCCGGTCGAGTCGATTGCGACCGTGCCCCCATCTTCCAATTCCCGAAGCGGCCCGGCCGACCGGTGGATTAGTTCCAGAAGCAGTGGACCCACGCCGTCCCGGTTGAACAGTCGAGACGGGACAGCATAATTTGGAACTGTAGCCAGTATGCCTGTCCCCGACCCGTACTCCACTTGCAGCAGCCCCTTCGCGCGCCGGGTTGACTCCCCTACGTGAACCTTCTTGATTGCCACGAGTAGCTGGAGACGGAGCGGGATTGGCGGGCGACCTCGAGTCCCAGGGGGTCTTATGGGCTCCGGAACATTGTCCAGAAGGCTCCACAGCAGCGGATCGAACATCACATGCTCGGCCTGCTGTGCCGCGTCGTACGCCGGCCAGTCCTGAGAGTGTCCCGCGGTGTTGGGCTTGCGAACTCGTTCGAGGGAAGAGTAGAGGCTCGGCTTGAGCCAGATTCGGATCGCCCAGATGTGCTTGCACGGAGCCGCGTTTGGCTCGAATGCAGCGCACTCGCAGTCCCATCCCCTCCGAGTCTTATGAACGGTGTAGTACCCGTGCCCCAACTGAGAGGCGACGCGCCAAGTATCACGGGACACGGGGATCACCGGGGTCTCAACAGCCGAAAGAAGCTCGAGCCCTCGAAGGCGTCCGTCCTGCTGGGAGGCATAGGTCAAAGGCATGGTTCGTGTTTTAACACATATACACATAACACGGCGATAGATAAGCACTGCGGATATGTGGATAGACACAAGCCTCATGTATCCGGGCGCACCTTCGTTCAATGATGGCCCGCATCGACGCAATCATTCCCGATGCACTTGCGAAGAGATTGAGAATCACTGTTGCTCAGCGCTTCGGCGGAAAGAAGGGCGACCTCAGCAGGGGCCTACTCGAAGCCATCGAGGCTTGGGTTCAGACCGATGAAGCTGCGAAAATCGCCAAGACCCTCGCGAAGACGATTAGGGACCCACAGACTCCTTCGAGCGTTAAGGAACATGCCGTCACAGCGCTCGCAAAGACCGGCGCCGCAGGTCAGCAACTCCTCGCCGAGATTGGCGGGGACGGCTCCGTGCCGGAGTCAGTTAGAACGCAAGCGTTGAAGGCGATCGATTTTCCTCACCGACGCTGAGGCAACCTCGACCTCTCGATCGAGTAAGATCAATCGTTTCCTCGGGATATGGGAGACGAAGCAAACTGATAATCACGAACTCACGATTTGATCAAAAACTATCGAGAAATCGACCCGCCTCTGACGGACAGGGCACTGTTTCCGGTCGGAGTTTTGGGATCCCGTGTACTGCGGCGTCTAGGAGGCATGGGTTCGACAGTAGTCTTAGCAACTCGGGCCTCAGCAGCCCGACAGTACTTCTCACTGAGATCGATATGGAGGTAGTGACGCCCAAGTCGCTTAGCGACAGCGGCGACAGTCCCCGTTCCGCCGAACGGATCCATAATCGTGTTGCCACGGTAAGTGAAGAAGAGTAGTAGCCGACGAATCAACTCCTCCGGAAAGGTGGCCGGGTGTCCGAGAACTCGTTTGGAGTCGGGGGGGATCTCCCACACACCGTCGGACCAGTCGCGGAAGTCCTCAGGTTGAATATCGATCATTTGAGCCTCGCCCTCCAGCCTCCAGCTCTCCTTGTGGAACAGCTCGACGTACTCCCAAGATGGAATCACATGTGGGTGCCGCGGGTTCGTCCAGCTGCCCCAGGCGGTCCGTGGCGCGGACATGTTCTGCTTCGCCCAGAGGATCTCGGCGCGATGGGTAAATTTGGCAGCCCGAATGTCACGGGAGAGGTCGTGGTGGAGGGGAACGAATTCGGCGATTCCTGTGGGGGCGACCTCTAGAGCGAGCCGCCCGCCCCGCTTCAGCACGCGAAAGCATTCCTTCCAGACGTCTGCAAGCCAGTACCGGTACTCCGCGTACTGCCGCTTATCGTCGTAGTCAGAGTACTCTATTCCTACGTTGTACGGTGGCGAAGTGATAATCATGTGAACGGAACTGCTCGGAACTCGCGCGAGTTCTTCGAGGACGTCCCCGCAAATCACTCGATCGAATTTATAGTTCGGATCGCCGGTCAGTGCGTGCCTACCGGGGGTCGCGGCTGCCCGACGAAGCACCAGAGTGTCGTCAACCACCCGCGCGACCAGTTTCTCGCGATTCCCCCATGAAAGTTCATCGACTTGGCCCCTCGGCAGGATTGTGTAATACGAACCGTAATCGGTCCCTCGGGCGGTCCCCGACTTGCGACGGGTCTTCCAGCTGATTGAAACCGACTGGTCCCCGGCGACGTATGGCTTAACAGGTTCATCACCCATAAGTGGCCCATCGCACGACCGGATTTAAAGAGGTACCTGCTCTTGAAACGGATAGAGGTACCTCTGTTTCTGGTCCGGGCGGATTTCAGATCTTCCCCGAAGTCAGGGCGTCCTCGAGAGCGTCCAGAAGCATCTGGACGCACGTTGCGCACAGACTACTTGCATCAACGCGGAAGAAGGTCTGAATTCTAGCCCTCTCTTCTCGCAGGTCTGCGCTAGAGAAGAACTCTAGACGGCGAACTCGAGCTCTCCAGTGACGGAGGGAACGAAGCTCGGGAAGGCGAAGAGCTAGTGTGATGCGGTCTATCGGCTTGAGCTCGCTATAATGAAACTTCGGGGCACGGATCACGATTTCCCTCTCGGCCAGCTCGACAGTCCGCCCGTCGAGTGCGTAGTCTGCTGACGGATTGCGCTTGGCCGTAGATCCGAAGACTTCCAGCGCAGCGCGGATCAGACGGGCGGTCTCCATGGGGTATAACAGGGCCGTCTGAATCGTAGCCATAACCCCGAGCCAGACTGACCCTTTGTACCGATACAGAATAATCGAGTCCGGAGGGAGTCGGGCTTCGGGAAAGCGGCGTTCAAGCTCGGACTCGGCGGCCACTACCTCCTCCTCCGTGTAATCCCGCTCTAGCCTCGGAGAAGCGAGCCTGCTAAACCTTGCCCGACGTAGGCGCGCCGCGTCGAGCTGCAACTCATCAGGATGATTTCGGTAGCGGTCGAAGACGGCTTCGAAGACTGCACCCACGTGCTCCAACCCGTGGCCTGGCGACTCTGCGGATGCAATGTTCCCCAGGTGGAAGGAAATCGACCCGGGGCTGCGCCCCAGAAAATCGGCCAGTTCTCTCACCCACGGCCGACGTGCGTTGTAGTTTTGCCGATCCGCCGCGGGAGACCAAGCCCTTGCGGCGAGCAAGATAACTGCATCTGCCTCTGTCCAGAGTTCCTCAGAGGCTCGGGAGGAACCCCGACGGCTCGTTCGGTTGACACCACGATAGGCGTGCTGGCCCCGCCTAAACGGAGTCGATGGCGTCACGTCTCCGTGCCTCTCCAGCGAGCGGAGTCGGTGTCACGGCTCCAGCTCCGTGCGCGACATTCTATCATCCCCACCCATTCAGATCAAATCAAGTCTGGGGTCGCACCTGTGTGAGGTGGGGGAGGGCCAAGATTTCACCAGAGCTGTGGGTCCACTGACCAAGCTTGGGTCCGGAGGCGTTGTAACGGAGTAGTTGTAGGCGAAAGCATGAGGTGCAAGGTGACCGAGGTCAGTCTCGCGCACCGCGCGGTACCACCTCTGTCAGCCGGGACACAGTGACTCCTCGAGGAAAAAGTCGGCACGATCGAGACTTCCTGAGACCATTCAGGTCAAGTTGGGGCCTTGAATTCCAAACCCGTCTGGGGAGGGCGATTTGTCCGGGTCGTTCAGCCGCCGTTCCGTGCCAAAGACTTAATCATAGCGACCGCAATCGGAGGCGGCGGGGTTTGGACGTCAAGGTTTAAATATACCTATCCTCACCAGCACCGTCCTACCTTGCCGGTAGCAACAGGGTCTATACGCACTTGTGACCATGATTCGAAGGATGTATTCGGGAGCGTAACCGGTCCCTTCGCCTATTTGTGGTAATGCATGACCCACACAAGAATCCAGGCGACCGAGGGTGACAGTCGATTTCGGGTCGAAGTTCAGTCTCTCCTTCAGTCTGCGAAGCACCACATCGTCGTGATTTCTGGCGAGCTCGGTTCGTATGATTTTCCTGAACTGAGAGATGCGGCACATGCCGCTGCGGCGCGCGGAGTAAAGATCGACGTGTATGCCAGCGAGCCGCGGATCGAAGTGGTTCAACGGCTCAGGGATGCCGGCGCCCATGTGGTGGTTGGGCCGATCAGGTCGCGCGACCATTTTCTTGCTGTGGACGACGCCCGCGTAATCGTCTCCCTTAAACACGGCCGACAGGGCCCCACGAAGTCTGGCACGAGAGAAGGGACAGCAAACCATGCGGATGACATCGCACGCGCCCGGGGAGTAGACTTCTATTTCAAGTTCTTGCGGGGCTTCGCTCAAGGGCGTCCTCCCCTGCAGCTTGTCAGGGAAGTACTGGAACGCTATTCCTCGGATCCTGCCGCGTTCGCGGGCATTCCTATCGGCGACGATTTGCTTGGAGTGCTCGGTGTCCCGCAGACCTCGCTCGAAAGCTTGACCAGAGAAGTGATCGAGCGCGGTCGCCTGCTGGGTCTGGTTTCGGCGGCGAGCGCAGCAAACAAGGAGTCGGGCATGATCGCACAGAACGGTCTCATGCTGTTGTCCCTCTTCATCGCTACAAGCATCGGAATGGAGCTCCCTCTTACACCAGCGGTCACAGGTGGGATTTACGAAACCCGAGACGTGGAGCGGGCCTACCGTCTGATCCGGACACCGTTGAAAGTCGAACCCGTCCCAATCCAAAACGATACATAGGCCACGTACCGATTGAAGGTGGATGTACAGACAGCGCCCCTTCACGGACGCCGTGATTCAGGGCGACATCTATCCGCACATCCAATTCGCGATCCCGAATCTCACCTCGAATGCTTCGGCTTTTCATGGCGAGGCCGCTGGGTTCACGTTGAGCGTGGCGGTCTCACACAAGTGGGGCATCGTGGTTTCCCACTCTTGCGATGTCAACGCTGAAACAGGACGCCCTTCGGACCGAGTACTTGTGGCGGAGGTTAACGACTTCAGCGATTACACCCGAAGACTAGTCGAAAGCAAGGGGGGCTACGAAAAGCTCAATCCTCTCGAAGTGCCGAAACTCGGGGAAATCCTGTACTTCCCTGGAATGTTCTACCTTGTATCTGATGCGGCACTTGGAGGACATGATCATTGGGTCGACTTGACTATGCTCAGGGTGATTGAACGGAAGCGACTCACGCCCTCCGAAAAGTTGGTCGAGCTCTCGGACCAGTATCGCGAGTCGCTCCGCTTGAAGCTCGCACTCCATTTCGGTAGGAACGAGATCGACGAGTCACACCCTTAACTTATCACCCAGCCAGGTGGCGAGTTCCGGCCGCTTGGCATGTCGCATGGGATATCTACTCCGTCTTTCCACTCTCGGCTCGAGGAAGACGAAACCTAGCGAGCCTCGAAGGAGTAAAGTCACAGTCCGCAGACAAGAATCACAAACAATCCGACTCATCGAATAGATTCCCAACGCTGTGGCCGACCAACTGTTTAAATACCTCCTTAAATACTCCCGCGCCGAGGGATTTCCTTGGTCAAGATCCGCATCGAGAACGTCGTGGCCTCGACCTCACTGGGAGACGAGCTCGACCTGCAATCGAT
>JAJYHY010000427.1:0-2212 GCA_021784555.1 bacterium
GGGACACCTGCGCCGCGCAGGATTCCCAACACCCCTAATCGCACCCGGAAAAACCCGTCCGTATCCGTACGGAAATGCATGATGTAAATTGCCCCTGTTTGGAAAGAACGCAAGGGCCAAGCCAACAAAAAGCCGTCAGTGGCCCTTCAAACCGAAAACAAGAACGATCAAGTCGATAATGAAGAGCAGGACAATGGTCGTTTCCAGGAGCAACATCCAACGGTTAATGCGGTCGTGGTTGAGCAGTTGATAGAGGTTGTCCAGGGTTTGAAGCTTGCGATCCACGGTTCGGTGCCAATCGCCCAGATGAAACCGGGAGGCGATATTTTCATACAGGCGGGCCAGGTGCCAGTCACCGAAGAATTTGCTGATGTTGGAAAGCTCATCGCTGAAGCGGGCCATATCAATCCGGATTTCCCTCAGTTCCCGAAGCACACCGAATCGCCCGCGTGAGGCGCGAGTATCAAGGTCACGGTAGGCTCGCACCAAGGCGTCATCCAGGAGGCGGTCATAAGCCTCCAGCTCCGCCAATTGCAGGTTTGCCAATTCCATGACATAAAGGGTCTCGTCAAAGTGCTCGCGCTGGTCCAGGATGAGGGCGGCATCCCAATCGACCACCACAAGGTCATGCTCGTAATAGCTCAGGAAGCGCCCTGTCGATTCCTCCGCCTCTTGCTTGGAAAGATGGTCGATGTCCGGCTCCTGGGTCAGGAGCGAGGCGATGGGGCGGCGGTTGGCTTCCCACCAGGTCTCGGCGCTGAGCTTTCCACCATCCGCGTCCATGAGGGGGGCCTCGATGCAGAAAACGGTGTAGGCCTCCTCCTCGGCGAGGTTGGGAACCGGTCGGACATAGTGCGAAGCCAATTCCCGGCGCACCTCCTCGGCCAGGCGGCGCACCTCCTCGTGGAGAAACCCGTTGCTGAACTCCAGGTCGTGATAGACCACAAGGTCCTCGATCCGATCTACCTCGAAGGGCACGCGCATCGTCAGGCTGATAGCCCCGACCGGCAGGAGCTTGACCGCCCGCTCAACCCGCACCGCCCCGTGCGGCCCGATCCGCTCCAACGCCGGCAGACGCACCATCTGGGGTCGATAAAAGAAGAGATGACGCGGACTCCGCTTGCTGGCATCGACGGCAAATTGAGCAACCGGCTGGCCCAGCAACTCCTGAACCGGCTGGCGGGTCATGTCATAAGCCACGTCAAAGGCGTAAATATAAACGATCTCGCCCCGATACCGTCCCCGTCTCCGCACGGGAGCTTTTCGCTCTTGAACCCTCGGCTGATCTAGTGACCCAATCATGGGGACAAAATACCCTATGAAGCCCGGGAAGTCTAAAGGCCCTGGACGTAAAATCCAGTGACGCATTGGTGATTTTCGCAGTCGGTCTGACCGGCGTGGTCAGCATTGCCGCAGGCCGGCAGCACAGCCTGGCATTACCTCAATCGGCGCTTCTACCGCGCGTGCCCAATGTGAACCCGTTGGTCCTCGTGGTTCATTGCCTATCCAATTCAAGATTTCCCCGCCGCCTAAGCCCAGGTCCGACAACCCGCTAACCATGGCAGGTCTCGGTCTTGGTCTCCCGCGCGGCGGCCGCAGAGCCATGAGTGCCCAAACCCGATTCTATGCGGATATTTCGGCGAATGGCGTCGATAAGGCTATCTGCATCCGTCTGGTCCAGCCGCCGCAGGACGCACTCCCACCGGTAGCGGAAACTGCCGCCGGGATCATACGGCCGATGTTTGAAGAGGTTGTCAAAGGCGCGGCGCCGCTTGCGATAGTCCTCCTGGATGTGGACGAAGCGGGCGCGGAGGGCGGCCAGGTAGCGTAGGGCAAACTCACAAGGCTGGGGCAAGACTGAGAGGCGCTTGTTCACTGGCCACGCGTATGCCTTGGCAAAACTCTCCAGGGGGGCTTTGAATTCGGAAAACGCCCCGCTGTGATCCGCTACCAGGATAGTGGAGGGCAAGCCATCCGGCCCTTCCTGCACCACTTCGTCGCCGTCGTCAAAGGCCGGGCGGTCTCGCTTCAAGGAGCGCCCGACGATCAACCCCGGTGCGGCGGCGGCGCCAAGAAGTCCGGCCAGCCGGAGGGCGTAATCCGGGCGGGAGTACCGCTCCAGGGGAATTTTGTCCGTGGCGATGCCCGGGAGGTATTCACGTTCGAAACAGGTGGTGTGGATCGTCTGGCCGCGGAAACCCGCGTTGGCCCC
>JAJYHY010000427.1:2222-6160 GCA_021784555.1 bacterium
AACCTCGTTCAGCCGCCTCATGATCACCCTGCGGCAGAGGTTCATCCCCAACTGCCGGCAGCCCAAGCGCCGGTCCAACATGTAATCGGTATATTCGTCGGCCTGCAGCATGGCCTCCATCAGCCCCTTGCCTTCATCCAGGTGCTCCCAAACACCCCATTTCTGCAGCCGCAGGATACGTTGCATCGGCGCCGGGTCCCCAAGCGCCTGAAATTCCACCAAATAGACCGCGCGCCGGCCCTCGGTCTCAGGGCGCCCCAGCGAGAGCGACTCCGGCAGGAACCCGAGATTGAGATACTCGACGTCGCCGTAATCTCGAATCATGTCCAGGATTATTTCCTTGGCCCGCGCGTCACAGAGTCGCTGCAACTGCTCGTCCTCAGGGTGGGCGGCCGTCTCCTCAAACAACGGGTCAACCAGAAACTCGCCTTCCTCGAACCGCCCCCCGGGCAGCCATTCGATCTGCATGAAAAACTCTCGGCTCAGGCCGCTTGGAATCTGCTCGCTCTCGGATTCATTGCCCTCCAGGAAGAGCGTTGACAAGATACGCTCACACCAGGCGCGGTTTTGGAAATCGTCTTTCCGGTAGGCCTCATGCACCGCGCCGCGGAACCGCCCGACGATTCCCTCAAAGCGGGCTCGCAGTTCTTCATGCGGTAGTTGCTCAAAGTTCAGGCTATCGAACGCGCCGGGGCCAAACTCCTGGAAATCGGCGGCAAAAAAGCCCACCTCCGGATGCCCCACCCGGTTGCACCGCGCCGAGAGGTCCGCGATCTCCTGAAGATGCCTGGCCAAATCGGTGTCATTGAGTTGGCGAAGGCCCTCGAATTCCTGGAGGGTGAGCCAGCGAGTGCCGGTCATCCGGCTGTAGTAATATATTGGCCGGCCGTTGACGGCCACCTTCGAGCCGAACACCAGGCGCTTCTTGGCTTCCCGGGTTTTTGGCAGCGAGCTCAGCCGCCAGTATTCACCCCGCCGCTTGAGGACCTCCCGTACCCGCGGGTCGGAGACCGAGAGGAATTTGATCCGGCGCTTTGAGACCAGGCTCTGAAGCAGCTCATCGGCCTCACAAGCCAAATCCATGGCGGCGGGGTCGGGACGGATGAGGATATGGTCAGGATCGAAGACGAGGTCCACCGAGTGGCTGGATACGGATTCTTCCTCCTCAGGGGAGAGGGAAGGGAGACCTTGGGCGGCCCGCTGGGCGTTAAGGTGGTCAATAAAAGCCACTCGCTGGCCGGCATGCACCCCCGGCGCCCCGGTATAAAGCGCGCCAAACTGCGGGAATAGCGTGCCGATCCGGGTCAACTGGCGGCCTTGCGCATCCTGGGCGAACGGGTGTGGGCCGATGAGTTCAAGCTGCATGTCAAAACAAAGCATGGCTCAGGATGTCGGTCCTGTCCATGATCCTGTTTTTTACGGGCAGCGGAGCCAAGGCCCGCGAATTACACAGGAAGCCCACGAATCACACGAATCACACGAATGGACAGGTCCCCGGCGGACATTGGCGGCCATTCGGGCTGTTCGCGGGCAACCGTAATATCCTCTGTGCAAGTCGCCCGTGAAGCTCGCTGGCCCACCCAAACCCCTTGCTGCCCTGAATTCGTGTTATTGGTGTGATTCGTGGGCAACCGTAATACCCTCAACCTTAACACCTTCCGTACCTTGCAAGTCGATGGCCTGCCGCCGCACGACGGTCTCGAAGAGATGCAGCCTGGGGTCGCCGCTCCTTACCGCGATTCGTCCGGTAGCCTGATGATACGCAAACTCGGTCCATCGCCGGCCATCCCGAAGGACTTGCTTTGGCTCTGCTCCCACCGGCGCCGACCAACTCCCGTCCGCCTCACGCCGCCACCCTTGAATCACGTCCGCCCCGCTGATAATCACCTTCTCCCCTGTCATGGCGCGGACAGTGATGTCGTTATGCCTGGGCCGCAGCAACTCACGATATACGCCTCCGCGCAGCACAATCGTATCGCCCGGTTCCGCTATCTCGCACGCCTTGGCCAGGCTGGCCAGCGGCACCGCCGGATAACCCCAGGCCGGGTCATCACAAGCGGCTGGATGACGAGGATCGACGTAATAGACATTTGGATAAGGCAGTGCGCCAATCGTCACGCCGTTCGCGCCCGCCCCGATCGCCGGACTGCCTTTGCGCAAGCGGAAGTCCCGGTGGGCGGCGTCCGCAAAGAGCGGGTCTTTGCCATTGAGATTCGTTTCCCCACGCGCCGGTGAGGTGTTGAAGGTGAGGTTGTACTCAATAACCGGCTTGGAGGCGGTAAAATCCCGGTCGCCATCAATGATGGCGCGCTCGGCATTGCAGAGAATGTTGTTGAGGATGAGGCCGTTGGTGGATTCTTTTCCCCTCAGCCCGATGGTGGCCCAGCGCACGGTTGAAAAGGTGTTGTTTTCGATCGTCACATCCGGCGTCTGGATAATGTCCGGCCCCCAGCCCCCGCTCATCGTCGGCGAACCCGCCGAGACGATGTTACCGCGGAGTGTCCAGTTCTTCACGCTGCCGATGTGCGGGGCGCCTTCCACCATGCATAACTGGTGGAAGTCGAAGCAGGTATTGTATTCAAAAAGGAGGTCCTGGGCCGCCTCGCCATTCACGGTGAAGGTTTGGAGACAATCGACATGCGCGACCCGAATCTCCGAAGAGGTGCTGCCGTGGTAATAATTGTAGCGCTCGATGCAGCCTTTGCCGAAGAACCGGGAATAATCGCAGTCATCATAACGGCGCCCCAGGGCATACATGAACAGACGACTTACTTCGTTGTTCTCGACCAGCCAGTCATTGCCCCCCAGCATGAACCCGTATTCGCTGTGATAGACTTTGTTGTAAGCTATCCGGTTGTGCGCCACCGCTGAGTAGTCTCGCGTGGCGCCGTCCGGACTCAGCTTGCCGACTGTGCCGGCGACGCCGACCATCATGTTGTGGATGTAATTGTCCAGCACCTCGCAATGGCTTCCTTCCAACTGCACAGCGACCGCCGGCCTGTCCGCCGTTATCTCGAAGCCATCCACACGGATATAATTGGCACAGAGGTTGAATCCGTTCACCACCACCGAACGCCGAGGCATCGCCCGGAATGTAATAGGCCGGCCCGCCTCCCCACTGGTATGCACCCTGACCCGCTCGTCGTATTTGCCCGCCATCACAAACACCGTATCGCCCGGTTGTGCTATGTCAGCCGCGTGTTGAATGGTTTTGAGAGGTTGGGTCTCCGTTCCGGGGTTCGCGTCCGCCGCTCTGGGCGCTGCCTGATCCACCACCAAGTTTGTGGCCCGGGCCTCTCCGGGCGCAAAGACCACCCACGGCCCGATTGCGGCAGCCAAGGCCAACGCTGTCATCGTGTTTTTCATGGGGCGAGTGTTGTTCGAAGAGCACGGCTTGTCCAGATGGTCTTTCTGGCACATTCGTGGATGCAACGCCTATGTGAACGTGAGTTGCATAGCGGCAGGTGAACTTATCTGTCGAGCCTGTTGGCTGGGCCGGCAAAGGCACCAGCCTCGTGCCAAAACACGCTGGCCCTGTTTCAATAGTGAACCGACGCCCGCTCTTTCAAGGAACCCTGTGGAGTTACTTCCCCCTTCCCGCCACAAACATTTGGGCGAAGTTGCAGATGCCTGACACTTGCTCCTATAGCAGCAGGGATAAAGCCTGCGTGTGCCGACTCGGTCTGCTGACTTTCTGATTGTAATCTTTTGGCGCATACGGGAAATTCCCGTTGTGAAAGTGCTGTATGCTGACGCCTCAAAGCGGATCGTGCTGCCTGGCCCGGTCCGGCCGCACTCGGCTTGGCTGCCGATTTTGGTGTCCGAGAAGGAAATTCGGCTAATTGCCTATGAGCCACCAAAGGAGCCCATCCGGGCGAAGGGTCGCGTGGTTATCGGGACGGACGGTTTGGCGGTATGGGTGGGGGAAATGGTAATGG
>JAJYHY010000428.1 GCA_021784555.1 bacterium
CCCTGCCTGCCAGGAGTTTGGCGTCTGGCAACCGGAGCGGAGGAAAACCCGCAAGTTCGTCCAGGTCCACCAGCCGCCGCCCCGCGAAGGCCAGGTTGAGCTTCTCGAAGAAGGCTTTGATCTGTCCTCGCCGCGCGCCGACCACTTCCCGCAGGTAGCGGGAGCGGGCCAGGGAGCGGCGGGTGAACTCGGCGGTGCGATGGTCGATTTCGTCGGCCAGCGGCTGGACGAAGTCCAATTTGTCATCGAGGTCCTGAAGATGGTTGCGGACGCGCGCCATGGCGGGCGCGGCCTCGGCGCCTTCGCGCCGCATGACCTCCGCCTGCATCTTCTGATGGAGGTCGGCGTCGGCGCGGATTTGGCGGAGGCGTTCGCGGGCGGCATCGAGCCGGGCGGGGAGTTGCGCGCGCACCAGGGCGGCGTAACATTCGTGGCCGACCTGTTCGGCATATTGGTCGAAGATCACCGCGTAGCTCTCTCCCAATGTGCGGGCCTCGAGCTGGCGGCGGATGAAGCGTTCGATGCCCTTGCCCATGCCGCGCAGCTCGCGAAGACCCCCGCCGGCGCCTTTGAGGCAGTTCTCCAGGTGAGTGAACGGCTCTTTGGCGAACGCGTCCACGTTGGCCAGAGTGGCGCAAACGCCGACAAACGGGTCGGTGAAAACCGCCGCGTCCGGGTGCGCAATGCGGCGGAGGGCCTCCATTAGGGTCGCGGCGTGGGCGTCGAAGCGGATGCGCCGCTGCCAATCCGGCAACTGAATGTCTTCCAGCCAGCCGACGTCCTTGTGGGCGAGGTAATCGAGGATGCGCCGCGCCTGCTCTCGCGGTGGCAAAAAGCCAAGGTCAGCCGGAGTTTTCCCTTCGGCCCCCTCGGGAGCTTCGGTTTCGTCGGGGTGGAACTCAGGGTGTTGGACAAGGACGTCTCCCACGATGCCGATGGCCTCCTCCCGGCTCATGCCTTCCTGCCGTTGGGCTGACTCGGTTTCCAAAGCGTCCAGCACATCCACGTAGGTTGGCGCGTTCCGGCCCGCCAGAACGCGGAACAAGCCGGGACGAATCTCACGAAAAAGCTCTGCTGCTAATGAACCCATCGCCGGGGAGCATAATGGAGTTCGAAGCCGAGCAACAGCCCAGGATTCAACGGAGTACCGCCACGCCGTATTCCTCGAACCGCTCGTCCCGCGTCACGACGGTCAAGGCGTGCTGTTTGGCAGCAGCAATGATGAATCGGTCGAACGGGTCGTCGTGAATTGCGGGCAGTTCAGCCGCGGTGATACAGGCATCCAAGTCGAGCTCGAGCACGGTCAGGCCGTGATGTTCCACCACCTGCGCAAACCAATCCTTCACTGGTGCGGGCAGCTCCAGCTTGCCAGTTCGGACCTTTAGGGCAATTTCACAACCGCTGACGGCGGAGACATAGACCACTGGGGCCTGGTTGATTTCCCTGAGCGCGGCGCGGCTCAACTTTTTCCCGCCGGCAGCCAGCCAAAGCAGCCCGCACGTGTCGAGTATCACCGATACCTCCGCGGCCATTCGTCGTCGGAAGCCGGTTCAGTCAGGTCATACTTGATTTTTATCTTGCTCAGGACCGGATGAGGTGTGATGCGGCCGACTCGCTTGTGCGGCACCAGATCGGCAACCGGAACTCCATTGCGGCAGATGACAATGGCTTCGCGGTTGTTCTCCACTTTGGCCAGCAGGCGCGAGAAGTGTGTCTTTGCCTTGTGAACATTTACCGCTTTCATCGAAAACGAAGGTTAGTCCAGTTAGTCCGTTGCGTCAATCGCCGGACCGATCCGGCCCGTCCGGGGCTTGGCTCAAACGAGCCGAAAACAGAGTTTGCCTTGATTCCCCCGGAGGATTAGCGTGGGACGTGTTTCTCAACTTGGCAACCGTGCGACGTATGACATTCTGGCCTTTCCTCTCCGGCATCCTTCTCCTGGGCACCGCGGTCTTCGGCGCGGATTTGCGAATTGGCATTATTGGCTGCGACACCTCCCACGCCGTCGCGTTCACGGAGATCCTTAACGATCCCAAGGCTCAACACCACGTTCCAGGCGGCAAGGTGGTGGCGGCGTACAAAGGCGGCAGCCCGGACGTGCCGGCGAGTTGGTCTCGGGTGGACGGCTTTTCCAAGACCTTGCGGGAGAAATACAAGGTCAAGTTCTACCCCACAATCGAGGGCTTGTGCGCAAATGTGGATGCCGTCCTGCTGGAGAGCGTCGATGGCCGGCCTCACCTGGCGCAAGTCATGCCCGTCCTGAAAGCCCGGCGGCCAGTTTTCATCGACAAACCGATGGCGGCTTCGTTGCACGATGTCATAGAAATCTTCCGCCTGGCCAAAGAGGCCAACGTGCCGGTATTCAGTTCCTCCTCTCTCCGCTACGGCAGGAATACCCAGGCGGTGCGCCATGGCGCCATTGGCAAGGTCATCTATGCCCAGACCTCCAGCCCCTGCGAATTGGAGCCGCATCACCCCGACCTTTTCTGGTACGGCGTGCATGGGGTCGAATCCCTTTTCACGGTCATGGGCGCCGGGTGTCAAACCGTGCAGCGCGGCCTTACCCCAGCCGGCAAAATCGAAGTGACCGGCCTTTGGACGGGCGGAAGAAAGGGCGTTTTCAAGGAAGACAAAGGATACCATGGCCTGGCCAAGGGGGACAAAGGCCAGTCTCCGGTCGGCTCCTATGACGGTTACGCGCCCCTGGTCTCGCGGATCATGAAGTTCTTCAAAACCGGCGTGGCCCCCGTTAAACCGGAGGAGACCACCGAGATTTACGCCTTTATGGAGGCCGCGGACCAAAGCAAACGCGAGGGAGGAATCCCCGTCCGGCTCCAGGATGTGCTCCTCCAAGCGCAGAATGCGCGCGCAGGCCGGCACTAACTTTCCGCATAATGCATGATCCATAACGCATGAGC
The DNA here is from genome assembly GCA_021784555.1 of bacterium. Taxonomy (GTDB): domain Bacteria; phylum Verrucomicrobiota; class Verrucomicrobiia; order Limisphaerales; family UBA8199; genus JAJYHY01. The sequence goes on from JAJYHY010000428.1 coordinate 2,919, forward strand.
GAGAATCCATTCGCGTCACGAGAGCCGGCCAATCCATTTGAGTACGGGACGTTCGTGACCGGCGAGCAGTTTTGCGGACGCCGCCAGGAAATCGACCAATTGCGGAAGGCGATCCGCAATCGGCAGCATCTGTCAACGGCGCCTGCGGCCTCGTGGACGCTTGGTTCAGATTATGGATACAATGGCGCAAAAGCGGGTGATCACCCGATTTGCAAACCCCACTCCATTAGATTATATATGATATAGGCTTGGTTGCCTCTTTTTCATGGGTTCGAGGCGGCCAAGGCGGGAGCGACTTCTAACCGGAGCCGCTCTTTTTTTGTACCTCCCCAGGTGGTAATAACTCACATTTTGGCGATAATCCTGGCCTTGAAAAGTCGTGAATGCGCCAATTCTTTCCAGGCGGATCGGACTGAGCTGCCTTGAGAATCCCTCTGGTTGGGGATGTCCCCGTCGCACCCGCCCAAACAAGCGCGCCAACCAGGGGCGCGACAATAAAATACGCGGCCGCGTATTTTATTGTCGCGTCAAGGAGCGGTTCTCGAACTACAGCAGGAGGAAGCAGACGATTATCCCGACGGCGATCAGTAATCCGGCCACTGCCGGCCCCTTCTTGCGGTCGAACAGGAGTCCGGCAAGGCTCAACAGCAGGCCAAGGGGTGTTCCCACGACAATAACCGGCCCGCCAAGGGCCGGAAGGGGCGACCCTCAGCCGGGGTGCAAAAGATGTAGAGCCGCGATAGCCACAAGGGCTATCCCGGCGAAGAAGCAGCCCACCTTTCCGGCGCTGACTCTGCCGCCAGGTAGCGGGCGAGATAGATTGTCGGAGCGCTTTTCCATAACGAGTTAGCTTGATTCTTTCATACGCGGGTAGGGCGCGCAGTCCTCTGGGCGCCGCTGAAGGAAACATCGACAGCATTCCGCGACATCGCGGCGCGCAGGGGACTGCGCGCCTTACCCGCAAAGTGGCGCTGTTTTATCCGTGGCATGAAGGCCTCGACTCAGGGTGCCGCCCAGGCCCGGAGCAGTTCGGCCAGATTGTAATGCGTAAACCGGCAGTGGGCCGCCGGATGCTTGGAATCGGCGTTGGCGACCCAGAAATCGAGTGTCTCGGGCTCGAACAGGGCGCAATGAACATTAGAGGTCATGCAGACGGGCCGCTTCATGAGGTCACGGGCGCATTGGGCATCGATCTTGCCGTAATGCTCTCGAACGCGGCGAACCAGTTCTTCGTAACGGTCACCGGCGGACATTAGGACCGCGTCCGGGATGGCGTGCGGAAGCTGGGGCACGGCTTGGCCGGGCCAAATGGTCTCAAAAGTATCGGGGGTGGCGGCGATGCCGACGGCGCGCCGGGTCCTACCATCGGAAATGACGTAGTAGTACTCGCAGGTGCGCGGGCCTTTACGCATGATGTTGATAGCTTCCTCAAGTGTGCTCGCCTTCTCCATCACTTCACGCACTAGCTCAGCCATCGGTTTGCCATCCCACCGACCTTGGCCGCGACCACCCATTTCGCCGATGGCAATGCCTTTATCGTTCATGGCCGTGACCGAGCCGATAAACCCCGCATAGCCGACATTGACCCACGCGTTGCCCTGGTCTGGCTGGCTGACGACAACGACCGCGTTCTGCTCCAGCCCAAAACCGCGCAGGTAATCCAGAATGCGACCATGATAGAGCCGTCCGCCGACGGTTGCCTTGCCGAAAAGGGCGAAACCGCTGCAATGGAACAGCTCGGGAAAGAAATTCGCCAGCCGCACTTCCTGGTGGGGAAGGCCGGCGGCATCGGCCAGCGCGTCCATCTCGCGCAAATCCCGCGTAGCAAGGTAAGGTTGGAGCCGCGCTTCAGCCGACTCGATCTCGCCAAAGAACCAGCGTCCCTGCTCGAAGGAGCTCCCCACCCCAACGCCGTAGAGGATATGGTTCACCAGGTCGCGAACCTGCTTCTTCAAGAGCGTGCCTTGCTGGCGCCCCATCTCTTCGGGCGTGCCTTTGAGGAACAGCACCCGAGTGCCGTCGAACTCCTCCAGGCGCCCCTGTCCGCAACGGGCGACGACGTAGTGCTGGCCAGTGGCCGGTCCCAGTGTGGGGATCTTCTCCCCGAGCATTTTTGCCGCGACCGAAAGAAAGCGCGTCAGGTCCGCGCGAGGGACGGTCCGGACATTTGCTTCCGCCCCGGGATGCAGCTTCCATCTCGCTTCGGGCCAGGTTTCCTGTCGCCGAGGGTTCACCATGTCCGCCTCAAACTCGGCGCCCTTGGCATCGCGCCAATCAATCCGCAAGGGCAGGAGGTCACTCTGGCGCAGCCAGAGCTCAAATGCGCCGGCTGGGAGATGGAACATGCGGACGGACTCGGCCTTCGGGCTGCCTTGAAGGACATAGCATTTTGTGCCGGCAACCGTCTCGTTCGGGAGCATCTGCAGGTCGAGAAGGAAAGGTAGAACCTGGAGTTGTTCCGGGCGGATTGGCAAGGCGAGCGGACCGAGCGGCGTGGTGTCCTTAAGGGCGGGAGTGGATGAGAAAAGTGGGAGGCCGGGACGCCCGAGCAGACCGAACTTCTTTGCCGGTTCATAAATCCAGAGTTCCTCGCCATCGCGGCATAGGGTGTAGTTTTGGCCGCTCCAGGAGACGGAGAGTTTGGCGTGGTCCGGCGCCTGGAAGGCGAGGTCCAGCTTGGCGCCGGCCATCGATTTGGACAGTCCTCCCGCTTTGATCAATTCTATCTTGGCGGTGAACGTGCGAGGCGGCGCGTTCGACGGCACCGCCACAAGGCCGGACAGATGGCTCAATGCGCCCGTAAGGATGGCAACAGGAGATTGGGAAGTGACGGCAGGTTGGGCCGGCGCCTGAACGGCCACCCAAAGCGTGGCCAGTACCAGGCTCGAAAGAAGTCGCAAGGTTTTCATACGCGAATGCCTGACGGTAGCCGCCTCAAGCGCCAATTGCAACCTGTTTCGGCTCTTGTACGCCAAGCAAACGAACGAAGAGGCGCATCGTGGACCCTCCCAAGGGCGGGTGGGGCGCATCCCGGAGGCAAACCTGCACCGCGACCATAGAGCCAATTGGTGTCGGCGCGTCGGGACACCGCCGGTTGGGAACCCAATGCCACTAACTTTTGGTAAACATTCGGTAAACCCCGCCTGGGGAGAAGGTCAGGGCGTAGCGCACAGGATCTGCCGGAAACCGGGGTGCAAGCCATAAATCCAGATGTCTTTA
>JAJYHY010000429.1 GCA_021784555.1 bacterium
CTTGGCGGAGGGCGGTCGAAGGGAAGGCCGGTAAAACCAGGGCAGGTGCAAGGTTGGCGATCGGATATTAGTATCGCTCCACCGATGCATCAACGCCACTACTCAATAACTTGTAAACTTCCGCTAGTCTGTCTTTAAAATCTTTCATAACTCTTCTTGATATAATAGTCTATAGGGCACTGACCCTCCGGCGAAGAGATCCTTCAGCCGTATGGCAGAGACGTCAGCGAATTGATCGTTCACAAAGCCCCGCCCATACCGCTGTCTGCCCCTCCTTCCTCGCTCTTCGACTTCACCCCCGAGTGCCTCCAACCCCACCCTCGACGAATACCTCCCATTCTTGCCATCTCTCCCCAGCTCCTTGACCTTCGGTAACGACTTTGCTAACGGCTAAACACGCTCTAAGGGGACGCGGCGCGATTTGGAGTGTCCGAGTGGCGGCAGAACTGGATGATGCGGTCTTGGATGTTGTTGTTGAATTCCGCAAGACACTCCGGGCTGTAGAGTTCGAGTTTCTTCTGGGCACTCTTCGGCTTAAAGGCGGCTCTCGCAGCCTGGACGGCTTCAAGGACCCTTGCGTGCGGATTGTGCCAGTCCAGCAGCGGGGCCACGACCAGCACGCGCCGAGGTGCGATGCTGGCGAGGATTTCGGGGAAATCCACCGGAACACTGGCTTCTTTGGCGACGAATGGCCCAAGCCGCGGCAACCAACCGTAGAGGTGCGACCAACGGCGGATGCCCCCGTCTCCCGCGGCGTCGGTATCGGTGCGAAACGGAGTGAACCCGGAAGCACTTGCGACCCCCGCGACACGGGCATCCAAGGCGGCGGTGAGCGTTACGACCATTCCACCCATGCCGAAGCCGACAAGGTAGATGCGGTGAGGGTCCGCGTCGCGATTGGCCAGGGCGGCGTCAATGGCGTGCCGGGCGTCGAGGACCATTTTGCCCATAAGGCTCCAGCGCGGGTAGCGCTGGTAAAAGTGGCGGCGCTCCTCCTGGCGGGACCCCGTTGCGATGGGATCAAAGGCCAGCACAAGAAAACCGGCCTTGGAGAAGCGGCGGTAAGGGATGTCACCGGTGCGGTATCCGGGGGTGTAGCCCGTGGCACAGTGGAGCGGGGCAAGCCAGATAATGGTTGGAAGCCTCTCCGCCACGGGTCCTCCCCTTCGATCAGGCCACTCATTGGGAGGATAATAGAAGTTCGCATTGACGTCGTCGAAACGGCACTTCAGATGCGAGGGGCCAGCCCGATTCATCAGCCTGGCGACTTGGTCGGATTCGCCCTGGCCCAGGACCACTTTTGCCGGTTTGTATTGCGGGCCGTCTCCAAGAAGCCACCGGAGCAGTTCCCGGGTTTGGAGAGGGTTCTTTGCGCTCCGAATCGGCGGCGCGGGGGGAGGATTCTGCTTTGCCCACGCCGCGTAATTCCAGGGATGATAGGGGCGATAAGGGAAAGCCTCGGCAGGAGATCTGCCTTCCGAACAGAGCACCAGAAACCGGCTATGGTCGGAGCACGTAGCGGCGTCGGGATGGTGGTGGCCCGGGCGGTAACGCAGCGCCAGGTTGCCGCTCTTGCCAAGGAGTTTCCATGCTGGGGCGATGGACTGGTACATTTGCTCCACGGTCCAGGTGTTCTCGACGGTATCGTTGATGGCCGTGCTCATCAGGACCGGTCGAGGAGCAATCAGCGCATACACGAAATGCATGTCGGCGGGCAGCTTATTCTCGCGCCCGGCGAAAAACCGCACCTTGGGCAATACCCACAGCGGGAAGACCGTCGTCAACCTCTCTGCCGATTCGCCGTAATAGTATTGATCGCAATAACGGAATTCAAGCGACCCGCCGGAACCCGGGGAAGAGGCTATCACACCGGCGATGCGGTCGTCGAAGGCCGCGCAGGCAAGGGCCTGCTTGGCGGAACGTGAATGCCCGCCAATATAGATTTGGTCCGGCGCCACGAAGTCGAGCGTGGAAAGCCAATCAACAGCGCGCGAGGCGCTCCAGCCGCGGCGGCGAAACTCCGACCAGTCATACTTGCCGAAGAGGTCTTTGTAGGCGGCGGATTCATCCGTTTTGTCGGGCCGATAAACCGGGTCGGTGGCATTGTAAATGCAAATAAGAAATCGCCCCGCGTTGAAGGCATCTCGGGCAAAGGTCGTGTATGTGAAGTTATCCACCAGGAAGACCGGCGTGCGTTTCCGCTTCAGATTCTTCGGGATCCAGAGCCAGCAGTGGAGTTTGGCCGCGTGGTGCGGTCCGAACTCCAGCCGGACCGTCCAAGTCTCGCGGCCTTCCTCGACGCGCTTGTGCTCGATGACGGCACGAACATTGCCTGGAGGCGGGGGCGCGTGGCCCAGAAGGTACTCTCGGACGAGTCCGGCCAACTGTCGGCGCCGCTCCGGCCATTCCGCCCTGGTAACGCGGTGAGGCTGCCCATCTCGCGTGACCGTAAGCAGGTCCTGGGGATAGGGGACAGAGGGCAGGGCATCGAAATCCGGCGGCAAATAGCCAAAGGTTTTCAGCCATTGATCGAATGCCTTGGAGGGAGGAAGCACCCGGCGCAGTTGTTGCAGTTCGGCCACTTGCTTGCTATGCGGCCCTCCGGATGCAAGGGCGGGCAGGAGCAGGACCAACACAGCCAAAAACGATTTCTTATGCAGAGTTTTCATTGGGCGGTTGCAGATTAGGCCAGGGTCAAGCCTCCGGCCAAGCTGGAAATCGGGCGTGTATGGCCCTCATTAAGCGTCGAGGTCTGGACTGAATTATCTCGCTTCTGCTACCCAACCCACGATCATTACTGGCGATGAAGAAACCTCGACACGTTGTGACGGCCATCCTGCCCGCCTGGTTCCGCGATTCCGGCATCGTCGTGCTCTGCGCTCTGCCCTTGACCGCGAAAGAGTTGCCGCAAGCCACCGCTTCCACCTGGCCGCAGCCCTATTCCGTCGAACGGGACGATGTGAATCAAGCGCTCACCTTGCGCACGCCCTATTACACCATCAAGCAGAATCTAAAACAGGGCGGCGCCATCTCTTCTATCCGGTTGACATACGGCAAGGCCCCGAACCTGCTGGTCCGTCCGTTCGAGACCCGAATCCAGGACGCCTCGGGAGAGGTGTATGCCGATCTCAATGACCCCACGCCCCATGTCACCGCCCGGCAGGACGGTTCAAACGTCGTTGTTACGGCTGAAGGCGAGTTGAGGGACAGCCAGGGCGGGCAGTCGGGTATCCGGATCAAGACCGTCTATGACTACCGCTGGGGCTATGTCAAGATTCAAAAGCAAATCACGTTTCCAAAGAACTTCCGGGCAAAGGAAATCTGCCCGGTCTCAGCCGTCCTTACCCCCACGCTGTCCGCTTATGGCTACCGCGATGGACGGATGGAAGAGGAAGGCGCGCCGCCCTTTTCGTTCAACGCCGGCCATTGGGGGAAGGTGACGCCGGGTGGCGCCGCGGCCATTGACACGCCGTATGTCCCGCGCTATGCGATGTTTGTAAATCCAGGCAGGGAGGGCTTGGAATGGTTCGTGTCGGATGACCTGGCACAGTGGGACTTGCAAGTCTCCGGCAGACGCGGCCTGGGCCGGAGTCTGCTCCGGGCGGACACCAATCCGGCGGGCATTGCCTTCACGGTCTCGCCATACAAGAACGAGCGGTCGGCGGTGCATGTTCCCGCGACTTTGACCTACGATTATTACCTGGGCGTGCCGCTGCTGGAGGGCCACGCCTTTAAACCTTGGTTTCACGCCTCTTTCAACCGGAACCGGGGCGAGTGGGTCAGCGCCGAGCAGATCCAGCGCTGGGCGGCCTCCGGCATCCAGACCGTGCATTGTCACAACGACGGCGATTACTACGGCGACGGCCTGTTCTGGCGCGACGGCTCCTACCCGCCCTACCCGGATATGGACAAGTACGACAAGGTCATCGACCAATGCCACAAGGACGGCATTCTCGTCGGCACCTATTTCTCCAACAAAGAGTTGCATCCCAGCACCGCCGCCTTCAAGGAACACGGCGTGGAATGGGGCAGGATGGACCGCAAAGGCGAACTCCGGCACAACATCTTTCGCGGCAAATCCGAGTTCGGCGCCCAAATGTGCCTGCGCTCCGGCTGGCTCGATTACCTCAAGTTCTGCGTCAATCGCGTCCTCACTCACAATCCCTTGGACGGCGTGTATTACGATTGGAACGTCGCGCTGGTCTGTTACAATCCCCGGCACGAGCACCTCAAGCCCGGCCAACCTGCCGCCGGCCATTGGGACATCGACGAGCTCCTCAACCTCATGGAATGGACGCGCCGCCGCGTCGGGCCGCATGGACTCATCATTGTCCACGACACCATGACGCCCATGTTCGCCACCGAGAATTTCGCCAACTACGTCGTGGCCAATGAATGGGGTTACGGAAAATGGCCGGCCAAAGGGCCGAACCTCGATCAATTGCCCCTGGAATGGTCGCTGGTCAATGCGCGCCCGCGCGGGGTCATTAGCTACGGCCAGATCAATGCCAACGCGCCCCGCAGCCTCTTCCGGCTCTTCGCCTTGGAAGCCCTCCTGGCGGGCGTGACACCTTGGCCCGCAAGCCCGGAGACCTTTGACCTCTATAAGGTTCTCAAGCCCATCGGTGCATTGGAGACCTGCCGCTTCGCGGATTGGCGCAACCGGGCGGTCATCGTCAGCGGCGGGCGTTGCGGCTCGGCCATTTACAGCCGGCCTGGCGAATCATGGCTGCTGGTTGGCAACCTGGATGAAACGACTCACGACATCCATTGTTTCCTGCACCCGGACAAACTGCCGTATCCGCTCTCCTCGGTAACGAGCGCCGCATTGTTCCCCACCAGCGATTCCCCGGCCAAAGCGGGCGAAGAACCAGAGTCTTCGGTCCACCTGGATGCCCAGCGCTTAACGACCAGCGGCCTCGCGGTGAGTGTTCCGCCTCATTCCGCTGTCCTCCTGCGCGTGCGCTAGTCCGCGAGCCCCTGGCTTGACGCATCGACCTCCGGCCGGCATGCTGCGCGAGTTATGCGATTCCACAACCGGTCCTTCTTTCTCTCAACAGCGTTCCTGCTGGTGCTCTATGTCTTGCTCCCACGCGCGGCGGTCGGCGAGAGCCTGAAACCGGGCGCGCCGTTGGCCCTGACGCCCCCCATGGGCTGGAACAGTTGGAACTGCTTTCACCTGAAGATTACCGACGCCATTATCCGTGCCCAGGCCAAGGCCATGGTCACCAGCGGCATGAAAGCCGCCGGTTATGAATACGTCGTCATCGACGGCGGCTGGGAAGGCTTTCATGACACCAACGGCGTCTTCCATTCGAACCCGGCCACCTTCCCGGACATGAAGGCCCTCTGCGATTACATCCACAGCCTGGGGTTGAAGGTCGGCATCCACACCAGCCCCGGCCCGGTCACCTGCTCCGGCCACGAAGCCAGTTACGGCCACGAGGCCCAGGACGCCCGCACCTTTGCCAACTGGGGCATCGACTTCGTCAAATATGATTGGTGCAGTGCCAACCGGGTGTATCAGCCCGACCAGATGAAAGCCGCCTACATCAAGATGGCCGACGCGCTCAGGGCGACTGGCCGCCCGATGGTCTATAGCCTCTGCCAATACGGCCTGGAGGATGTCTGGAGATGGGGAGCGTCCGTTGGGGGGCAAATGCGGCGCACGACCGGCGATATCCAGGACAACTATTACCAGATGCTCACCATTGGGTTCAGCCAGAACGGCCTGGAAAAGTACGCCGGCCCCGGTCATTGGAACGACCCGGACATGCTGGAGGTCGGCAACGGCAAGATGAACCCGCGGGAGGAGCGCACTCATATATCTCTGTGGTGCATCCTGGCTGCGCCGCTCTTCGCCGGAAACGATTTAACCCGGATGAGCGCCACCGCTCTCCGAATCCTGACCAACCCCGAAGTCATCGCCGTGGATCAAGACCCAGCCGGTATCCAGGGCCGGCGCGTCTGGCAGGAAGGCCCGGTGCAGATTTGGACCAAACCCTTGTCAGACGGCGCTGTGGCCGTCGCCGTATTCAATACCAACACCCATCCAACGACGCTCCATGCGAATTTTCAGAAGATTGGCCTGCCGGCCTCGCTTCAAGTTCGAGATCTGTGGCGAGAT
>JAJYHY010000430.1 GCA_021784555.1 bacterium
GTAGGCGCCGTCCTGGGTCTGGAGGGTCTGGAGCCGGCCCTGGCTGTCCGGGGTGAAGCTCTCGGACCAATTGCCGCTGGGCTGGGCCAGGGTGAGCGTGTGGGGGAATCGGTTCTGGTACGTGTAGGAGATGGTGTCATTGGCCCAGGCGTCGAGCGTCTCGCTGGCCAGGGCGCCATAGAAGGCCCCAAAGTTCCGCCAGGTGAAGGTCGTGTTCCCCGCGGCGTCGCTCATGGTCAGAGGGCGGTTGAGGGCGTCGTAGGTGAAGCCCTCCGCGTGGGAAGTTAGGTACTGGATGCCGGTGATGTTGCCGTTTTCGTCCGGGGTGAAATGGGTCAAGCCCTTCTGCCGGGTCCAGCGGGCGGTGAGGTTGCCCTGGGCGTCATAGCCGTTGGTGACGACCAGCACGCCATTGGCATTCGTCTCGGCGGTGCAGCGCCCAAACCTGTCATAAGCCCAAGTGGTGCGGAAGCCGTTGGCGTTGGTGAACGCCACCACGTCCCCGGCCGGGTCGTAGGCGAAGCCCACGGCGTTGTGCTCGGCATTCGTCACCCAGGTCAGCCGCCCGGCGTCATCGTAGTGGAATTCGGTGTAGTTCCCCAGCGGGTCGAAATAGGTGGCCAAACCGTTGGTGGAATAGACGAACTGCTCGTAACCGCCATTGGGGTAGCCGCGGACCGTGAGCCGGCCCAGGCCGTCGAAACTGTTGGCGATGCGCAGGCCGCTGGGGTAGAGGATGTTGGTGGGCCGGTCATACTCGTCATAAGTGGCCTGGAAGAGCGCGCCAAAGTTGCCGGTCGCGTTGATGACCAGGCCCTGGTTGTTGTAGCCATAGTGGATGTCCAGCCCGGCCTGGTTCGTGAGCTCGGTCACCTGGCCGGCCAGATTGCGGTTAAGCGTGAGGTTGTTGCCGCCCGGGTTAAAGGTGATTTGGGCGACGCGGCCATTGGGGTCGCGGGGAAATCCGGTGCCGCCCTGGAGCGGGTCGGTGATGGAGTCCAGCGCGCCGCAGCCGCACCAACCGAACTGGACGAGGTTTTGGCGCTTGTCGGTGAAGGTCTGAAGCTGGTCGATCTGGTCGTACTGGGCGGTCCAGCTATGGCCGAGTCGGTCCCGCTGGTTGACCAGGTCGAGCTTGTCGTAGGTGTTGACGATGCCGAGGGAACCCGGTTCCTGGGGATAATCGACGGTGGTGAGCCGCTCCAGGTTGTCCCAGCCGAACTGGAGGGCCAAGCCCAGGGCGTTGGTGGCCAGCCAGGGCAGGCCGTTGGTGAAGGCCAGCGTGTTGGTGCGGAAGAAGGCGGAACTGTCCGCGGCGCGGTCCATGCTCACCAGGGTCAGGTCGCCGTCATAGTAGGCGGGCAGGCTGTAGAGGTTGGTGGTGACCAGGCCGTTAGGGCGCAGGACACCCGCAAGCCGGCCCTGCGTGTCGAAGTAGAGCGCGCCCGGATTGCCCTCGGCGTCGGTCACGTCCAGCCTGAGCCGCACGGGGAAAGTCCGCGTGACGACATAGTTCGTGTCATCCACCGTGTTGGTGAAGGAGCGCGTCACAAGGTCATAGTCCTGGGAAAGCGTCAGCAGGGCCCGCCCATCCGGCCCTGTAATTGACGCAAGCATCGGCACCCCCCACGAGATGCTCGTGGAGGCGGCCGGGTTGGTGACGCCGCCGTCGGTGTAGGCCACGCAGGTCTCGGTGGCGTCTGGGTAGAGGCGGTAGGCGGAGGTTTGGCGCTCGCCTGGCGCCCCGCCCGCCGTGTAGGAAGAGGTCCAGGTGCTCGGAAGACCGGGGGGCGCCCCGTCGTAATCGACCGTGCCGTAGCGGGCGCCCCCGCCCGGCAACGCCATCGCCCAACCCTCGTACCGGCACCAGTAGTCGGCATACCAGGTCATGTTGGGGCCCTTGCCCCAGTAGTCGTACCAGGTGATTTGGCCAGGGTTATTGGTCGTGCCGTCGGGCGAGGCCTCGCGCGACCAGGAAATGAGGGAGGACAGGTGGTAGCCGCCCAGGTATTCGCTGCCGTTGATATAGCCGGGGGGGTTCGTGGTCACCAGCCAGTGCTTGATGGAGGCCAGGGCGTATTGCGCGGCCACCCATTGCGTATAGACATCGGTGCCCGAGCTGTTGACCGCGCTGGCGAACCCGTCCCGGTTCCAGTGGAAGGTGTTGCGGGATGAGGCCCAGTTGATCATGTTGGTGTCGCCGGGGTCGGAGGGGCCGGCGTCGAGCGTGTTCAGGGGTGTGCCGGCGGGGGCCAGGGCGATGAAGTTCTTGGGCAGGCCCAGCGTGGAGCTGTCGAAGCGGTAGGCGTAAAGCTCCTGGGAGAGATCGGGGTGGGTGATGCAGACGGCGCGGTTGATGCAGTTGGTGGCCCCGGCGTTGCCCGCGTCAAACCCGTCCTCCATGTTGTCCCGGTCGATGTAATCGAAGCGGGTCTGGCCGTAGGGCGTGGTCAGGGAGGACACGTAGCCGTTGACCGAGTAGCTGATCGAGCTGCTCATCCCCTGGGCGTCAATGACGTTGGTCAGCGCCCCGTTGGCGTCATAGTTGAGATGCACCGTGCGTCCGTAAGGCATCTGGACGCAACTGAGCAAGTTGGTCGTGGGATGGGTGGCGGTGTTCGTATAGAGGAGCGTGGTCGCCAGGCCGTCGTAGTCCTGGACGCGCGCCAGCAAGAAATTGTTGCCGGACGCGTCCTTCGCGTAGAAGAAGCGGAGCGCGTTGCCCCAAGTATCGACGTGCTCGGTCAATAGAGCGTCGGAGGCGGTATAATCGACCTGATTGGTTACCCGCACGTACGAGCCGTCGTCGCGGAGTGTGTAGGCCTGGCCCAGAACCACCTCGGTGTAGAGCGGCGTCATCACCCCATACACGTCCTGGCTGCCGTCGGGATAGACCAGCCGGAACCCGGCCCGGCCATAGACATTGGTCGAACCGGGCTGCGCGGTATAAATGCCGTCGCTGCCGCCGTCCATTGGGAGGAGTTGCAAGCCCGTCGTATCGCTGCCCGACATGGCCCCGCCGAAATCGTATTCGCCCCCGTCCCGGGCAAAGACCGTGGCATCCCACCCGGAGGCGAAATTGGCCTTGCCGTAGTCCGTCCTCACATGCACATAAGAGAACCACCCGTGATTCCAGCCGGTCAGCGGCAGGTATTTGTGCTCGGAAGTGCGCACGTCCCGCTGCTTGTATTGGAGGCGGAAGGCGATGCGCTGCCCCAGCGAGGTCGAGTAAGCCGCCGGTTCATCGGCTATCCACAGGTTCTCGAAAGGCTCGCTCACCCAGAAGTAAGGCATCCCACCCTCGCCGGGCTTGCCATTCTCGGTCTGGCAGGCGCTGCACGTGGCGGTGACGCTCCTCACATCCTTCTGGCACCCGTGGTCTCCGGCATCATGAATCTCGAAGGGGTCGGGCATGTTGGTGTTGGCGGCGGTGCCCCGCGCCTGGCGCGGCAAGGCCGCCACGAGCAGGCACAAGCCCAAAGTCCAAAACGTGAAGCCGGTCTTTAGGGGCGCGTTGGGGCGCCCTCGGGGGCGTTTCGGGGCGATCTTTTGCGTCCTCTGGCCCTGGGCCTGGACGCGGCGGTTCTCATTTGGGGGTTGGGAGGGGAAGGAAAGCGACGGTTGGCGTCGCAGTCGAAACGCTGCGCGAGGGGCCGGGAGGGAGGGAATAGACGGGCGCCGCAGGAGACGGCCGAGCCCCTGGAGCGTCCCGACACAGGTCGGGACCGCTTTCGCTTCCGGGCCAGCAAGGTGAGAGCGTCCGGCTTGGGCCGCCGTTCGGTTGCGTTGAGGTTCTCGTTTCATAGTCATTTCCTGGGTTGAGAGTCGTGGGTCTGATGTGAGTTCATGGGATATTGCCGCCCGGTTCGGGTTCAAGCACGATGGCCAATGGGTCCGGCACGGTCGGGTTGGTGCCATTCTGGTATTCCTCGAGGTTGGTGTAGCCGTCCCCATCTGGGTCGCCGCTAGCCGTCTGGTTGAGATTGCCAAAATACTGCATCTCCCACGAGTCGGGCAGGCCGTCAGCGTCGCTGTCGATGACAGGCTTGCACTTGCCCGCCGCGCCGGCCTTGTAGATATCCTGGATCTCCTTCGCGCTCAGGGCGCGGTTGTAAACGGTGGCCTCATCGATATTGCCCTGGAAGCAGCTTAGCGGGTGGGAGGCATCGCCGCCCATAACGGCGCCAATGGCAAAGTCGGTCGCCGCCGGGTAGATATGGCCGCTGTACGACAGCCCCGACACCCAATTCCCGTTGAGGTAAAGAGCGACGTACGAGCCGTCGTAGGTCGCCGCCACGTGCGACCACGTGTACAGCGGCAGCGCCTTGTCGGCCGGCGCATCCAGGCCGAAGCAGTTGTCCGGCCCGCCGTCCTGTGAGAAGCCAAAGCCCAGAACCGGCCCGGTGTCCAGGACGAAACCAAAACTCCGGGTGTTCACGCCCTGAACCACGTCCCATTTACCGATGATGACGTTCTGGCCGGAACTGGTGGTCGGATAGACCCAGGCCTCGAAGGTGGCCGCGTTGCTCACCCTGGTCGCCGGCGTATCCGGGATGAGTACATACTGCCCGCTCCCATACAGATCGAAGGCCTGGGCAACCATCCCCTGCCCAAACACGGCCCCGCCCTTGAGAACGCCGTCGGCATTGCCGCTCAGGTCGCTCGTGTCCATGTCCCCCGGCCACCACCCGACGACGTTCCCGGGGGTCGTGTCGCAACCAGGCTGGCTGGCCACGGTGAGGGTCGCCATCTGGCTCTGGGCGTAACCGGCGGGATTGGTAACGACCACGAAGTAGCCGCCCGCATCGGACGTCTGCACATTATTGAGGCTGAGGGTGGGGGAGTTGCCGCCCACCGGATGCCCGGTGTCGTTGAAATACCACTGGTATGTCAGGGGCGGGCTGCCGCTGGCGCTCACACTGAAGCCGGCCGAACCGCCCAGGGTCACCGCCTCGCTCTGGGGTTGGCTGGTGATGGTCGGCGCCACCACGGTCTCGCCTACGGCGTCCACCCACCCGCGGTCCAGGCCGTAGGTGTCACTCCCGTCCTTGGTGTAGGCCCACTTGAGGGTGTGCGTCCCGGCGCCGATCGAGTAGCTCTGATATCACCAGCCGCCGTTCAGACCGGAAATCTTGGTCTGCTCGGCACCGTCAATGTAGAAGCGCAAAAAGTCGTAATTCGCCTCCGAGGAGACCTTCCAGTAGAACCCCAGCCCCAGCGGGCCGGTGACCGTCGTCTGCATGTAGGTGGATTGGCTGTCGGTGATGTGCCCGCTTTGCGCCGCTTCCCCTCCGTTGAAGTAATCGCAGTACTGGCCGAACCACTTGGCGTCGCCTCCGGTCGTGAAGGCCCAGCCTGGCTCATCAACCGCCTCTCCAATCGGCGGCGGCAGCATGGGATCGGTGCCGGCGTTATACTCCTGCAGGTTGTTCCGGCAGTCCCCGTCCGGGTCGGCGTTCGGGTCCACCCCGCTTTGCCCGAAATATTCATACTCCCAGGCATAAGGCAACCCGTTGGCGTCGGTGCCGTTGCAGACGTCGGTGAAGCTGCCGTCGATATGGCCATTGGACTCCGTGGTGGGAAGGCCCACGCTGCACATTTTGCTGCTCTGAATGTTCAGGGTGCAGGTGTCGATGCTAACTCCGGTCTGACACCACTCCAGCGAAGAGTCGCTCAGGGTGTAGTTATCGTAGTAATTGCCGTCGGCTATCAGTATCGCCGTGCCAGCCCAGCGGATTTTCAGGCCCGAGAGCGTCTGGGGCGCCGGGCACCAGTAAAGGTCGAGGGCGGTAGCCCCCGAGTAGCTGGGCACACCCGTGCTGTCCGCGATGGTCTGGCCGTAGAGGTCCTCGTCTTTCGAGGTTAGGATGGAGGGGTCGTTGGTCGTGCCGTGACAATTCACCTGACCGCCACCGTTGAGGCCGACGGTGATACCAGCGCCAGCAGCGAATTTCACATAACAGCCCGCATCCAACTCGAGAGCGTCGCAGTCGATCCACCCGCTCACGTATGTCGTTGTTCCTGAGCCGCATACGAGGTCGGAGGCATAGCCGCTCACTGTCACA
>JAJYHY010000431.1 GCA_021784555.1 bacterium
GAGTCCCGAAAAAAGTTCAACTATTTTCGACCTCTTGGCGGCCTGCTATAACCCGCCCTACCCCCGCCAGCGATTAACCCCCATTTCCGGCCTCCAAAGATTGTGAGATGCGCACAGGGCGAAGTCGTGATTATCGCAAGTGTTGCCTTGCCAGGACAAACCGTGTAAAGAGCGGCAGTGTATGGCGGTTCGCGATCACTTAGTCCCGCATCGGGCTTCCCGTGTCGTACGAGACCCAGCCGGAGTGACACCCTGGGGAGGATCTCACGGCCATGGACAAAGTCGTAGCGCCGACTGGCAGTCGGCTGTATCGCCGGTTGGCAACCGGCTACCGGTCAATCGGTTCCGGCGCCGTGCCGGTTGCAAATCGGCGAACAGCAGATCCTAAACCTGCGCCACCGTAGCCCTGATTTCCAAGGGTTTACGATGACTTTGTCACTGGCCGTGGGGAGGATCTCCGACTTCAATGGGCATGGCTTGCCTCGATCGGCAATCGAGGCTAAAGTTGATTTTGGATGACAACAGTTAAAATTGAAGTGCCTGAAGAGGTGTTCGCGCTTGCCGGGATGACTGAAGGCTCCAACTCGGGGCGAGCGGCCAGGCTGCTCGCGCTGGAGTTGTTCCGCGAGGGACGGGTCTCGCTCGGGCGAGCGGCTGAGCTCGCCGGTATCAGCGTCGAGGAGTTCATGGAGTTTTCGGCGCATCGTCGGGTGCCTTTGCATTACACGGCGGAGGACTTGGCGCAGGATCGCGCGACGGCCGCCCGTCTGGAGCTGTGATCGTCCTTGCCGACTCTTCCCCGCTGATCAGCCTCGCCAGCATCGGCAGGCTCGAGCTGCTCCGGCAACTCTTCCAGCGGATTCACATCGCGGACGAGGTGCGGGAGGAGGTCGTGGCGCGTGGAGCGGGGCGGCCCGGCGCGGAGGCCGTCCAGCGCGCCTCGTGGGTTGAGGCTCATCCCGCCCTGCCACCGGACGAATTGCTCGCGTTGCGCACCCGGCACGCCCTGGGCGCGGGGGAGATTGCGACGGTGCTGGTGGCGCGCGCGCTCAGGGCGCAGTTGGTCATCATGGACGATCGAACGGCCCGCCGTCTGGCTCAATCGAGTGGCTTGGCCGTAATGGGCTGTGTTGGGATCTTGGAGGCGGCTTTCAGGCGCGGGTTGGCGCCCGATCTGCGGGAGGACTATCGGCAGCTCCTTGCGCATGGTGTCTGGATCGATCCGCAACTCCTTGACGAGAGCCTGGCGCGCTGCGGGCTTCAGCCCCTGTGAGCCCCCCGTGAGCAGGCCGGCTCGGGCGCCGCCCCTGCCCTATTGGGGAGCCCGGTTGGAAATGCCCGGGTCCCCGGGCTGTCGAAAACGCCTTGCCACGAGGCGTGCGGGCCTGGTCCAGTCCAGCCGGACGCGCACTGGCGGGGGCTCGTCGGCAGGAGGAATCTGCTCCGCTGCTGCTTTGCTCAACGTATCCCGAATGAAAAGCATGGCGCTGAAACCAAGGGCCCAGAACCCGAGAAACGCCCAGAACGGACCGATCGAGACGATAATGCAAAGTGGCCGCGCGTTTGCGGCGTCTGCCGCGGTCCCCATGCACTTGGGGATCCACAGGATGACAATCCCAAATACCAGAGAGGCGAAACCGAGCGAGTCCGAATTTCAGGGGGAGCCAGTCATTGACAAACGCAAGCCTTCTGTGCTCGAGGCTAACGGGTTTTCCCTCATGGCTGGCAGTTAGAATCCAATCGCGCTTGCCGTTGATCGCGTTGTAACCGCTAACGAGCGCGTTGGTTGCCGCCCAAAAGGCGACGATGAGAGCAATGGGGAGGTCCTTGATATTCATTGGTGTCGATCAATAGATTCACGGACCCCAGGCTGCCAGGTCGCTGCTGGGCGTGCTTTGGGTCCACGGCGTTGTCAGTTCTCCGTTTAGCTTTGTCATAAATCGAGGCCGGCGAATTATGGCGAGCTGGTCCGCTCCCGGTAGGCCTTAAGGGCGCCGGGGACGGAGTCGTTGATCAAGATGCGATTCCCGGCGGCATCGACTGAGAACCATTCGAGGTCGTAGCCGCCGTCGCCATGATCCCAAACCAGGCGAAACGGATACACCCCCGCCTCCGGAACCTCAAAGGAGAAGGTCGTATCGACGCGGCCGGGGCCGGTGATGCCGTCGAACTCGCCCAGGATTTCCTCGGGGTCTTGTCCGATGCTTACCCAGAGACCACCGGGGTCAGCCAAGTGGCTCTTCAGAAGCTCGCCGTCCGCTTGGCTAATCATCAGGCTTGGGATCGCTATCTGGGAACCAACTGAAAGGTCGCCCATCCCCATCACCCAGGGCGTTTCGGCGACATTATCGACGACCACGGCCGCGATGGCCCCGCAGTTTTGGACGTTCAGCACCTGCGAGTCGAAATCGCATGCGCCACGGTCAATCAGCGCGATCTTCCCCGCCAGCTCCGCACAGTTCGCAACACCGGAACACGCATCGCTCGGGTTGACGTAAACGAGCTGAGCCGTCAGCGCTTCCTTCGGGAAAGGGGGGCCGAACCCCTCAAAGGTTGGGGCGGGGCCAAGCGTCGGCATACCCGGAATGCGGATGCCCGCGGCGGCGGCTGGCTGTGTGACGTAAATCGTGTCGCCGAGAAAACCGGGGGCCGTCTCGGCGGGCATTACCCGGAAGGGGTCGCCGGTATTGACGCCCATGGTGTAAAGGCCCGCCTTGGGAAACTCGACGTAGGTGAGGATCTCGGCTGCGAAGTCCGACGCTTCATACTCCGGCGTTGTGTGCTGCGCAAAGCTTCCTGGAATGCCCGGCACCGGGTCCATGGGGTGGCCGTTGGCCGGAGTGAAATCAGCCCCGCCAAAAGTGTCCCCCATATTGATCTGCCCCGGGATGTCAGAATAGCCCCCGTCGGTGAAACTGGAGAGGTCAGCGGTATTCGTGCCGGGAATTAGGGAAACGTTGGCTGCCCAAAGGCCGGCCAGCATCTGCTCGGCATTCTCGACGTACAATGCGATCTCGGAGCTGACGTCCAGTGGGTCCCGCGGCAACTGCACCACTCGGAAGCGGAAACCGGGCTGGCTGGCAACGCCGCTGCCAACCGCCGTCCTGAGGCTCAGAGGCAGTGTCATCGTCGGCAACGCTGGCACAGGCTGGGACGGCGGTCTCTGCAGACGGTAAAACCGCTTCTCGCCCGGCGCCGGGTCCTTCACGATGACGGTCATAAGCCGGCCAACCCCGTTTGTGACAGCCAGGTCAGCCCAGTGGTTGGAACCGCTCAGCGAATCGGTGTATTGCACCCTGTACTGGTAGCCGGGAACCGCAGCAAAGCTGAGCGCCACGCCTTGCGGCGTCCTGCTCTCGCTATAGAAACGAGGCTGGGGAACCCACGCCTCAGAGGGCATTGCCAGCGGCGCTGGACCGCCGTAATTGCCGGTGTTCGGATAAGAGGCCCACTGTGTCTGGGGCAGCGAATGGTCAACTATCTCCTGCCGGATGTGATACACGCCAGCCGCATTGGTCGCCCGGCCATTCGCGGCGATGTAAAGTGCTACGAGGCCGGTTACGTAGGCCGTCGCATCGCTTGTTCCAGTTCCGAACCCAGTCGAACTGTCCTTGTACGTGCTCAGAATATTGACGCCGGGCGCGGCGACATCGACACCCAGACCGGGCGAGGTGACGTAGCTGGGGTCTTTGGAAACTACGCTGAAGTTGGATTGGTCCCACATTTTGTCCGTCGTTGGATCCATGGCGCTCACGGTCATCACCTCCGGAAGCGCGGCGGGGAGAGCGTCGTCCTCGTCGCCGCAGACCTGGTCAGCGCCGCAAATCCCCCCGGCGTCATTTCCTGCCCCCGCGACGAACACCGTACCTTGATTGACGATGCTCAGAACCGCCTGCTCGCCGGCGGCATACGGGGTGCTTCCCGTGCTGTCTTCTAAGCTTGCGTTCACCACCTCAATCTGATCGGCGTGCTGGGCAATGTAGTCCAGGCCCGCAAGAACGTTGGCCCATGCCTTCTGGGTCGGCCCAAGGACCTGCACGGACCAAAGGCGCACGCCTGGCGCGACACCCACAATGTTAAAGCTGCCGTAGTCAGGTCCATCGTTGGCGCCGCCGATGACGCCTGCCATCGCCGTCCCGTGCCCGTCCCAGTCGTCGCCGTAATACCCCGGGTCAGCAAGCCCCACGGCCTTAAAGACGTTCAGGGCCGGGTGTGCTTCATGCACGGTGGTGTTAAATGGCACTTTGTTGGTGAGCGCCGTCGTGTCGATCTGGATTCCGGTGTCCAGGACCGCCACGTCAACGTTGATGATGTCGGCCCACGTATTCGTAACTTGATGCACCGGGAAACTCGGCAGGCCCATCCGCATGATGCCCGCCGGGTACTGGTCGGTCACGCGCACTTTTCCACTGTCCGGCTCGACCGTTCTTACCCGGTCGTCCTGGTCCAGCGTCATCAATGTGGGGACGTCCAGCGCGTAGGCGAAGCCCTTGAACCGGTCTCCCTTGAACCAAGCCGGGCGCCTCCATGCGCCATAGACGAATCTGGGGTGCAAGCCCAATTCCTCGACGAACGCAGCGGGATCGGCATCTGGCCGGAGCATGACAATGCTCTTGACCGGGCTCTCGCCCACAAAGGCAACCCGGTTGTCCCGCCGCAATGTGGTCGCCATATCGGAGTCCAATTCGACGGTGAATCCTTTGAGCGCCCGGTGGAACGTGACGATGGGGTCGAAGCCCAACTCCTTCACCACGGCATCGACATTCGTTTCACGCCGGTGAAGGAAGACGATGTAGATTCCAGGGGAGGCATTGGTGCCCGGCAGCGTGGCCGCGGCGGACAAGGGGTAGGCCGCAAACAAGGCCGCTGCGGCTGCCAGAGAATGAGTGAAGCTGTGGATCATGAGACCGGAGGCGCTATTTGGGGCGGACCCGGAAAAACCGCGGTCCCTTACCAAGAGGGACGGCGAACCGAAAAACGGAGCCGTCGCCAACGAAATTCGTGTAGATGACCCAGCCCCGGCTTGCGAGGGTCGTGTTCTGCTCGACGATGTAGCTGCGTCCAGCGACCGTGCTGATGGTCAGGTGGAGGTTCCCACCAGCGGCGGTTGCTGATGCCGAACCGTCGAGATGGAGCGACGCCGTTTGGGCCGCGTTCCGCAAGAGGGCGGCAGAGGCGGTGGTGATTCTGAAGATGGTGCGGGGCGCTCCCGGCCACGATGTCGTGCCGTAGAGGCTGCCGTCGCTGGCGAGCAGAAGCCCGGAGTCCGGAGCGGCACCGTCCGCCCCGCCGGTGAAGGAGTAGAGGGTGACCAGATCGCCGGTCGGTGTAACTTGGAAGACCGTTCCCAGGTCGTTACTGCCCCCGGCAAGGGTTGTGCCGTAGAGATTGCCGTCGCCTGCAAGCGCCAGCGTGCCCGATGGATCGATGGCCCCGCTGTTCACTGTGCTGAGGATGCCGCTGCCAGTTATACGGAACACCGTGCCATAAAAGACGCTGGCGCCCGCCTCGGTGCTCCCATAAAAGGCCCCACCTCCGGCGGGCACGAGCCGGGAGGCGGGAAGCCAGCCATCAAGGGCAACCCCGTCGCTGTCAGTCACGGCGCCGAAGGAGTAGATGGAGGCAAAGGCGCCTGCCGTGCTGATACGGAAAACCGTGCCGAAGCCGTAAGAGCCACCCAATTGGGTGGTTCCGTACAAATTGCCGTCCGTGCCCTGCGTCAGACCCGTGTGCGGCGCCGACCCGTCCGCTCCACCGGTGAAGGAGTAGAGCAGAGTGAAGGCGCCGCTGGCCGTGATCCGAAAGATGGTTCCGGAGTCGTTGGTCCCACCGCGGTACGTGGTTCCGTAGAGGGCGCCGTCGCTGGCCTGGACAAGCTCGGCGGCGGGATTTGCGCCGTCGGTGGTGCCCGAGAAGGAGTGAAGCGAGGTGAGCAGGCCGTTAGTGGTCGCGCGGAAAACGGTGCCGAGGTAGTTCGCGCCGCCGGCATAGGTTGTTCCGTAGAGATTGCCATCGCCGGCCTGGATTAAGGCGGCCGA
>JAJYHY010000057.1 GCA_021784555.1 bacterium
GGCCGCAGGCTGGGACGGCCCGGTCGAACCTGGCACCAGCCTTTGGAGTGCGGCGCGGACCGCCGCTTTCGCTCCAAACGCTCCACGAGATTCCCAAACGTTGCGCGAGGTCTGGACGCCCTGGAATCGGCAGGGCCGCAGGCTGGGACGGCCCGGTCGAACCTGGCACCAGCCTTTGGAGTGCGGCGCGGACCGCCGCTTTCGCTCCAAACGCTCCACGAGATTCCCAAACGTTGCGCGAGATCTGGATGCCCTGGAATCGGCAAGGCCGCAGGCTGGGACGGCCCGGTCGAACCTGGCACCAACCTTTGGAGTGCGGCGCGGACCGCCGCTTTCGCTTCTTCTCCTCTCTAAGGCCAAAATGAGAATTGCTGAGAGAAATCGGCTTCGCCCGGCAGGCGTCCCCCGCGCTTGCCAATGAGCCGGTGAAGTGCCACTTGCTTGTGGGCGTGGCTCGGCTTGGGATCTTCAGGCTGCTCTCATGTTCAAGGACTCTATCTGCTCCCCGTTTCGTCTCCGAGCCGGGAGTGGAATCTATAGTGGCCCGAGGCCACGGCGAATAGCGAACAACCATCCTGATGCCGGACAAATCGAACATCCTTGCCGCGGTTGGCGGTCACTCCGTTCTCGGTGACTTCGCTCCCTGGCCTGCTCGGCACAAAGACCGTGGCCGTGGTGTTCGCCGGAATCTGTACCTCCAGCGTGAACGCCGCGCCCTCCCTCTGCCAATGGCTGGAAATCATGCCACGAACCGAATGGTAGCTGGCCTTCACCCAAGAAATGTCGCCCACCACATTCGGTTTGATGACGATCTTCTTGAACCCCGGCCCGGTCGGATCGCAGCCGATGCCCGCCAGGTCGTGATAGAACCACTCCATGATCTGGCCGAGCATGAAATGGTCCTGCGAGGACGCGCGCCCGGCATCCCAGGCCTCGGTCAAGCTGGTGGCGCCCATTTTGAGCTGATAGCCGTAACCCGGTTTTTCGGACTGATTATTCATGTCGAAGACCACATCGGAACGCCCGTTTTCCGCCAATGCGCGCAGCACGTAGCGGTAGCCGACGTCTCCGGCCGTCAGGGCGTTGCCGCGCTTGCGGATGTCGTTGACCAGACCCCGGAGCACCGACGCGCGCCACTCCGGTTCAGCCAGGCCCATGACCAGTGGGAGCGCGTTGGCGCATTGCGAACCGGTCGCGTATTGGCCGGTCTGGGGATTGTAGAATTTGCGGTTGAACGCGGCGCGAATTCCCTCGGCCAGCGCCCGAAACCGTGCGGCATCCTCCGACTTTCCAAGCAGGGCGGCGGTTTTGGAGAGAACCCAGGCGTCGTAGTAGTAAAAGGCCGTTGCGGTCAGGGGGATCGGGGTCAATTGGGCGTAGCCGGGCGGGCGCGGGCCAAGGTCATACCAATCGCCCAGCCCGTATGAGACAATGTGGTTGGCGCTGCGGCTGCCCAGGTAGGCGACGTAGCGTTTCATCGCCTCGTAGTGCCGGCGCAACAGGTCGAGGTCGCCCGTAAACTCGTACTGCTGCCAGGGCACAAGGATAAAGGCGCTGCCCCACTCGGGCGAATCGACAAACCCGCCCTGGAACCGGACGTACTCCGGGGCAATGTCGGGGACAAGCCCGTTTTCGCGCTGCGAGTCGGCCATGTCGTTCTCAGCCTTGGCGAAGAGCCGGGTTAGATCGAAATTGTAACGCAGAGACGGACCGTTGAGATGATCCTGCTCCAGCCACCCCAGCTTTTCCCGATGCGGACAATCGGTCATCAGGCTCATCATGTTGTTCATCTGCGCCCAACGGATGAGCTGCCAGATGCGGTTGAACAAATCATTCGAGCATTCGAACTCCCCCACCGGCGTCGAAGAAGAATGGATGACCACCCCTTCGAGCGATTTAACGACCGGCATGGCCATCCCCTGCGGCGCCGTACACTCCACCTGCAAATAGCGGCAGCCGCTGTAGAAAAATTTTGGAAACCAATATTCAGTCTCGCCGCCCGCCAGCGTGTATTGCCAATAGGCCATCCCCCCGCCGCACGAGCTCCGATCCACCGATCCATCCCGTTTCACCAGCTCCGCCGGGATAATACGAACGACCGTCCCGCGCGGGCCCTTCACCGCGAGCCGAGGCATCAGGGCCGCGTTCTGGCCCAGGTCATAGACCGACACCCCCTCCCGGAGCCGGTTTATCCGAACAGGCTCCAGGGCCTCGAAGGCGCGGATGGCCGGGGCGGCGCAAGAAAGGCCGCGGAGTTTTCCGCCGGGTCCGCTGACAACTTGCGCCGGCTGCCACTTGCTGGCGTCAAAGCCGGGCTGATCCCAACCGGGTTGGGCCAGGCGGGCGTCGTAATCTTCACCGCCATAAACGGACGAAAAAGTGATGGGGCCGGCGGCGGCGCGCCACCGCTCATCCGTGCCCGCTGCCTCGGTCGAGCCGTCCTCATATTGCAGGCAGATGTGGGCAATTGCCTTGAGCGGGCCAAAGGAGCCGGTGAATTTGGTGTAGCGCCCGCCGCGAACGTTGTAGATCCCATTGCCAAGTATCAGGCCGGCAACATTCTGTCCCTCCCGCACAAGGGACGTTATATCGCGAGCGTCATACAGGCAGGTCTTGTCGTACTTCGTCCATCCTGGCGACAGCAAATCGTCCCCGGACTTGTGCCCGTTGACATACAACTCGTACTGCCCAACGCCGCAGACATCCACGAGCGCGCGCTTGAGATGCGGCTTCACGACGAACTCCCCGCGCAACAACAAACTTTGCGCCTCCGGCAGAGCCGCAATCCACTCCGCCTTCCAATCCGATGGCTTGAGCACACCCATCGTCCAAGTGGCCGGCTGGCTCCAGGCGGAGGCTGCCCCGGTGGCGTCCCAAACCCGCACCTTCCAGAACACCTGCTCCGACGACTTCAACTCCCTGCCTTGGTACTTGATTTGCAGCGTTGCGCTGGATTCAACCCTGCCACTGTCCCACAAATCCCCATCGCCTCGCGCCAGGCCCTTCGCCGAAGCAGCCGCCAGGACCTCCCACGCCCTCTGCCGCTCTCCCCCCCCGCCGCCCTCCAACTCCCAGGAAAGGCGCGGTTGGGGGACATCGACTCCAAGCGGATTGACCGCATATTCGCAACGCAGCCGCACGGCTGATAACCCCGCCGCCAATGCTGGAAGGCCCCGGCAAACAGTGCCCAGGACGATGAGGACGCTCAGAAGACTCCGCGCTCCTATCACCACCTGAGCAGTTACTATGGATTCACTCACCCCGCAACTCTACCAAAGCGGGACAACTCCGGCAAGCCAGCCGCTGTTCCGTTGCTCTGCCAGCACACGGCCAGTGACGAGGCCGTAGCGCAGATTTGCAATCTGCGCTACGGCACTCCTGGTTTCCAACGCGTTACGTTGACTTTGTCACTGGCCGGGCCGCCAGCGCCAAGCCTCAATGAGTTCCTGGCGCCGCTTTGAATGACCGGTTGCTCTGGCGGCAAGGAAGCCTTGGCCATTTCCGGCTCAGCTAGTTTGGCCGGCGGCGGGAGGCGGCTCGACGCGGCCAGTCCACTTTTCGATTTCCGAGTTCAATTCGCCCCCCACGAGCATGGCGATGCCGCTCAGATACAGCCAAAGCAGAAGGATGATCACCGCGGCAATCGAACCATAAGTGAGGTTGTAGGTGTTGAAAAACCCCAGATAAAGCTTGAAGCCGTAGGAGACCAGCAGCCAAAGTCCCACGCCTAACACCGTCCCCGGCATCAGCCAATGCCAGCGCCGGCGCTCCACGTTCGGCGCGTAAATGTAGAGCACATTAAAAGCCATCAGCAGAAATCCCAGCAGAAGCAGCCACTTCAAGACATTCCACCCCACCGCAAACCATGCGCTCCCGAAATGCAGCCTGCCCGACAGCCACAGCGGGATCCGATCACCGTAGCCGAGCAGGATGAGCGCCGCGGCCAGCAGAAGGACGATGCCGAACGTCAGGCCCAGCGCCACCAGGCGCTGCTTCCACCAGGGGCGCGTTTCCTTCACGTCGTAGGCGGCATTCAGTGCGTCGATGACTGCCGCGAAGCCGCTGGAAGCAACCCAAAGGCTGAACACCAGGCTCAGTGAAAGCGTCCCTCCGCTTGAGCCACGCCGAATCCCCGCCAGGGTCGAGTCAATAACTCCCGGCGCCGAGGCCGGAGCCACACGGATGAGGTAATGTTCCAGGGCCTGGTGGAGGGCGGCGCCTGATTGCTGCAGTATAACCCCCAGCAGCGACACCAAAAACAGGAGCAGCGGAAAAATCGCCAGAATGAGATAAAACGAAAGCATCGCCGATTCGTCTAGAATCCGGTCCTCCCAGAATTGCTCCCATAAACTGCCCGCCAGTTGTCGCCAGCGTCGGCACCCGAACTTCCATATCGAAGGCATAGCCGGAGAGCCTTCCGGGGCGGCTGCTCCAGCGGAAGGCTCCCCGCCTAAACCCACGCCTGACAAAACCTTGCTTATGGTCCCGGCTGGCTCAATGGGTCCCACCCCTACCGCCCGCTGCCCGTAACAGTCTAGCGAGGGGGCCTCAGACTTTCTCTTTATAGACTTTAAGACAGGCCCCGTCAGACTTGTCCGACCGTCCTACATTTCGGAGCGGCCCTCCTTGCGCCGGCCGCCGGATTGGATGAAATTCTTTGGCATTAGAGAAGATATGCCGAATTTGCAGGAGATCTCATCCGCAAAGAACAAGAAGCCGCGCGTGCTCGTTGGCATGAGCGGCGGGGTCGATTCCTCGGCCGCCGCCGCCTTGTTGCTGGAGCAAGGCTACGACGTGGTCGGGGTGACGCTCAAGCTCTGGCCGCAGGATTGTGTTTCGCGGGCGGAAGACAAGTGCTGCGGGCCGCAGGCAGTGACGGATGCCCGCGCGGTTTGTCATAAGCTTGGAATCCCCTATTATCTGATTGACGAGGCGGCGGAGTTTCAGGCCAAGGTGATTGGCTACTTTGCCCGGGAGTATAAAGCCGGACGCACCCCCAACCCGTGCGTCTTGTGCAATCAGAATCTCAAGTTTGGCCGCCTCATAAACCGCGCGGATCAGCTCGGCGCCGATTATGTTGCCACGGGCCACTTCGCCCGGCTCGAACGGCGCGAAGACGGCCGCATTCTCCTGAAGAGGGGCCGCGACCCGCGCAAAGATCAGAGTTATTTCCTGTTCTCTCTGAGGCAGGAGCAGCTCCGGCGCGCCCTCTTCCCGCTGGGCGACAAGACCAAAGCCGACACGCGAGAGGTGGCCCGCGGTTGCCAGCTCAAGACGGCCGACAAACAGGAAAGCATGGAGATCTGTTTTGTCCCCGACGACGATTATGGCAAGTTCCTTCAGCAGGCCAAGCTCCTCGAAAAGCATCGGGGCGAGATTGTCGATGTCCGGGGGAGGCTCCTGGGCTATCACGACGGCATCGAGTTCTATACCATCGGCCAGCGCAGAGGGCTGGGCATTTCCTCACCCAAACCGCTCTTCGTCCTTGAGCTCGACCCGGACACCAACCGCGTCGTGGTAGGGGAGGACTCCTGCCTCTTGCGCGACGAGTTTGAGATTCAAGGCTGCAACTGGATTCCATTTGAAGAACCGCCCGGCGCCCTGGAGGCAAATGTCAAGCTCCGTTACAATCATCCCGGCGCCCCTTCTACCCTTATCCCACTGGAGGGCGGCCGCGCCCGGGTGAAATTGCATGCGCCCCAGCGCGCCATCACCCCGGGCCAGGCGGCCGTGTTTTATCAGGACGACCTGGTTTTAGGCGGCGGCTGGATTGAGGCGGCCCAGTCGTTCAGGCCGCGTTCCGAACCCCCCGCCGCCGGCGAGACGTGCAACAATTCCATCGCCTCTCCCACCAGGTAAAGCGAGCCGGCGATCGTCACGAACGGTTCGTCCGCCGCGTCTTGCAGCGCCACGCCAAGCGTGGAGTGCTCTGAGACGCGCGCCCGCGGGTTGGCGCGATGGCAGGCTTCGGCCAGGCCATGGGGCTCGGCGCTGCGCGTGCTATGCACCGGGACCAGGAGGATACGGGAGGCCAATGGGGCGAGCAGTTCGCACATCCGCGGCCAATCCTTGTCGCGCAGGATTCCAAGCACAAGGCAAGGCCTTTGTTCCGGGTAATACTCCTTGAGCGCGGCCGCCAGCATTTCGGCCCCTCCGACGTTGTGCGCCCCGTCGAGCAACACAACCCGCCCCGAAGGCTCGGCCAGCCGCTGCAAGCGCCCGGCCCATTCCACGCCCCCAAGCCCCTCGCGGATGGCCGCGTCGCTCACGGGGAGAATGTCCGCAAGGGTCCGAACGGTATCCAGCGCCACCGCCGCATTCATCTTCTGGTGGTGGCCGGGCAGCGGCAGGTGGAGTTCATCCAAAGGCGGGCGGCTGCGTTCTGACGGCATCACGATGGCAAGCGGGGCGTTCTGATGGCGCGCGGCCTCCACGATCACATGGAGGGCCTCCGGCTCGAACGCCCCGGTGATGACCGGGATACCCGGCTTGATAATGCCCGCCTTCTCAGACGCAATGCTGCCCAGGGTTTCCCCCAGCCATTTCTGGTGATCGAACTGGACATTGGTAATAACACTGGCCAATGGCGTAACGATATTGGTCGCATCCAGCCGTCCGCCCATCCCGGTTTCCCACACCACCAGCTCGCACTTTCGCGCGGCGAAGTAGAGCAAGCCCACCAGCGTCACCACTTCGAAGAAGGTCGGGTGCTGCTCCTCGGGGAATTCTTTGAGCAGAGGCCGCACCCGGGCCACCAGGCCGGCCACGTCGTCGTCGTTGATGGGCCGCCGATTTACCTGGATGCGCTCGTTGAACCTCACTAAATGCGGCGAGGTGAACAATCCCACCCGCAAGCCCGCCCGCCGGTAAATGCTCTCGAGCATGGCGCAGGTCGAGCCCTTCCCGTTTGTCCCGGCGACGTGGATGAACCTCAGCCCGTTTTGCGGCATGCCCGCCAACGCCGCCAGTTTAAACGTGTTCGCCAGGCCCAGCTTCACGCCGAACCAGCGCAAGTCATAAAGAAACTCGATAGCCTCCTTGTAAGTCAATGATGCCTCTCAGTGCGATTAGTGGTTAACGCCCGATGCAATGGGGAGCTCCTGGAACGATATGAATTCGGTCACGCTGTCCGGGCAATGGGACGCACAACTCGCCCCCGCGCAAGGCCAAGAGCGCGCGCACCCGGTGTTCGTCCGCCAAGGCCTTAGTGATGTTCATGAACTGTCGCATTGGCCAATTTCCCACATTTCGCCATAGACCGAAATATCTTGGCGTCGCTTCGGCCTCCTGTCAATAAGTACGCCCCGGCCCCAACAACAAGTTCCAGGGGAGCGCCGTGCCACTGAAGCTCTGGGCCACAGGACAGCATCAGGAGTCTTGAGGCTACTTCCCGATGCAGAATTGAGAAAACACGGCGTCCAGGAGGTCTTCGGTCGCGGTTTTGCCGACGATTTCACCAACGGCGTTGACGGCGATGCGCAGGTCCATCGCCACCAACTCGAGGGTCAGTCCTTCGAGCAGCGCATCCCGGGCGCGGAGCGCGGCGGCACGGGCGCGGTTGAGGGCGTCCTGGTGCCGGGCATTAATCATGACTTCAAGCATCTCGGCCTTGATTTCACCCGACCAGGCCAGCTCCTTGATGACGTCTTTGAGTGGTTCGATGCCCCGTCCCGTCAAGCAGGAAACGTCCAAGACGGCGGAGAGGCGCGGCGCGGCGCCCGCGGGCCCAACCGTGGTTGAGGTCCAGACGGAGGGGAGATGCAGCCGGGCAGGCAAGTCGATTTTGTTGCGGACAAGGATGCGTTTCTTGGGCGCGACCTGCCTGAGATAACGTTCGTCGGTTTCCGTCAGCGGTTCGGAGGCGTCGAACACGTGCAGGATCAACTCCGCCCGCTCCACGGCCTGCCGGGTGCGGCGAATGCCTTCGACCTCGATCTCATCTTTGGCCTCGCGCAGACCAGCGGTATCGATGAAAACGACTGGCAGCCCGCGGACGTTCGCCGTCTCTTCGATGGTGTCGCGAGTGGTGCCGGGGATGGCGGAGACGATGGCGCGGTCGCGTCCGAGGAGTTGGTTGAGGAGGCTCGATTTGCCGGCATTGGGCCGTCCGATGATGGCGGCGCGAAGGCCGCGGCGGAGAAGTTGGCCCTCGTCGGCGGTGCGGAGCAATTCATCCATAAAGCCGATACCACGTTCCAGCCGGGCGAGAAGCTCTTCGCGGGTGTCGGGCGCAATGTCCTCTTCGGGGAAGTCGATGTGAGCCTCAAGGTGGGCGAGGATATTGAGCACTTGCTCGCGGAGGTCGTTGATGCGTTTCGAAAGCTTGCCGCCCAGTTGCTCGTTGGCGGCCTGGAGCGCCAGCTCGGTGCGAGAGCCGATCAGGTCCGCCACCGCCTCGGCCTGGGCCAGGTCGAGGCGGCCATTGAGAAAGGCGCGCCGGGTGAACTCGCCCGGCTCGGCCAGCCGCGCGCCCTTCTCCAAGACCGCCTCGAGAACGAGCTTTGCGGGGAGAATGCCGCCGTGGCAGGTGATTTCAACCACGTCTTGGCGGGTGAAGCTGCGCGGGGCGCGCATAACGGCGACCAACGCTTCATCCACGGGCCTTCCCTGGCGCATGACATGACCGTAGTGCAACGTGTGGGTCCCGGCCAATGAGGGTTTGGCGGCAGCCTTGCCGGCGGGAACGAAGCAACGGTCAGCGATGGCCAGGGCCTGAGGGCCGGAGAGACGGATGACCGCCAGGCCACCCTCGCCCAGGGGCGTGGCGATGGCGGCTATCGTGTCGTCGAGCATTGTCGAGCCCTGCATCGGAAGCGGTCTCACACGGGTCGGGAATCTCGTCAATGCCCGCAAGTGCCCAGGGCATTCTGGGCGTCACGGCCCTGGAGGAGGAGCCGCGCCTTTTCATAGCTCTTCTTATGCAGGTAGTGAAGCAGGTCCGGGTCCGTGGTTTTGGGCAGTTGTCGCGTCTGCTCATCGAGCCGGGCAAAGAGCGGCTGCAGACTCGGCTTAGGGCCTGCCGGCATGTCCCTCACGGCTTGCTCCAACTCAAGGAGCGAGCGCAGTATGTTTTTCTCGAGATCGGTCATAATCATCGGCCTCAAACATACTACGATGCCACTGCCAAATCGAGGCTTGCCACCGGCTCCATTTCCAGCGACTATTTTGGGGTGAAAGGCCCACTTTTTGACGATCTGATCCGGCTGCCCGAGGTTCGGGAATACGAGGCGGCATTTCGGAAAGCGACGGGCGTATCGCTCAAGCTTTCGCCGCCGTGTGGAGCAAGCCAAAGGCTTTGCTTCGGCCCCACGGAGAATGCCTTCTGCAGTCTGGTGGCCTCCAGTCCCGCCGGCTGCGAGGCCTGTCTGGACACCGAGCGACGTCTCCAAGGCAACACCGCCCGGAAACTCACCGTCCAGCAACTCTCCTGTTACGCCGGTCTGACGGTGGTGTCGGTGCCCGTGCTCGTCGAGGGCCGGCACGTGGCAACGCTGATGAGCGGCCAGGTCTTCCGCCGCGAGCCGACGGAGCGTGATTTCGGGATGGTGGCTGGAATGGTCGGCGGGGGGATGGGGACCGAATGGGAGAGAAAGGCGCGCAAGGCTTACTTCGAAACGCCGGTCGTCCGTACCGACCAATTCCAGGCGACGGTCCGGCTACTGAGCATGTTC
This sequence comes from bacterium, assembly GCA_021784555.1. Taxonomy (GTDB): domain Bacteria; phylum Verrucomicrobiota; class Verrucomicrobiia; order Limisphaerales; family UBA8199; genus JAJYHY01. Next base: position 9,672 of record JAJYHY010000057.1, read on the forward strand.
GCACAGTACCTCGCCGACCACGCGAGTCGTCAGGCCGTCGCCAGCTCGAACGAGGAACCGCGGGCCGTGGCCAGCGCCAAGGAATTTGTCCAAGCCCACGCCGAAGAACCGGTGACCCTGGACAGCGTCCTGGAACACGTTCACGTGAGCCGATTTTACTTTTGCAAGCTGTTCAAGAAGAGCACCGGCCTGACTCTTACGGAATACGTGGCGCGCGTGCGCGTGGAGAGAGCCAAGAGAATGCTGGTCGATCCCGGCATGCGCGTTTCCGAGGTCGTGTTCGCCGCCGGCTTCGGTTCGATCTCCCAGTTCAACAGCCTTTTTAAACGCCTGGTCGGTATGCCCCCAACCGAATACCGCGCCTCGTTGCGAGAGCCCTCGTCCCGCTGAGAGACCGCTCGTGGCGGGGTAGGGACCGCGAAATACACAAGACAAGAGCGAACCACGGAATACACGGAGCACACGGAAAGGGGTGCCGTGTAGTTGGCGCGTGCCGTGGGTTCCGCGTCCCGGCCATTCTCCGGTGTGCTGGCCGCCTCTTTTCCGTGCCGGTGTTTCTTCCGGCTGTCATCTCCGCCCAACCCTATGCCAATAGCCAAGCAGAAAAAGCCAACCGGCAGGAGGCGGGCAGAGCGCGTTCTCTCCTATTATCCCACTCGACATGCGCTCAAGCGAACCGCGAAACTGCGGTTACGTTCCCCAGAAGGCGCACGGCCTGCCCGCGGGCGGCCGAGGCCCCGAAAAACTCGGTGGAAGCGGCACTGCTGGCGGGGAGCGCTTCGAGCACAAGAAAGAATAACAACACAAAACCAGGAAAACACTATGAAACGTCTCGGTTCATTCAAATGGCGGTTGCGGACCGGCGCCTTGGTGGCGCTGGTCACGGCGGCGGCCTTGGGGGCGTCCTTGACCCTTGTGATAGGCGCCAATACCAAGCCGGAGAAAAAGGCAGGGAACAAACAACAGACGGTTGCCAAAGCCGACCCCAAGCCGGTGAGTCATAAAACGGCTCGGAAGGCAAAGAAGAAGGTGGTCAAGAGGCTCTCGGGCGCGACATTGTACGCCATCAATTGCAATCGTTGCCACCCCGAACGCTATCCCACGGAGTGGACGGCGTCGCAGTGGAAGACGATCATGATGCACATGCGGGTTCGGGCCAACCTGCCCGCCGTCCAGGCGCGGGCAATTCTCAGGTACCTCCAGGCAGACGCGGGCCAATAAGCGATTGAATTCCACCATGAAATCCATGAATACTCGCTCGCTCATTTTCGGGGCCACCGCCTCTATCGCGCTGGGCCTTGTCTTGCCGCCCCGCGCCGCGGGAGCCATCAGCGACTCCGACTTCAACTCGCTGAGCAATCTCGTCCAGCAATTGAACGAGAGAGTGCAGGCGCTCGAACAAACCCACGCGCGGGACCAGCAGGTCCACGCCCGCGATCAACAACAAATCCGCCAGATGCAACAGCAGTTGGGCCAAACCCAGGTCGCGGTGACCAACGCGATTCAACAAGCCCAAGCCGCCGCACAGGTCCAGCCGACGGTGCCGGTGCCCAGCGGACCAAGCGCCAGCCACAACTTCACCATGGTCGGTGACGCCGAGGTGCAGTACGGCAAGGTGGACGGCTCGCACGGCTCATTCGGCCTGGCGGACTTCGCGCCCATCTTCCTCTATCGCGCAGGCGATGACATCCTCTTCGAGGCCGGATTCGACACCACCTTGAGTGACAACCGCCCTGGCAGCACCGACCCGGGCGCCAGCACGAGCTTCGACCTGAGTTTCGGGCAACTCGATTATCTGCTCAACGACTATGTGACCCTCGTCGGCGGCTACATGCTGCTGCCCTTGGGAACCTACACCGAGCGCAGCGCGGGCTGGTTGAACAAGATCCCGGATGATCCGCTTCCCCGTGGCGTGCTGCCCTCAAATGGCGCGGGCGTGCAACTGCGCGGTTCAGTGCCCATGGGCCAAACGGGCCAGATGGTCACCTATTCGGTTTACGGGGTTAATGGACCCAGTTCGGCGGATGGCACGGCCAATGCCGATCAGTTGGACCTCGATAGCAACGTGGGCTTCGACTCTAACGGCAACCGCCTCAATCTTCACGGCTCACCCAGCGGCGGCGGCCGGATTGGCTGGTTTTATCCCTTCAAGCCGCACTACGATCTGGAGCTTGGCGTTTCGGGCCAGTCGGGTACCTGGGATGACGCGGATCAACACCTGTGGTCCGCGGCCGTTATTGATGCCGCCGTCCACATCAGCCCCTACGTCGAGTTGAAGGGAGAGTACATCAACTCCTGGGCCGAGACAGCCGACTCGGGGACAATCCACCCGCGGGGCTGGTGGGTACAGGGCGGCTATAAACTGGCCGGACTGAACCTCGATCTGCCCGTGATCAATAACGTCGAATTGGTAGGTCGCTACGACACCGTGAACGATGGCCTGGGCACCAAGACGGACCGCTACACCGTGGGTTACGTATATTACTTTACCGACACCCTGCTCTTCGAAGGCGACTACGAGTTCCCAAGCAGCAACGATCCCGATCAGGCCCACAACCAATACGTGTTCCAGCTTTCTTATGGGTTCTGAGCGCCAGAGTCTTGGTTGACACAACCCACCGCTAATCGGTCAGGGTTCTCTTCCAGCACGGGCCACTCTCGCCTCTTTCAGGTGGGTGTGGCTCGCGCCGTTTTCAGGGCACGGGAGCGATGCCGGGGGTGGACGAACGGAGTGACGAGGGGATGCAAGTTGCCAAACGTTTCGAAGTGGCACGCCAACCGCCAAGCAGAGAAAGCCAACCGGCAAGTAGCGGCGAAGTGGAGTTATCGCGTATGATGGCTGGCGAAATGAGAAGCACGCCAGCGACGAAGCCAGGCCCGGCGGAATTGGCCAGGCAGCGGAGGCGTGCAGTTCGCGGAATTTAGAACGAATTAGAAAGCAGTCGAAAAATGAAGAAACAAATCATCACTTTGGGCGTCGCGGCGCTCGTGATAGCAGCGGCCGCCGCGGCACAGGCGCAAGCACTCGACGCGGCTACCCTCGCGCGCTTTGATCAGGGCCCCGCGTTTATTAATGTTTCCAAGTATCCCGAAGCCATCCAAGGACGGTACAAGATCTTCGAGCACACCTGTTCCAAGTGCCACAGGCTGAGCCGTCCGATCAATTCAGACTTCGCGACACCGGACGAGTGGTCCCGCTACATCAAGCGCATGATGTATAAGCCCGGATCGGGCATCAGCCGGCGAAATGCCAAGAAGATCTACGAGTTCCTGGTGTACGATGCCAGCGTCCGCAAGAAGGCGCTGCTCGATTCGAAACTGGCGAAGATGTCGGCCAGCAAGAAAGCGGTCGAGGAAAAGAAAATTGCCCAGGTTCACAAAGAGTTTGACGATCAGTGAGGGTGGCATCGGCGGGGCCGAGCTTTGCCCCTCGGCCCCGCCGCCTTCCGCAAGCCCTCCCCACTGGGCGCTATGTTACTCGCAACGAAAGTCCATTCCATGGCCGCGACCTATCCCATCGAAGTGCCAGACCTGAATTACTTCACGCGCCAAGTCCTCTGCCGGGAAGGTTGTCCGGTCCGCACGGACTCCGGCGGTTATGTCCAGGCAGTTGCCGAGGGGCGCTACGAAGATGCCTACGTCATTGCCCGCACACCCAATCCCTTCGCCTCCATCTGCGGTCGCGTTTGCGCGGCCCCATGCGAGGCCAAGTGCCGCCGGGGCGCAATCGATACCTCCATTTCGATTCGGGCGCTCAAGCGGTTTGTCTGCGAGAAGTTCGGCGTCGAGTCGGAGGTCTTCGACTTGGGCCGCGTTTATCCTCAGTTGCGCGACCCGCGCCGCGAGCGGATCGGGGCCGGGCGGAAGGTGGCGGTGGTCGGGGCAGGCCCGGCGGGGCTGTCTTGCGCGCACGAACTGGCTTTGATGGGCTTTGCGCCGACGGTATTCGAGGCGCACCAGGTCGCGGGCGGCATGTTGGTACTCGGGGTGCCCGAATACCGGTTGCCGCGGGAGATTGTCCGGGCGGAGATTGAAGCCATCGAGTCCTTGGGTGTGGAGATTCGCCTCAATGAGAAACTCGGGGCGGACTTCTTGCTGGAAGACCTTAAGGAGCAAGGTTTTGAGGCCGTGTTCCTGGGTATCGGGGCCCACAGGAGCCGCGAGTTGAGTATTGAGGGCGTCCAGTTGGACGGGGTGCTGCGCGCCATTGAATTCCTGCTCAATGTCAACCTCGGCTACCGGGTGACACTGGGCCGCAAGGTCGTGGTCATCGGCGGCGGCAACGTTGCCTTCGACGTGGCCCGTTCGGTCGTCCGCCAGGCGGAAAAGTTCGCGGGGATGAGCGAGGCCGAACTGCGCGCGGCCTTGCATCAGGCGGCCGCGGCGCTGGAGGACCTGACCGCGAAAGATGCGGAGGCGCCGGATGAGGTGCGTCTGGCGCTGGACGTGGCGCGAGAAGCGATTCGAAAAGGGGTGCCAGAAGTACACATGTATTGCCTGGAGAACCTCGATGAAATCCCCGCCGCGCGAGAGGAAATCGAGGAGGCCGAACGGGAGGGCATCCGGCTTCACACCCGTTTTGGGCCGAAACGGATTCTTGGCCGCGACGGCAAGGCCACTGGCATTGAGTTGATAAAGTGCAGCCGTGTCTTCGATGAGAACCGCCGGTTTAATCCGCAGTTCATTGAGGGCAGCGAGGAAAAGGTGGATTGCGACACCGTTGTGCTGGCCATCGGCCAGGCGGCGGACCTGTCATGGGCACGTCCGGAAGACAACTTGAAAGTGACCGCGCGGGGCACGCTCCAGACCGATCCGGCCACGATGGGCACCTCGCGGCCCGACGTGTTTGCCGGCGGCGATGTCGCCTTCGGGCCGCGGCTCATCATCACCGCCATCGCCGAAGGCAAGAAAGCCGCCCGATCAATCACCAAATTCCTCACCGGACGTGAACCCGTCCAGGCGCAGAAAGCGAAACTGACGATTTACGACCGCCGGCGATACCAGATGAAGCCGGATTACGAAAAACTGGTGCGCCGTCCCCCGCCCACCTTGCCGCTGGACAGGCGCATTGGCATTGCCGAAGTGGAGAAGAATTACCCCGAACCGGACGCCCGGCGGCAGGCGGCTCGCTGCCTGAAATGCCACATCAGTCCCGTGTTCAACGGCGACGAGTGCATCCTGTGCGGCGGCTGCGCCGATATCTGCCCGGAATCTTGTCTGCGGCTGGTGGACGCCGCCCGTTTACGGGGCGACGAGAAACTCACGGCCGCGTTTCTGGCGCGGTATGGGCGCGTGCCCAAGCCAGGCGAGCAGAGCGCGATCATCAAGGATGAAACCCGTTGCATCCGCTGCGGCCTGTGTGCGTCGCGCTGCCCGACCGGCGCCATCACGATGGAGCGGGTGGAGTTGGTGCCGGCATGAGGGAGCGAATGAGCGCAATTAGTTCCGCTTGTTGGAGACGCTCCATCGCCTGCTCGGGGAACACACCCTGGCTGAGCAGGAACTCAGCGCACTCGAAATCGCTCTGGCCAAATTCAAACCATTCCTCGATGATTTTCCGTTCAGGCGGCTGCATACAGAACAACTCCTGTGTTAATGATTTCCCCGATGAACGGGTCGCGCAGGCGCAGCCGTTCTTCCAGCTCGCCCGGTGTGCGCACCAGGGGACTGAAGCTTATCCCTTCTCGCGCTTCCGCGAAGCTTCGGCGAACCGCGAGACCGCGCTCGTAACGGCTAGCCTCGCTTTGCTTGACGATGAGCAAGTCCACGTCGCTGTCCCGGTGCGGCGTGCCATAAGCATAGGAGCCGAAGAGAATGATCTTCTCCGGCTGATACCGCTCGACGATCAACTCGAGCACCTTCCTCAGCCGTTCGGCTATCGGCGCGCAACGGGCCGGCAATTCCCTGAAATTCGCCTGCATCCACCAAAGCCTAATCGCGCCGGCGCACAACGTCGAGTAAAATCTGGGTGGGCCGCGGCCTTTGAGCGCATCCCGTCATTACCCCGGAGTCTGGACGGTTTGTCTTCCATTAACACCGTTGGCTTTAGCCCGGTGAACCGCCTGGTGCGTGGCACCGGGATAACTGTTTCAACAGTTTACTCTCGAGGATCTGCTGGAGGGGAGAGAACTGTTGAAACAGTTGCCTCGTCCCGGCGGGCGAGCGCGCTCGCCGGGCTAAAGCCAACGGTGTCAATGAGAGATGCTTCCCGTGCTGCCCTTTGTGTCCTTCTCGTGGTTCTCACGGGGGGGGTCCTGGCCGGGTGCGCTCGCGGCCTTTGCTCAACCGCCCGAGGTTGGCCCGGCCGCAGTCCGGTATCCCGAAACGCTTTTTGTGAAATGAAGAAATGAACTCCTCCATTCCCAGCAATGAAATCCCCCGCCGCGGTTTTTTTCAGCTCACCCTGGGCTGGATAGCGGCCACGCTCGCCAGTGCGGCCTCGGCGATGGCTGCCGTGCGGTTTCTAGTGCCTAATGTCCTCTATGAGCCCAGCCAGCGTTTCAAGGCGGGCAAACCGGAGGATTACGCGGACGGCTCGGTAACGTTCCTCGAAGACGAACGGGTCTTCATTATCCGCAAGGGCAATGCCTTCCGCTGTCTGTCGGCGGTTTGCACGCATTTGGGATGCACCGTCAACCGCATCAAGACCGGCTACCATTGCCCCTGTCATGGCAGCCTCTTCAACAACCAAGGCAAGGTTATCGGCGGGCCCGCCCCGCGCCCGTTGCCCTGGTTCCTGGTGACCTTGAGCAAGGACCAGCGCCTGGTAGTGGACAAAAGCCGCGTCGTTAACGGTGACAAGTATCTCGTTGTATGAAGCCTCCTTTGGTCAAGCGCCTCTGGAAATCCTTTGAACGGACACGCGTCGGCCGCTCCATCTTCCGCGTCGGACTGCCTGAGAGCAGGCTCGAACGGTCGCGGGCGATGATCTCCAGCTTCCTGCTGCACGTGCAGCCGGCGAAGGTCAGCCGCCGATCGCTGCGCCCCGGCTACACCCTGGGGTTGGGGCTCATTTCGCTGTATCTGTTCCTGATACTCATTGCCACCGGCGTGCTGCTGATGTTTTACTACGTGCCGAGCACGGACCAGGCCTATAACTCCATGAAGGACCTGCAGTTCGTCGTCTCCGCCGGCTTGCTCATCCGGAACATGCACCGCTGGGCGGCGCACTTAATGGTAGTCTTCGTGCTGTTGCACCTGTGCCGCGTCTTTTATACCGGGGCCTACAAACGCCCGCGCGAATTTAACTGGGTGCTGGGTGTGGGCCTGTTTCTGCTGACGCTGGCTCTGAGCTTTACCGGTTACCTGCTGCCCTGGGATCAACTCGCTTATTGGGCGATCACGGTCGGCACCAGCATCGCCGGCTACGCCCCCCTCGTTGGTCAGAAGCTCCGGTTCCTGCTGCTTGGCGGCCATACGGTCGGACAGGAAGCCCTGATTCGGTTCTATGCCCTGCATATTATCGTGCTGCCCGGTGTGGCCGGCCTGATGATCGCCGTCCACCTGTGGCGCGTGCGCAAAGACGGCGGCTTATCGCGCCCCGATGAGCCGGGCGACCTCGTCGAGCAGGTCGAGTCCGGTCAGTTGCCGGCCAATAAGACTTACGGCCTGATGGAGCTTGCGCGTGGGACAACGCCCCAGGTTGGAAAGGACCCTGAAGAAGAGGTATCCGCTTGGCCGCACCTTGTGTTCCGCGAGCTGTTGCTGTTTCTGCTGGTCGTGGCGGTGGTGTTGTTCCTGGCCATCTTCTGGAACGCGCCCCTCGAGGAATTTGCCAACCCCGTGCATCCCCCCAATCCGGCCAAGGCGCCATGGTATTTCCTCGGTCTGCAGGAATTGGTGAGCCACTCGGCGTTTTGGGGCGGCGTGGTCGTGCCGGGCCTGCTCGTGACGGCGTTGCTGCTGCTGCCGTACCTGGATCGCAAGCGCGCGGGCATCGGCCGCTGGTTCGCCCGCGAGCGCGCCGTGGCCAACACCATCTTTACGCTCTGCCTGGTGGCCGCCGTGGTGTTCACCGTCATCGGCACGTTCTTCCGCGGCCCGAACTGGGGCTGGGTCGAGCCTTGGAAACAACCCCCCGCGGTAACTGAAGGCCCTTAATCCCATGAACGATCTTTCCATGCGCAAATTCTACGGCTGGTTCACCGCCCTGGGTCTGCTGGTAAGCCTGCTGGTCGTCGTCGGTTTCTACAAGGATACCTCCCGTCCCTGGAAGACCTACCAGCGCCAGTATATCGAGCAGGAAATCCGCCGCGCGTCAACGCCGCAAGAAAAGCTGCTGGCCGAGACCACGCCGGTGGAAATCCACCAGATCCTCCTGCCGGAACTCCACCGCGTGGACCGATGCACCACCTGCCATCTTGCCGTGGACGACCCCAGCTACGCCGGCTACCCGGAGCCGCTGGGCTACCACCCCCTCCACGACGAGCACCCGTTCGAAAAGTTCGGCTGCACCATCTGCCACCGCGGCCAGGGCCGCGCCACCACCGTCGCCGATGCGCATGGCGACGTGCCGCATTGGGACGAGCCGATGCTCCCGCTCAAATACATCCAGGCCTCCTGCGGCCAATGCCACCAGGCCGCCGATGATCCCGCCGCTCCCGAATTGGCCCGCGGCGAACAGCTCTTCGAAGACCGCGGCTGCCGGGGCTGCCATAAGCTCCACGGCGTCGGTGGCAACATCGGGCCAGACCTGGATAACGTAGGCGCGCGCCGCTCTCCGGAGTGGCTGCGCAAACACTTCCTGTCCCCCGCTTCGGTCACGCCCGGCTCCGCGATGCCGCCCCAGAAATTCTCCGAGACCAACCTCGAGGCCATTACGATGTTCATGCTCAGCCAGACCGGCGAGCAGGTGCCGGGCTATTATGCGTCGATGAAGGTCATTCCCAGCAGCAGCGAAGGCCAGCGCCTGTTCGAGCAGAAGGGATGCATCGCCTGCCACTCCATCGGCGGCCACGGCGGCAAGATTGGACCGGCGCTTGACAACGTTGGCGTGCGGCGGACTCCCGAGTGGATGATGCGGCATTTCCGCGACCCGCAGGCGGTTAGCCCCGGCAGCGTCATGCCGCAGTTTGGGTTCACCGAGTCCGAGGCCCGCGCCTTGACCGACTTCCTCCTGCACCTGCGTGATCAGAGGGTCGTCTTGAGCCTGCCGGCCCTTATGACCCCGGTCGAGCGCGGACGCGAGGTCTTTCACAAATACGGATGCGCCGGCTGCCACGGCCCCGCCGGCAAAGGTGGTGTCCCCAACCCGAATGCCAAAACCGCCGAGCAGGTGCCGGGCTTGATCCACGTGGCCGATGGCTACACCAAGAAGGAATTAAAGGCGCGCATCCTCGACGGCCAAAAGGAGATTGCGGCGATGGACCCGAAGCGTCCGCCACCACCCCTCTACATGCCCTCATGGCGCGGCACCCTCAACGATGCCCAAGTGGACGACCTTGTGGCCTACCTCTTCAGCCTCAAGCCCAAAGGGGAAGACCTCGGTTTCTGAGCCTTCCCGGAGATTAAATCTGAAAGGCTGGCTTGGCAGGGGACGTGGCGGACACCAAACGCTTCCATTGACGCCAGCCTCCGGTTGTGATTTCTTCGGGTGGCGTTCTGGGCGCATCCGGGTCCGCGGAAAGGGCCGAGCCCGCCTGCTGATTGTCGTTACAGCTATGAGTGATCCGCAAGAACTGTTGAAGGAGGCATTTCAGGGGTATTTTCCCATGGTCAATCAAAGATCGGGTGGAACGATTTACCAATGGGCCCTCGGCTGGTATGTATCTGCGCACGACGTTGCCAAACAATTCGGCCACGAAAGCGTGTTCCGTTTGCTCATGGACCGAAGCCCAGCCGATGTCAAACTGCTCGCCGCCTGCTGGGCTGCCGACGCGGTCAGCGTGAAATCTCTGCTCGCTGAGCATCCCGGCCTCGTCGCGCGCCGGGCGAACGCCTATCGCCGCCAGGTCGCTCATGCCGCTCGCAATAACAACCTCGCTGCCGTCCGGGCGATGCTCGCCGCGGGTCTGCCTGTGGATGCGCTCGGCCAGCATCGCGCCACGCCGCTGCACTGGGCAGCCTTCCATGGCAATGCCGAAATGGCGAGGGAAATCCTTCGCTATGACCCGCCGCTGGAAGTGACCGACGCAGATTTCCACGGCACGCCGCTCGGTTGGGCCATTTACGGTTCAGAACACGGCTGGGATTGCTGCACCGGAGATTATGCGGCAACCGTCAAGGCGCTTCTCGAAGCAGGTGCGAAAGCTTCAGAAACGGCTGGAGGCACGGAAGCCGTGCGGGAGGTGATACGGCACTACGGAGCGAAGGACTGAAACCAGCGGGCGCCTGCGAGCAACCCGGTTGCCGGCGCAATTCGGACCAGCCCCTCAAGGCAACCTGTTCCTAATCGGTGTATCCGGTCCGGGTGCCGCTGACGTGAATGCATTGTATGGCGGCTTCCGGTTGATAACGGCCTATCCGTTTCAGTGTGGCCGCGGTCCAATCAATGGATAGTGGCCATAACACCGGTGACCATAGCGGTGATACCGGCGCAACGGACAGTGATTTCAGGCCGGGGCAGGGTTTTTTCCGCCGCGATGATGATGGCGACGCCATTGATCCGCCCTAAGCCCGCCAATTCAAGCGCCACAGCAATGATTCGGCCCGCCTTTGTCGTACTCATCATGGCGGCGCCACCAGACGCCGGCGTCCTCGTTGCGCCCCTTGGGGGAGCGGTCGAGCCACGGATAGACGCTCCAGATAGCATCAAGTCCGCGCGCATAGGCGGAGTAGGTGTGATAAACCGCACCGTCCTCCAACGCAAACGCGCTCATGCCCGGCCTCTCGCGGATGTAAGTGGCCACGTCGGTTCCGGTCGCGGCCGCATTGTCGGCTACCGGGTTTCCCTCCATGTGGCTCACCATTCCCTCGTTGCTGCGCGCCTGCCACGCTGGCTCGCGCCGGTAGTTGTATTCAATGGCCCCCGCGCGCTGTTGCTCCTCAGTGAACGAGACGTTGAAATCGGCGTTGAAGTCGCCGCCGAACGAGGATGCCCACGGGAAGCTCCATCCCATTCGCCGCTTGTAAGCCTGAAGCTTTGCGAGGGGCGCACGCGACACCGCCCAGAACGTCACATCATGGTTGGCCAAATGCACGACGAGGCCGTTGAAGCCGTCCGCGATCATCGAGCAGGTCTTACAGCCCGCCGTGTATTCAGGCCCGAACATGAAGTGGTAAATGAGAAGTTGCGAACGTCCTTTGAACAGGTCGGCGAGGGACGCTTTGCCCCCGTCAGCGTCGAATTGATAATTCTTGTCAATCCGAACCCACGGCAACGCCTGCCGCTGACGAGCCAGTTCGTCGCCGCGCCGCGTGAATTCCTTCTCCGCCTTGAGCAACTCCCGCCGGGCCGCAACCGATTCTTGTCTCGAAACGACGTTGCGCTCTTCGATTCCGTTGACGGTCTTGATTTTGATCTTAGACATAATGTTCTCCCCGATGTTCATCTTTCTCTTCGGTCAGTTTTCAATGTCATGTTTTCGTCGTAACGACGGACAAGCCATTGCATCCAGGACATGAATCTTACAGATGGCTCCGCTGATCGTCTTGGATGTTCTTGCGTTGTTTAGTCCTGTTGCAGTCGTTCGACATGCGTGCGCAGGCGATGCTTCATTTCATCGGCGCGTAAACGGAGGCTGCCGGGTCCTGCCAGCCCTGATTCAAAAGGATGCGCAGCGTGTTCTCTGGGCAAAAATGCCAGCAGCCGTCGCGGAAACTACCGAATCATCGCGGCCGAGTCGTCATTGCACACTACAGCAAAGGCGCTTCCGTTGGTCTTGGAGGTTATTGATGCCGGACGCAAGCCCATTACGATGGACTCCAGGTGTGTAACCAAAAACCTTCCTGAAATGATTGGTAAAATGACTCTGATCGAAGAAGCCGGAATTCAGCGCCGCCTCTCCAATCGTAGCGCCTCGGCCGAGCAACGCCGTTGCGCGATTCAATCGAACACGAGTCTGGTATGCATGGGGCGGAAGTCCGACTTCTTTTCGAAACACTCTGTTCAAATGAAATGCGCTCATGTTCAGATGCGTGCGAGTTCCTCCAAGGTCACGTTTTCTGTATAGGAGGCTTCAAGATAATCTCTCACGCGCTTGACTGCCCAACGCTCATTTCCAAGCCTTAACAAATCGGCACGACGGTTGCCAAATCGGAGGATCATCGCACCCACCAATTCCCGCAAAAGCGACGAACTCTCCAGCGCAGATGGTTTTGAATCCATTTCAGTGTGGAATTTCAAGAAAACCCGACCCAGAGGTTCATCACAAACAAACGGACTCTGAAAGATTCGACCCCCTCTGATACGGTTCCCAGTTTCTTCAGCAATTGTCTCCAACGCCTTTGGGTCGCACAGAAAAACTCGGTATTTCGCTCTGCCCTCAAAATCCTCGCAAGAAGTAAACTCACCTGACTGAGCAACAAGCAGCGCACCCTCACCCACTGAATAGGTCACACCACAATGGCTTACTTTGTAAGCACCTTGCTCAACGAAACAAAGGGCTAAAGACTGATGGAGTACCTTGGAATTCGGGTGCGCGCAATTGCAGACATGAAGGAACTCACCGATCCCTTCATTGCGCCAAATCCTGAGCTTGAGTTCGTTCCTCATTACCTTGAGAGCAACTGGCATCTAACTATGCCGCGGATTCATTCACATCTCTTGGCTCCGCGCCTCAGCCTTATTCTTCAAGCGAATATCGCAGAGCATGTCCGAAGGAATGTTCAGGCCGATGTTGGTCAGATTATAGACATGCTCGGTCGCCACGAGCCAAATAATCTCGCAGATCTGACGTTCCGAAAAATGGCGCGCCAGGCGTGCGAACGTCTCGGGTTCGACTTTCTTCTCCTTCGTTAGCTCCGTGGCGTAATCCAGCGCGGCCCGTTCCGCTTCGGTGAACAGGTTGCTCGTCCGGTACCGATCGAGCGCGTCAAACCTGGCCTGGTTCATCGAAGCCCGAACGGTGAACACGCGGGCGGTGTCCATGCAGAACTCGCACACGTTGATGCGCGCGACCTGGTGCCGAATCAGTAGCGCAAGCTCGGCGGAGAGCGTGAGCCTTTTGTCCAGCTTGCCAATCTTCCCATAAAAGCGGCCGAACGCCGCCGGCAACCTCGCGCTGTGAACCTTGAGCGGCGTAAGGACCTTGCCGAATTGCCGGCGCGTGAAGAAATAGGCCAATTTCATCAGCGGCCCGTGAGGGCGTTCGATAGCCGGTAGAAATGTGTCAACTGTGTTCATAGACTATGCGCTTTGACGTTGGCAATTCGTGGGTGCTCAGGTCAAGCTGCGGCACGCATGCGACAGGAGCGCGGACGCCCTCGTCCGCGTCTCCGGCACGCCACAGCGGCGGACGATGGCGTCCGCGCTCCTATCGCTACCTGAGCAGTTAGCCAATTCATCGCTCCAAGGGAGCGCCTTACGAGGGCTTTGGCGGCCCTACTGCCAAATATGAACCCACCAGTGGCGGTATTTCAACTGCTCTCCTTCGAGTCTTGACTCAGAATCCGAGGTTTTCGCCCTTGGGTCTGAGGCTCTCCAGGTAGGCGACCAACCAGGCAGAAGCTCCAGCTATTGAGGTGGACTGGCACCTCCTCGCGCACCGGTTTGCGCAGGACTTCCGGGTCCACCGGCACCGCTCCCACATCGACGTTTTGCGCTTCATAGCGAAGCCGGGCAATGGGGCCTGTTCCTCCTGGATCAAGAGGATAGAGTCAGATCCAGGACTGCAAGATGCCGCGCCAGGGGTTCGCCGCCCGGCGAGACGCAAGTTGGGAGCGAAGAATTGGAGACCACGCGGCTGCGCTGCGAGGTAACGGAGCCGTTCACTGCGCGGAGTTTGAAGATCATCCCAACCCAGGCCGAACCGGATTCGAAGAAGTTCGTCGTCTCGCTTGAGACGGTGCGTGACGTCAGCCGCCATCTCGGAGCCGACGGCGTTTTGCGCTGGGAGGTTCCGAATGGCGATTGGGTGGTGCAGCGCGTTGTGGCTCTGCCCACCGGCGCGCACAATTCGCCCGCTCCGCCCGAAGCCACCGGCCTGGAGGTCGAAAAGATGAGCCGTGAGGCCCGTCCGGTACTTCCCGTGTTGAGCGGGCGGCTGGTGGGCAGCGCGGATCAATCCGACCGCTTTCTGTGGGATTTGCGGCGGATGGTGGCGGACCGCATTGCCAGGTATTATGTCGGCGGCCTGCGCGATCTTTGCCACGAGCACGGCCCGCTCGGCCCGGTTGGCATCGTGACTGCGTAGGTCGGGGCTGCGGTGCAAACCTGCCATAAAAAGAAGTATGTTTTACCTTTGCGGTTTTGAGGAAAGTCAACGGACACGCTGGAACGCGCTGGCTGAGCAATGTCAGGAGCGGCTCCGGGCGCAAAAGATCCGGGCCAGAGACCCCGGCGCCGTCCTGGCCGACATAGAGATGCTCCTCGGGTTCGTCGGTGCGAAGGGCATTCGCACCGGGAGCCGGAACGCCAACCTGCCTCCGGGGTGTCTGCCAGAACTCAACGCCAAAGTGAGTCACCCCATCAAGCTGGACCTGACGCGCGCGCTGCTCAAAGACTACCCCAACCTGGCGGGCCTGTTTATCCTGCTCCGGGTGATGGACCTGTTTCGGATGCAAGGCAACCGCCTGGTGGTTTGTCCCGCGGCCCTGGAAGGGTGGCGCAACCTGAACCCCACCGAGCAGTATTTTGCCCTCTTGGAAGCATTCTTGTTCCACGCCCAATCGCCAGTGCTCGGTGGAGAGAGCAGCCCGTACGAAGATGCGCAGGTTTTCCAGGCCGTCACGTGTTTCCTGGGACAATTGAGCGACCATTGGCGCAATGTCAAGAGTTACGAGGCCGTTCGTATTTTTGGGCCAACTGGAGAGTTTCCACCTTGGAAGCCCTTCCTGCTGCAACAATTCGGCCTGGTCGAGATCCGCCGGCAAACTGCCGCTCAAGCCGCGGAAAGGAGGGGCGGCCGAGGGGGCTGGTATTTTGGCGGCGTCAAGATCACTCCTTGGGGCCAGGCGTTGGCCTGGGCGCTCATCGAGTTTATGAACAAGCGGGAGGAGCAGATGGACGAGACCGCCGGAGCAGCCGTCGGCGAGGGAGATGAAATCGCGCCGGGAGATTCTCCGGCCTCATTGAACCTGCCGGAGGAGGCGGAGGAATGCGACGCCGAGGATGAGGACACGTTTGGAACCTTGCAGCCGGTCTTCCAGCCTTACTTCCCGGAGTGGGAACGGGTCTTTGTGCCAATTAGCCACGAACCCCGCGCGGGAACCTACATCTTCAAAGTGACCGTGTCGGGTTGGCGCGGAAACCCCAGCGTCTGGCGCCGCCTGGCCGTGCCGCCGGACAATTCGCTGGAGAACTTGGCCGGCGCTATCCTGCGCGCCTTTGGCTTCTATGATAGCGACCACTTATACGACTTTTCCTACCGCGATCAACGCGGCAAACGGCGGGTCTATTTCCATCCTTACACCGACAAAGGCCCTTACTCTTGGGAAATCGACGGCGGGAATACGGACTTGGCCATCAAAGACCAAATGACCTTCACCTTTGATTACGGCGATAAATGGCAGTTCACCCTCCTCCTGGAGAAGGTCGAAGAAGGCCCCTCGGCATTGGCCAAGGTGGAAGTTATCGAATCCGCCGGCGCCGCTCCGCCACAGTACCCGAATTTCGAAGAGTGACCGGCCGCCGGTCCGATGCTCTGATTACCTGAGACAGCGTCACCCATTGCAAGATCGAGGTGCGCGGCGGAGGTGTCAAATCGCGACAGAAGACAGTAACCTTTCTCGGCCCACTGCCGCAGTCACCGGCAAGATTGTCGTGCATGCTCACTCGAGAGCTACTAGCCTCGCCCCATGATAACTCGACTCTATGCCAATAATTTCCGGTGCCTGGCGGCCTTCAAGGCAGAGTTCGACTCTTTTGGGGTCCTATGTGGGCCCAACGGCGCGGGCAAGAGCACGGTTTTGATCGACGAACCGGACAATTAAGTCGGCCTGCCGGAGCTGCAACCCTGGGCGCTGTCCTTGCGGGAGCTCCTTGAGGATGAGCATCAGGCCATCCTGATCTCGCATCATCCGGAAATCCTCAGCAACGCCGGTACGGAGCACGGTCGTTTTCTCTGGCGAGACAATCACACCTCGCCAACGCGCATCGGGCCCCTGAACATTCCGGAAGGCATGTCGCCCGGCGAAGCCGTGGCCAGGGGGTGGGTGCGTGGCTAATCGAACGCAAATCGTCTGCCTGCACGAAGGGAAGACGGGCAGGAGTGTGGACCCGGTTTTCATCAATCGTCTGATGCGGAGTCTCAAACCTGCATGGATCCGGCCATGGGGCGGCAGCAACATCGTAAGGCTCGAAGCGTGCGGTGGACGGAAGAACCTTATCGAGTGAACGGATGCGTTGATACGGATTCGGCTATGCCCGGCCATATCGTCATGTCACCCAAAGTGTAACGATCGCGTAACGGTTACATTTTCCATAACCTCGTCATTCCCGGCGTGATGCCCTCGCGAGACGCTCTCTCAGAACACCCCCTCCCGTCCCTTCCACCTTTTCCGTTGCTCTTGGGGCGCCATCCAGCCACGATTTGCAGCATGATTTCTCGCAAACAGCTCCTCTTTCGGCTTGCCGCAACCGCGCTGGTCGCGACAACACTTGGCTCAACGCTTCCGCTCGACGCCCTGGCCGCCGAATCGCTGACCGATGGATTTGCTCATCCCCCGGCCACGGCGCGGCCCTGGGTCTATTGGTATTTCATGGACGGCAACCTCACCCGCGAGGGGATGAAGGCCGATTTGCAGGCCATGAAACGGGCGGGGATTGGCGGGGCGATTTTCCTGGAGGTCAACATCGGCATTCCGCGCGGCCCGGTGGATTTCATGAGTCCGGAATGGCAGGATCTGTTTGCGGATGCGGTTCGCGAGGCTGAACACCTTGGCATCCAAATCGCCGTCGGCGCCGGGCCGGGCTGGTGCGGCACCGGCGGTCCGTGGATAACGCCTCAACTCGCGATGGAGGACCTGGTTGCCAGCGTGACCAACGTGGCGGGTCCGGCCCGGTTCTCGGCCGTCCTGCCACTGCCTCAGCCCCGGGAACCTTTCTTCGGCCTGGGCACGCTCACCCCGGAGCTTAGGAAGGAGTGGCAGGGTTTCTACCGTGACGTGGCGGTGCTGGCGTTTCGAACCCCGGCGGGCACCAACCGCATCCCCGATGTCGATGAAAAGGCGCTTTACTACCGCGCTCCGTTCTCCTCCGCCCCGGGCGTCAAGCCGTTTCTCCCCTCGCCAGCCGTCTTTCCGGAGCTGCCGGCCAAGGACTGTATCGGGCTTGACGGAATCGTGGACCTGACAAAGAGGATGTCTCCCGATGGCCGGCTGGTCTGGAACGTGCCGCCGGGCCAATGGACCGTTATGCGCTTCGGACGCCGGCTGACCGGCCAAACCACCCGCCCCGCGCCAAAACCCGGCCTGGGATTTGAAAGTGATAAGTTCGACCGTGCGGCGCTTGAGGCGCAATACAACGACTTCGTGCGAAAGCTCCTCACCAAGGTCGGCCCGCGCACAGGCGTCGGGGTCAGTCCTCACTTTTTCCACAGCAGTGGAAGGCAAAGTGGTGGAAAGAGGTACAGGACTGACCCCGGCGCCGAGGGCGGGCTGACCATGGTGCATTTCGACAGTTGGGAGATGAGTTCGCAGAACTGGTCGCCCGGTTTTCGGGCGGAGTTCCGAAAGAGGCGCGGTTACGACCCTCTAAACTACCTGCCAACGCTGTCGGGGCGCATCGTGGGCAGCGAGGAAACCTCAGAGCGGTTTCTCTGGGACCTGCGGCGCACCGCGCAGGAATTGGTCGTGGAAAACCACCTCGGCTATTTGAAGGAGTTGGCCCACCGCGATGGCTTGACCCTCTCGGTCGAACCCTATGACATGAATCCGTGCGGCGACCTCACCTTGGGCCGGGTCGCCGACGTGCCGCAATGTGAGTTTTGGTATGTCGGTTTCAATACGAGTTACAGCGTGATCGAAGCCGCTTCCATCGCGCACACCTGCGGGCGGCCGATGGTGGCGGCGGAGGCCTTCACCTCCGCGCCGGGTGAGGATTGGAAGGCCGACCCGGCGGCATTGAAACCGCTTGGCGATTGGGCCTTCTGCGCCGGCGCGAACCGTTTTGATTTCCACCGGTTTCAGGCCCAGCCTTGGACTAACCGCTGGCCCGGGATGACCATGGGGCCCTACGGTGTGCATTGGGACCGGACGCAAACGTGGTGGGACATGGTCCCGGCGTACCACGAATATCTCGCGCGCTGCCAATTCCTCCTTCAGCGCGGCGTGACGGTCGCCGACGTCTGCTTTCTCGCCGCCGAGGGCGCTCCGTATGTCTTTCGCCCGCCCAGTTCGGCCATGACCGGGACGCCGCCCGACCATTTGGGCTACGATTTTGACGGCTGCGCGCCGGAAACGCTTTTGGAACGGGCAACGGCGCGGGACGGCAGGCTCGTGTTTCCCGGTGGCACCAGCTACCGGGTTCTCGTCCTGCCGGAGGTGCGGACAATGACGCCGCAGTTGTTGCGCAAGGTCCGGCAGCTTGTGCGCGAAGGCGCCACCGTGTTCGGCTCGCGGCCTCTGAAATCCCCAAGCCTGCAAGATTTCCCAAAATGCGATGCCGAGGTCAAACGCCTGGCCCGCCAGGTCTGGGGCGATTGCGATGGCAAAACCGTGTTTGCGCATAAGTTTGGCAAGGGACGGGTCGTTTGGCGCGTGACGCGGGTCAAACCGGGGGAACAATACGGTGACTTTGCCGCGATAACCAACCTGCTGCACGAAATGGGTGTGCCTCCGGATTTTGAAGCCGACGGCCCGATTCGCTTCACCCATCGGCGGGCCGGCAAGACCGACATCTATTTTTTGGCGAATCGTGAGCAAGAGCCGGTGAATGCCAACTGCATCTTCCGCGTCAGTGGCGGGCAGCCCGAGCTGTGGGATCCCATGACGGGCGACCGTCGCCTCCTGCCGCAATTCGAGCGCAAGGCAGGTCGCACCGTTATCCCGATGCATTTCGAACCCGCCCAGTCCTTCTTCGTCATCTTCCGCCGGGCCGGACGGTATGACCACCCGTCGGCGCGGTTCGCACTCCAAGTACCGAACCGCAGTTCCCAATCGCAAATCGCAAATCGCAAATCGCAAATCCCCAACTTCCCGCCCTCAGAACAGGTCTTCCAATTGGCCGGTCCATGGAAGGTAAGCTTCGATCCGAAGTGGGGCGGGCCGCCGGAGATTGTCTTTGCCTCACTGGAAGATTGGACTCAACGCCCGGAACCCGGCATCAAGTACTATTCCGGGAAGGCAGTGTACCGCAAGTCCTTCGCCCTGCCCGGCGACGTTCTCCGTCCGGGCCGGGATTATTTCCTCGACCTCGGCGCAGTCAAGAACCTGGCCCACGTATGGCTCAACGGGCATGACCTGGGTGTCGTTTGGTGTGCCCCGTGGCGGGTCAAGGTCACTGGCATTCTCAGGCCCGGAACGAATCAACTGGAGATTGAAGTTGCCAATCTCTGGCCCAACCGCCTCATT
>JAJYHY010000432.1 GCA_021784555.1 bacterium
TGGAACAGGCCAGGCTCTTCGCCCGCCGGAACTTTGTTGGGACAGGCCTGAGGAGATGGGGCGGCTTAGGCGGCGGGCGGCTGGCGGGAGGAGGTCTTGAGACCCAGCACGCTCATGAAGAAGCTGGAGAAGATAACTTGGACGCCTGTGGCGATGAGGGTGACCGCCGGGATAAGCCGGCGCATGTTGGCACCGTAAGGCAGCAAACCATAGCCCGCCTGTCGCCAGACCCACAGGGCGTAGAGAAAGAGCCCGACGCCGAGGCCCAGGATGAAAAGGCCCAGGATAATCCCGCGCTCGAGCGTGAAGTACTTGAACACCCGGGAAAACTTCGGGTCTTGAGGCAACAATCCCTCCGCGATGCCGAACACCTTGGTGAAGCAGGCAAATGCGACCAGTTGCACCCCCACCAGCACGGCCATGCAGGTCACGGCCAGTGTGCCGGCGCTCAGCTCGACGCCTCCGACGTGGAGGGTGGTCGAAGCGAGAACGGCGCTGGAAGCGGCGCCGAGGATTGCCAGCAGCAGGCCGGGCAGCAAAAACAGCCAGCGCGGCGAATAGATGAGCATGAAACGCAGGTGCCGCCAACCGTCGCGCCAGGGCTTGAGGTGGGGCGGGCGGGAGCGTCCGTCGGGATGAAGGGTGATGGGGACCTCGGCGATGCGCAGGGATTTCAGAGTAGCCTTGATGACCATCTCGGAGGCGAATTCCATGCCGGTGGTCTTCAAGTCCATTTTGCGATAGGCGTTTTTGGTGAATCCGCGCAACCCGCAGTGGAAATCGCGCGCCGGACATTTGAAGAACATCCGCCCTGCGAAAGACAGGCTCGGATTGCCCAGCCAGCGGTTCTTCCATGGCATCGCGCCGGGCAGGATGCTCCCACCTCCGCTGGGCAGCCGGCATCCCATAACCACGTCGTAGCCTTCGCGAAAGCCTTGCACGAAGCCCTGGACTTGGGAGAAATCGTAGCTGTCATCCGCGTCGCCCATGATAATCCACCGGCCCAGGGCAGCCTCCACGCCGCCGCGCAAGGCGCTGCCATAACCTTTCTCTTTCACATGGACAACGCGGACGCCGAGGCTCTTGGCGATGGGAACCGAATCATCCGTGCTTCCGTTGTCCGCCACCAGGATCTCGCCCGGGACGCCCGCGCGCTCCAGTCCGAGGCGGGCCTTGCGAATGCAGACGGGAAGAGTCTCGGCCTCATTCAGGCAAGGCATGAGGATCGTCAGGACAACGGGTTCGGGCGTGCCGCTCATGAGTGGTCTTCGGCCCCCAGTTTGACAAGATACCACCTGCTCGGTCCCTCGGTGACGCGGAGAAGGAGGGTGACCTCGGCGAGGACCTTGCCGTGAATTCTCCTGACCCACTGCTTCACCGTGCAATGGAAATAGGTGGCGAGGTCCTGCTCGTCCGCCAGGACGTAGCAAATCCCCCGCTGGCGCAAGTCGCGTGCGGAGTCGGTGTGAGTGACGTGCTCGACGCGCCAATGGCCAAACGGGCGCCAGAGGGAGGTCTCAGGGTCGTCAGCCGTGACCACGCCGAGGACACGAACACCGGCGGGGATAAGCCTGCGGGCGGGGGCAAAACTATCGGCGCGCTCGCTATAGATCGAATAGACGGCTTTGGCGCGGGCCAGCAGCGGGTGGCCGGTCGAGTCGAGTTTGCCCAGGATGTAATTGGCGGGCCACAGGGGGCGGGAAGGAGAGAGGACGAGCAGCAGCCCGGCCATGGCAAATACCAAAACGGCGAGAGAACGCCACCAGTTGGCGCGGACGAGGCGGCCCTGGCCGCGGAGGGCTAACAGGGCGGAAGCCATCATGACATAGTAAGGGGCGGTCACGCGGGCGGCGTCGGCCAAGCCGGATCTGAACATCAGGGCCAGCACGGCTATAAACGTAGAAGCGATGATTAACACCGACCACCGGTCTCCCGAAAAGGAGACCCTGGGGGGGCCGGTTCGAAATCCCTTGCCGAAGGCGCTGTAGAGAAAGTCAACCACTAGCAGCAGGCTCACTCCAAAACCGATTCCCGCGTCCTCTTCGATCTGCATCTCGCCCAACTGCCAGTGCGCGCCGGCCGGTTCAAAGGAGCGTTCGAGTCTGGAGCGCAGCCAAGTGGGAGTGTCGCGCGCCACTAGCCGGTTCCAGGCGCCGGCCAACGGAAAGACGGGCGGCGCCAGGTTTTGAATGGTCAACAACACCGCATTGTTGGCCACGTGAACGATGGAGCCGCTGTCAACTCTTCGGCCCTGTTCGGCGGCCAGGCCGCTCCAATCGCCGGTGTGTTTGAGGTTGATAAGCACCATCGGCGCCAACGACACCAACAAAACGGCGGCCCCGCCGGTTAGCAGCGCGAACGGACGCCGCCAGAGCAGCCTGGTCGAGGGGAGGATGGCGATGGCCCAGGGCAAGAGCAGAGGAAGCGTGTTTGCCTTGCTGCCCGTCATGAGGGCCGCCGCAAGGATGGAAAGCCACAAGTCGCGGCAGCGGTGGCTGCGGCGGGCGCGCAGGGCAAAGTCGAGCGCGGCGATGCCGAAGAGCGAGGCGAAAAGGTCATTGCCGATGCCGCCCGCTTGCAGGACGAAACAGTAACCGGTGGGCAGCAGCCACATCCAGTGCCAAGCCACACGGCGGCGAATGCCCAACCGGGTAAACAGGCTGAAGATCAGTCCTGGCAGGAGGAGAAAAGAAGCCGCGTTAATCAGGAACAGGAGCCGGTCGGTCCGAGTGAAGACGATGAAGGGCGCCGAAACCCATTCGAAGCCGGGGGCGCGTGTGTTGAGCCGTGTAAACTCGGTGTGAATCCAATGCCACCGGCCCGCCGCCAGCCAATGCAAGAGTCGAGGCGTGCGATAGGCTAACCCATCATAGTTGACGGGAGAATAGAGGATACCGCCGAGGACGGCCATGACCGTGAGGACGAGAAAGGCAAGCGGGAACAATCGCCGGAAGCGCCGGCGCCGTTGCCACAAGCGCCAGTCCGCCAGATGAACCCGGACGCAGCGCCACAGGAGCAGAACCACGGCCAGGCCAAGCGCGAAGGCCGCGCTGTAGCCGGCGGCGTCGAGTGCGTGCAGCCAGGAGAGTATCCAGCCTGCGCCGGTGCAGAACGCGCAAAAGAGGAGCCACGCCACGAGCGGCAGCGGCGCTTTATCCTGTCGTATTGGCATAACTCACTCTCTGGGCCCGTCGGCGGCATTGCCCGTGTTGCGGAAGTTCCCGCGAAACTTGGGCCACGGAGTGGCTGCGAGCGTGGCCGGGCCGCGGAGCGCGACCATGGATATAACGCCGGAGACCCAGCCTGGCAGATAAACCGTCCCGAGCGGGCCCACTGCCGGCGAGGCATGGCCGTAGCCGTACAGATAAAAATCCCACAGGTAGTTGCGGCTGGAGTCGATGCCGATTAGCAGGGCGTACGGGGAGATGAAGCAGAGGCTTCCATCCTTCAACATCAATGCGGAGCCCTCGATGCCGCCGCCACCCCCTGGACGCTCCCACACCTTCTTCCCCTCGGACGACACCTTCCAAAGGTCGTCGTTGACCCCGACATAGACCGAGCCGTGTGGGCCGATCACCGGGGAAGACTCGGTAATCCCGCCAGTGCGCAACTTCCAGAGGAGGGTCCCATCCAGGTTCACCGCATACAGATAACCATCCACCGAAGTGAAATAGAGGCAATGCTCGCCATTGATGGCGGGTGAGGAAAGGATGTCGCCGCCGGTGGTAAAGTCCCACTTCTTGCCGCCGTCAGGCCGGAGGGCATAAAGTTTGGCATCGTCCGAGCCGAAGAAGATCGTGCCGTCGGTCCCAACGGAGGGGGAAGACATGATAGGCCCGCCGGTCGGGAATGTCCACCGCTCCACACCGTCCGGACTTAAGGCGTAAAACTTCTTGTCCCAACTGCCGAAATAGATCGTCCCGTCGATGGCGAGGGCGGGAGAACAATCGACCCAACCGCCGGTCTTGAATTCCCATCGCTCTTTGCCATCGGCGGCGACCGCATAGAGCTTCCAATCGCGTGACCCAAAATAGACCGTGCCGTCCCGGCCAATCGCGGGTGAGGATTTCACCTCGCGTCCGGCGGAAAAGACCCACTTTCTGGAGCCGTCTGGGTTGACGGCCCAGAGGTGTCCATCCCAGGTGCCAAAGAAGATGGCGCCGTCCGGCCCCACCGCGGGAGAGGAATCGGAGATGCTGCCGATCCCCAACGTCCATTCGTTGGTCAGCGTATAGGGCCCCGAACCGAAGGCAAGCACCGGCAAGAGCATCAGCCAGGCCGGGACTAGCCGCTTGGTCTTTCGTATCATCGAGCGCATCAAGTCGATTCCAGAGTGGAGGCGGCCCCCCGCTCCGGTCAACTTCAAAGCCGGGGAAGGGGGCAACAAGGAGCGGAACAGAATTGTTCCAGCCCATAGAGGGGCGCATGTTGACTGTACCACCAACGCTCTGCCAAAAGGGTTTCTGGCTTGAGCAATTCGCGGCCATCTCCCAATATTTCGCCATTGCTCATGAAACGACTCCTTGCTTGGCTTGCTTTTTTGACGCTGACCTCCAGCCTCGCCGTTGCCGGCGCCACACAGAATCCCGATTTCTATTCCGTTCGCGATTATGGCGCCAAAGGCGACGGCAAAACCGATGACACGTCCGCCTTTCAGAAGGCGCTGGATGCCGCGGGCCAGGCCGGTGGTGGCGTGGTGTATGCCCCGCGCGGCAATTACTTCTTCGCCGGCCATCTCAATGTGCCGGATGCTGTCACCTTGAAGGGGGTATGGGAATCTGTTCCTTCGCACGTCGGTCTGCGCAATCCGGGCGCGCCACGCCCGACGGACGACGGCACCACGTTCCTGGTCACGGAAAATGCCGGCACCGAAGACGGCGCGCCCTTCATCAGGCTGAACACCGATTCCACCCTCAAAGGCGTGGTCATCTACTATCCCAACCAGGACCCCGCGGAGGAACCGAAGCCCTATCCTTGGGCTATTGCGATGCGCGGCAAGAACCCGGCGGTCCTGGCGGTCGAATTGTTGAACCCGTATAACGGCATCGACGCCAGCCGGAACGAGCGCCACCTGATTCGCGACGTCCAGGGCCAACCGCTCCGGCGCGGCATCTTTGTCGATGACATCTACGACATTGGCCGCATCGAGGACGTGCATTTCAACCCGTGGTGGAGCACGAAACCGCGCCTGTTTCGCTGGCAGCAGGAGCACGGAGAGGCCTTCATCTTTGGCCGCAGCGACTGGCAGTATGTCTTCAACACCTTCTGTTTCGGCTACAACATCGGCTACCATTTCATTCACACCCGGCGCGGGGTCTGCAACGGCAATTTCCTGGGCATCGGCGCCGATGACTCCTACACCGCCCTGGTGGTGGATGATTGCGCACCGTTTGGACTGCTCATCTCGAATGGCGAATTCGTCTCCTTCCACGGCCCGGACCCGACGATGGTGCGGGTGGAAAAGACCAACACCGGCAGCGTGAGATTTGTCAATTGCGCCTTCTGGGGGCCGTGCAACCAGATAGCCAAGGTCGCCGGCAGGGGAACGGTGGGCTTTAGCGATTGCACCTTCGTGCAATGGGACCGGAACCACGAAGGGCGCCACGCCCTGCAAATCGCCGGCGGCACGGTCCTGTTGCGCGGATGCGAGTTCCGGGAAAACAAACCGCAGATCGAGCTGGGCAAATCCGTCCGGCGGGCGGTGATCTCGGGCAACGTCTTCACCGGCAAGGCGCGGATTGCGAACGAAAGCTCCTGCGCCGTGGTCTCCAGCGGCAACGCCACGGACTGATCCGTAAAGGGGTCGGTTCTCCACTCCGCCACATTTCTTTTGGTTTCATCGTCCGTTCACATGCCCAATTCCTGCTCATTCGAGGCTTGCGACTCCTTGTTCAGCAGGTTGGACAGATATTTCCAACTGCCTACACCCAGATGCTCCGAGATCCACTTGAGATCCATGGTCGTTTCCCGACGCAACCGCCGGGCCAAGTCAACTTTGACCCAGT
>JAJYHY010000433.1 GCA_021784555.1 bacterium
CCGGCGGACTTCGCAATTGGCGGGCATGGCCGGCATGTCATCTGACGCTCCCTCGATCCGCGGGCAATAGGCCACCGCATCAACCCCGCGCCGGCCCAGGCCCTCGAAAAGCCGCTGCATGGCGCTCTCGGTTCCTCCCCATTCGGCGGGATTGAGCTTTCGGAGCAGATGGATGGTGCGCATACTCAAGGGGCCCTGAGAATCCTGAGGTGGAAAACCTCCAACCTCCACCACTCAACCTCGAACTTCCAACGACGGCCGTCCGCACCTTGGGCGTTGGATGTTCGTTGTTGGGTGCTGGATGTTCGTTGTTGGATGTTGGATGTTCGTTGTTGGGTGCTGGATGTTTCGGCAAGACTCGTGGGAAAGCGCCACGCTTCGACTGCAGCCGGGCCAGTTTGAATCCGGGCCTGCCGTCTCTCCCGGCGTTTGATGAAGTAGAGACTGGCCAGCGCCCCCAGCAAAACGTGAAAGAGGAAATAAATCGGTGACTGCCGGAACACCCATTCGGTCAGACTCTGGATAAAGATGCCGCAAAAACCAAAGAAAAGGCCGACTCCCATTCGGCGCATGGGATCGCTGGTGCGCGGGAGGAGGAAGCTGGCGCCCATCTGGAACCAGCGCAGCCAGACCAAGGTGAAAAGGAACAGCCCTGGCAGGCCCAATTCGCCGGCGGTCAGGGCGCCGAGGCAGTGCGCGGGCGCCGCCTGGGCCTCGTCCACATTGCTGCCCGAAGGGATGACGTCGCTCGGTTCGGCATCGGTGCCGCGATAGGGAACGAAGCGGAAGCCGAGCCGGGGTCCGTAGCGGTTGCTGACCCAGTAGGACCAATTATTCAGGCCGATCCCAAGCCAATGTTCCCGCAAAATGGCCGCGGCGACGCGGAGGTAGTAGCCACGCCCCATTTCATGGCGGTTTTCATATTCCTGCTTGAGGCTGGTATCGTCGAATCGGGACATAACGGTATGCCAGGCCTTGGTCGCGACGGCTGTTGCCGCTATGGCGATGAGGCACGTCCAGACCAGCTTTCGAGCCGTCAAGCGATAGCTCATCGTGGCCGCCGTCACACCGGTGAGCACCAGTAAGAGATCGGATATGCCGGCGCGGGAAATCGTCATGACCTCCGCTATGCAGCCCAAGCCGAGGGCCAGGGCGCAGAGCCCTCTCAAGGGGAGGGCAAATCGCGAGTTGACGGCGGCGGCCAGAATGGGCAGGGTCAGGCACAGGAGCATGGAGAGGCTGTTGGCGTCATCCACCGTCCCGGGCACGCGGTAATAGCCAACGATATAGCGCTGCTTGAGGGCCAGCAGACCTTCGAAACAGATCAGCAGGGCCAGCCCCAGAACGAGCAAGCGCAATTCGCGTCCGCCGCGCAAGTAGAGCGCTACGGCAAGGACGAAGATAAAACCGCGCATCATTTTGAACAGCTCGAACAGGCCAAACAACCGTGGGGTGGAAATGGCGACGCTGAAGCAGGCATAGAAGAAGAAGAGCACCAGCAGCCCAAGACCGGGCGGCCAGTAGATGCGCCTTTGATTGTGGCGAGGGCGAAGGAGCGAGGCGGCCAAAAGGCTCAGGGCCAGGACGTCGGGAATCGAAACCTGAAAGCCCAAGGCGGTGCCGCGATACCAATTGCGGCTGACGAAGTTTACGTCCAGGAGTTCCATCATGGGGGAGAGAACGACCAGCAAGACGAAAAAGAGATCGCAAATCCGTCTCGAGAGGCAGGCCACCACGCTGCCGCCGAGAATGGCGGCGGGTATGACGGTTAATCCGAACAGTGCTTTGAAGTCCATATAATAGCCAGCCTGACTATTGGCTCTGGACGCGATAGAACCGCGCCGGGGCCTCGGCGGCTGGATCGGTCAAGGTCAATGTGCCGCCGGTGCCCGGAACGGGCGCCAGGTTGGTCCAGGCGCCGGAGCCGAGCGAGGGTTCGTACTCCAGCTCGTAAGATACGCCCGAGCGAGACTGGAACGAGACGCTAAAGCGGTGACCGCTCCACGTGGGATTCAGCAAGGTCACCGGCAAGATAGACTTCACGGCTTGGGCCAAGGCCAGACTGTAGCTCCAGGCAGCGCCTAGAGCCTGAACGGCCACCAAGCCGGCGGGGACGGTGCCTTCGCCGGAGAGATTTGTTCCCCAGGCTAGCACCTTCCCATCGGCCGTCAAAGCCAGGCTATGGTTCTGACCTGCGGCAATGGCCACGACATTGGTAAGGTCTGGCGGTAACGGCGGATAGTCGCCCCAAGCGGCTACGGTGCCGTCGCTCTTAAGGGCCAAGGCGTATTCCTTGCTGGCCGCCAGGCTCACGACGCTCCCCAACCCCTGCGGCACATCAGTTTGCCCGGCATCATCCAGACCCCAGGCGGCGACCGTGCCGTTGGAAAGCAGTACCACGCTGTAATCACCCGCGGCGAGCAGTTGCTTGGGGTGCAGGAGGCCCGGCACAACGTTGGTTTGGCCGAAAGCGCCAGCGCCCCACGCGACCACGGTGCCGTCCCCTTCCAATGCCAGGCAGTGAGCGTGCCCGGCGGAAATGGCCACGACGTTTGCGAGGCCCGACGGGAGGTCGCACTGGCCCTGGTCGTTTGAACCCCAGGCAACGACGGTGCCGTTGGTTCGGAGAGCGAGGCTGAAGAAATCGCCCGCGGCGATGGCGCGGACTCCATTCAGGCCGGTCGGCACGTCGCATTGACTATCGAAATCGTAGCCCCAGGCCGCGACGGTGCCGTTGGCTCGCAGGGCGAGGCTGTGGTCCACGGCCGTCGAAATGGCCACAGCGTTTGTGAGGTTGGCGGGAGGGTTGGCCTGGCCTCCGCCCCACGCCACGATCGTCCCGACGGTGCTCGCGCTGCCAGGAAGACAAGGCCAGTCTATTATCAGGCATCCCGCAACGCAGCCGACGAGAAAATCCGAAAACCGTTTCATTTTGTTCGCGACGCTAGCCTCTACCGCCTTAGTCCTGGTCGGACAAGTGGGTGAAGACCCGGGCAGGTCTTTACTAGGTGTTCTGGAGTTCGATACCCCATGGAGGCCGGGAGGAAGCTCCTTACCTTGGGGTGCATGAGAAATGCCAAAGTCGTCGCGATGGCGGTTGCCATCGCGCTGGGGACGCCACTTGCCGCTTCGGGACAAAACCTCTATAAGTTCATTCTTCGGGCCACTGCCTATCAAACCAATTCCTCCGGGAATATCGTCGCGACGCCGATAACGGACCAGACGCTGCTCAAGGATGCGGCCAACCGAGGCGGCATCACCAACCTGAGCACGGTGGAAATGGTGTATCACCTCAACGGCGACCCAAAAGGCGATACCGTTGAGATATACTCGACCAACCGGACGGAGCTTGCCCTCGAATTCGGTTTCTGGTTCGGAGCGGATGCCACTTTGGGGCGTTATGCGATGACAAACGGAACAAAGACGGAGCAGCGGCGCATCGACTATCTCTACACGCTCAATACCACGACTTACACCCACGCCAGCTCGGATTCCGTGGGCGCGGCGTTCGTCTCGAGGAGATTTCTGACCGATACCAGCGGCAACACCAACGCCATCATTGAAGGGCCGATGTCCTGGATGGTGGCCCCGCAAGGCACCAACGGCACAATTATCTGCATAGGCAATTTTACCCTCGGACCGCCGGCGTTCTAGAGTCCTAGACTCTGAAAACGTGTTGTTATCAGGTCAAGTTTCGTAAGGGCGGCACGAGATCTGTGGAGATTGAGAATTCAGAATTGAGAATTGAGAATTGTAAACTGTAGATTGATGGCAAAGCGGAAGCCATTATGACATCGGAAGAGGCAAGCCAGTCTCCACCGCGAAATCGAACCGACACCGTCCTTTCGAGTCCCGGAGGGACGCTCGACAATAGCCGAATGGGACGGCTGACGCTGTGCCGTCGGGGCTCTCCTGGCCCCTCAGCCGTCCCTGTCGGGACTTGTTTCGGTCCGCAATTTAAATTTTACAATTCTCAATTGTCGCGCACAAGAACGAGTGGTCCGAGCGCCGGCTCGCTAGCGGACCGCAGTGTCATTGAGCGTCAAGCTTATTCACAACATGGTTGAAAACTCAACAACTCCCGCTCCGGCGCCGGCCTCGCTCCTTTTGGCCGGACCGACGGCCGTCGGCAAGTCCGAGGTCGCGCTCAATCTGGCTCTGCGGCTCGGAGGCGAAATTATCTCGGTGGATTCGATGCAGGTTTATCGGGGGCTGGACATCGGCACGGCCAAGCCCTCTCCAGCGCAACGGGCTCAAGTTCCCCACCATTTGATTGATGTCGCGGGGCCGGCGGAGTCCTTTGATGCGGCGCGTTTCGTGCGGCTCGCTAAAGAGGCCATCGCTGAAATCCGGGGCCGGGGCAGAGTGGCGGTTCTCTGCGGCGGCACAGGGCTTTACTTTCGAGCCCTGCTGGAAGGGCTGGGAGAGGCGCCACCCGCCGACCCCGCTTTGCGCAGGCTGTTGGAATCGACGCCGCTGCCGGAGTTGCTGTCCGAATTGGCCCAGCGCGACCCGTCTTCCTACGCGCGCATTGACCGCCAGAATCCGCGCCGTGTCATTCGCGCGGTGGAGGTGATTCGCCTCACCGGCCAGCCCTTTTCCAGCCAGCGCGCGCGATGGGATGCGTCCGGGAGCGGGGCGGCGCCGGAATGTGCCTTTGGGCTGTCACGCGCGCCGGGCGACTTGCGCCAGCGCATTGACGAGCGGGTGGATGAAATGTTCCGGCGCGGACTGGTGCAGGAGACGGAGGGCCTGTTAAAGCAGGGACTGGCTGGGAATCGAACCGCCATGCAGGCCCTCGGCTACCGACAGGCGGCCGAGCACTTGGCGGGTGAACGCGGCCTCGCGGCAACCATAGAACTGGTGAAGATCCGTACGCGGCAATTTGCCAAAAGGCAGATGACTTGGTTCCGGCGGCAGCTTAGGTTGAATTGGGTTCCGATTCAGAGAGGGCAGTCTTTACAGGAGACTGCCGATTTCCTGGAGAAGGAGTGGAACCGCTTTTCAGGCGATACTGCTACGCGGTAAGGCATTCATCGAGAATTGAGCGTTAACTCATGAAGAATCGGAGACTCAAAATCCGAGATTCCAAAGGACGGTGTGGGACAGACGGTTCCCCTCAAGCAGAGAGGCTTAGAGAGCTGGCCAGGCAGGCCGGCATCATGACTTCCTACCTCGACACGAGTCAGCGGCGGCAGGAGGCCTCTCCGGCCACACTCAGAGCGATTCTTGCCCTCTGGGGCATCCCGGCGGGAAATCCGCGCGAGATCGAGGCCTCCCTGCGGGAGAATGTTCTCAAGCACTGGCGGCAGGGCCTGGCGCCGGTCAGCGTCTCGTGGGACGGCAGACCTCTCAAATTGGAACTGCGCCTGCCTGCGCGGCTGGAGAAGGATAAGATGAAATGCCTGGTGCGTTTGGAAGACGGCCAGACCCGGGTGGTGACCTCAGCGCCGGACCGGCTCAGGACATTACGCCGGGCCAATGTGGAGGGTAGCGAGTTTGTCGCCAAACAATTGCCACTGCCGGAGTTGTCCTGGGGCTACCACCTCCTGGAAGTCGAGGCCGGCGGCAGCCCATGCCAAGCGCTGGTGATTTCGGCGCCCAAGCGAAGTTGGTGGCCCTCGGGCCACCCGCGGGATTTGGGTGCATTTCTGCCTGTTTATTCAATGCATTCGGAGCGAAGTTGGGGCGCAGGCAATCTGAGCGATCTGTCCCGGATGGCGGATTGGTTCGGCTCCCTGGGCGGCAATGTCATCTCCACCCTTCCGATGCTGGGGGCGTTTCTCGGCAGGCCGGTTTTCGAGCCGAGTCCCTACTCGCCAGCCAGCCGGTTGTTCTGGAATGAGTTTTACATCGATGTTGAGAGCGTGCCGGAGTTTGCCGCCTGCGGGCCGGCTCGAAGACTCGTCCGCTCCGCCGCGTTTCAGCAGCAACTGAAGGAGTTCCGGCGCGCTTCCCTGGTCGATTATCGGGCACAGATGAGCGCGCGCCGGAGCGTTCTCGAG
>JAJYHY010000058.1 GCA_021784555.1 bacterium
GATCTAAAGCCGGCATGACCAAGATCAACTTTGGCGAGGGCCTCCGGATGAATTACATTCAGTATTTCAACGAGCTGAGCCAAACCCTTAACCACGAGCACCACGTTTGGAGGATTGGCCGCGCAGCCAAAGACAAACTCAAGCAGGACATCAAAGACATCATCCGCGCCGTGGGTTCGGAAGGAAAGGCCGCCTTATTCAACTCAGAAGCGAAATCTCAGACCACGAACCCCTAAGCCGAATGTTCCACACGCGGGTAGGGCGCGCAGTCCTCTGCGCGCCGCAAGGCTCCAGAACGCTGATGAGATGCGGGTTTCTCCCTGGTGTCCTTTTCGTGCTTCAGGTGTATTTCACCGCGGGTCCGCCCGCCATCATGGCGGAACCGGCAGCATTGCCACCGGCCATCAACGTGGCCGCGATGGACCGCGGCCGCATCCTGAGGGCGGCGGCCGCGGCGCTGGACCGCGCTCCGATTACCATTACGGCATTCCGCGCGAGGCTGAGTAAGGGCGGCCGGCATGATTTCTATTCCAACGGCGATTATTGGTGGCCCAATCCCAACACGCCCAACGGCTTGCCTTACGTGCATCGGGATGGCGAGTCCAATCCCAATAACTTCAACAGGCATCGCGAATGCCTTTGGCAATTACGTGATGCCGTCGCGGCGCTGGGCGCGGCCTACAAACTCACCGGCGAGGACCGCTACGTGAGAAAGGCCGTTGAGCTGCTCCGGGTCTTTTTTCTCGACACAAAGACGCGGATGAACCCCAACCTGCGGTACGCACAGGCCATCCCCGGGGTTTCCAAAGGGCGCGGCATCGGCATCATCGATACCCTCCATCTCATCGAAATCCCGAAGGCGATCGAGGCCATGGAGAAATCCCCCGCCTTTCCTCCCGCCGTTCTCGCCGGGCTGAAACAATGGTTTGCGAACTATCTCCAATGGATGACCACCAGCAAGAACGGCCACGCCGAGGCCAAGGCCTCCAACAACCACGCCGTCGCCTTCTGGCTCCAGGTCGCCGTATTCGCCCAGTTCACTGGGGATAAGGCCAAACTGGCCGAGTGCCGTCGGCGCTTCAAGGAGGTGTTCGTTCCCAAGCAGATGGCCCCCGACGGGAGCTTTCCGCGCGAGCTCAAGCGCACCAAGCCTTACGGCTATTCCATATTTCAGCTCGATAACATGGCCACGCTCTGCCAAGTGCTTTCAACCAAGGACGACGACCTGTGGACTTTCACCCTGCCCGACGGACGCGGCATGCGCAAAGCCATGGCCTTCCTGTATCCCTACCTGGCGGATAAATCGAAGTGGGCCTACAAACCGGACGTGCAGGCCTGGAGCAGTTGGCCGGCGCGCGAGCCGAGCCTGCTCTTCGCCGGTCTGGCCTTTCACAACCGGAAATACCTCGACCTTTGGAAGCGGTTGCCCGCCGACCCAACCGATCAGGAAGTCCTCCGCAATATCGCCATCCGGCAGCCGATCCTCTGGGTCCTTGACCACCCAAGGGAATCCGACTAGCGAAGCGACGCTTAGACAGACCACTTGTTCCTGTTAGCGACAATCGAGAATCGAGAATTAAGAATTGAGAATTTCAAATTGAGTCTCACTTCGGCGAGTCCCCGGGAGAACGGCGTCGGTTCTGGCCATTCTTCTGGCGTCATAATGGCTTCCGTTTGGCATGAATTTACAATTTGCAATTCTTAATTCTCAATTATCAATGAGCTCTGATACAACCACCACGGAACCTGACCTGATATCAACCACCCTTCGGCGTCAAAGGGCGCTGCCGCGAATGCTCATCGCGAGCGCTGTTGCGGCACGCCTCCATCACCTGCTGGGTCTTCAGCGCGATCTCTGGCCAAAGTGGATTGAGCGCTCCCGTTTGGACCTGGGCGGCAAAGTTGTGGAACAGCCGACTCTCCTGGGCGCTGGCATCCCCGTGGCTGCTCTCTTCAACTGACCAGCGGCGGTCATTAGGGCGCATTTCGAAGTCGCAGCCTTTGACCTCGAACGTGGGCCGGCCCGTGTCAAAAGCTGTCTCGCGCCCGGCGAAGGGCAGGACAAAATCCTGGAGCCGGAGGAATCCGCGCGTGCCGCTGACGTGCGCCCATTGCTCGGTATCAGTCAGAAATGAGCAGAAGAAGCTGCTGCTAACCCCGCCTTCGAACAGCAACTCGCCCGAAAACTCCGTTGGGACCGGCGCCGGGCTGGCGGGATGTTTGAACTCGGAGAGCACCTCGCCTTTCACGCGCACGGGGAGTTTCCAATTCATTGCCCACAGGGCAAACCGGATGCAGTACCAGCCGAGATCGCCCAGGCAGCCGTAAGGTTCAAGATGGCTCTGCGCCCGGATGTTGGAGTCATAAAACCCCTCCGCCGCGCGGAAGCAAAAGGCGCTCGCAATCCGCCGGATCGAGCCGACCGTCTGGCCGTCATCGAGCATCTCACGCATCCGCGCCAGGCGCCGGCTGTGCATGAACATGACCCCGTCCAGGAACTGTACCTGGTTGCGCCGGCAAGCTTCCAGCAGCTCGTTGAGCTCAGCGACGCTGGTGGCGCACGGCTTTTCGCACACGATGTGTTTGCCCGCCTCGGCGGCCCGTTTCACCCAATGGCCCCGCACGGCGGTCGGCAGGGGGATATAGACGGCGTCAATGTCCTCCGCGGTCAGCAGCTCCTCGTAATTTGCAAAGACGCGAGGCGCGGGGTCAAACGCGGCACAGGCCTGGCAATCCTGGATGAAGCGTTGAGCACGGTCGGCCTCGCGGCTGGCCACGCCGGCCACGCGGTCGTTCCCGGAGTTCCAGATGGCCTTCCAATTCTTGCGCGCGATGTTCGCGCACCCCAATATCCCCCAGCGCAGTGATGAGTTTTCCATAGGCTGACCCAAAATAAAGCAACTTTGAGAACAAAGGGCAAGGGATTATACAGGACGACGCAGTTCATCGCGGGTCGTGGAGTGGTGGAGCATTGGAATAATGGAGTGTTGGAATCACGGCGGCTGACAAAGTCGTCGCGCAGGTCTCCGAACCTGCTGTATTGCCGATGCAACCATCCATTCAGCAGCGCACGCAGGCATGGACGTGGCGGTGCGACCTCCGCCGGAGTCTGGACATTTCATGGCAACTGGGGTGCCCGGAGCCAAGACGGGTTCGAGCACACCTTGCAAGGTGTGCTCACCCCCTCCAGGCTACCGCACCGCCAACCGCGCCAGCTCTCGCCGAACCTCGCTGGGCGGCTTGACCGCGCCATACCTTTGCCCCTCCCGCGCAATAAACCCACGGCTCTCCAGCTTGCGCAGATGACGCGCCAACCCCCAAGAGGACATTTTGGTCACCGCCCGCAATTCGACCGCGGTGTGTGGCTGCCGGGACACCAGGCCAAAGAGCTCAGTCCTCCGCGGATGGGTGAAGGCGGTGGCCAACTTAAAGAGGCTCTCCACGGGGTTGGCTCCGCCTCGGAACGACCTCACCAGGGCCGCCGCCAGACCGCTCATGTTTGAGGAGTTCGGCGCCTCGCTGGGGCGGTATTTGACCCGGCGGCCGACCCGCTCGGCGGTCAGCAATCCGCGCGCTTCGAGCCGGCGCAGATACTGGCTCGTGACGGCTGGCGGTATCCCCACTCCCTGGGCGAGGGCATCGACTGTTTGACCGGGTTGCTGCGCGAGCGAGGCGAAGAGCCGGAGGCGGGTGCGGTTGGCCAGGGCGCGGCAGGTGCGCCCGAGGGTTGGCTGAAGCGGTGGGGCAGGTTGCATGAGCACACCTTGCAAGGTGTGCTCATGCAGGTCAAAACCGCTCTCAGGGCGAGGCTGCTATGTCTTGGAAGTCTCCGGGCTACGGGGTGCGGACTTTGTCAATGGCCGTGGTGTTGGAATGGCGGCGGCCAGAGTGTGGCTTGACGGGCAGTCCAGGTGTGGCAGACTCGCGGAGTTATCAGGCCGACCAACCGCTATGAATGTGGATGAGATCCTCAAGGTCTTGTGGGATGAGCAGGTGGATTGTCTGCTGATCGGCGGGATGAATTTCCTGATTCGACATCGCCCGGAGTTGACGTTTGACGTGGACGTCTGGGTCCGGGGCGATTCCGACAATCTCCCAAACCTTAACCGGGCCCTGCGCCAGCTCGGGGCGGAGTGGGGCCGCACTGAGGCCGAATGGGCACCCGTGCCAGATTCGTGGCACTGGCTGGAGGGCCAAGGCGTTTTTTGCCTCACCACGCGACACGGCGCGCTGGATGTCTTTCGCGACGTGCGGGGCCTCGAAGGCCGCTACGCTGACTGCTGGGCGCGGGCTATCCCCAGCAGCACGGCTGCGGGGATTGCCTTCAGGGGTTTGGCGGACGAAGATATGTTGGCTTGCCAGGAGGCCCTGCCGCCCGGCGAACGAAACCTCCGGCGCATGGAAGTTTTACGAGAGGCGATTCGCCGGGCGCGGGGGCAATGATCCATGGATTCAGACCAGCTTAAAAAACGAGAAGAGCGGAAACGCGACGCGGCTTACGACCCCGTTGAGCGTTGGAAGCACATTCAGCAAACGATCACTTGGGCCGAAGCGAACATGCCCCCGGAGCTTCGGCGCAATCGGCCCAGAACCGCAAGAACCCGTTCCGACCAGCAGTGAAACCTGCGCCTAGTAACCATCTTCATCGTTCCTTAGCTTAAGGCTTGCTGCCAACGCTTGGCATTTCATCGACGGCGCTTGATAGGAAAACGGCGCTTGGGCGCCTGCAATCCTCTGAAATCGGCCAGATATTCCAGCAGAGAGGGCCGGCCCTTCCTGTGCCGCCGGACTAGTTCAGGGGCTCCGAGACGGATGGACTGGCGGGTGACTTCACTCCGATTCAGCCTCGTGATGCGGCCTGCTTCGGTAATCAGTCCGAGCAGTTCGTCATCCACCCGAATCGGAAGCACTGTGTCGTCTTCATGCGCGGAATGTAGTCGAATGCAAACACATTGTAAACCGTAAGCGCGATGCCGTGGGGCCCCCGTGGAGCGCATCCCGCCAGTACCCCCGCAGTCTTGAGATTTCGCCTTCCATTAACACCGTTGGCTTTAGCCCGGTGAACCGCCCGGTGCGTTGGAACGGGCCCCCTGGACCCCACCTTGGTCGTCACCCTCAAGCCTTGACTTGGTTTATCACATAACGCTCCGCGTGGACGTGTTCGAATAGCCGGACGAGCTGTTGCTTGAACCAGGGAAAGGCGGGGAGTCGCTTCGAGTAAAACAGGTGGCTCGAACGGCTGCGGTGGTAATCCGAGGAGCCGAAACGGGTAATTGGCATGCGAAACTGCGGGGCCTTCTCCAGGAGGCCGGCCCAGTGGCGCTCGATTTTATGGTTTGCGGTGGTGTACCAGACCTCAACGGGGTCAGCTACTTGCAGCAGGTAATCAATGTGCCAGTGCGGAGCGGCGGCTGATTCGAGGTGGTGACCGATGCGTGCGCGCAGCCCGCCGGCTCCGAAAGCGCTCCCCACGTAGGCATAGAACCCAGGCACGATGTCGAATTCGCCAAGTTGGCCAATCTCAACACGCCTCATCCGCGGTACGGACGCAATAAGGACATAGGTGCCTTTCTCGTCCGGCAGGTCCACGTCGATCAGCCGAAAAAGAGGCATAACTGGATTAAAGCATGATTCAACGGGATCACCAAGGAATGATTTCATTAAATTGCATGAAGCTGACTCCCATCCGAGTTGAATGCTACGCCGGAGCCAAAGCGGATGAGACGCCCCGCCGCTTTCGTCTGGAAGAGCGAACCCTCGAGATAACCGAGGTATTGGACCGCTGCGGTGCCGTGGTAATGAGGCGTTACAAAATCCCGGAGCGATTGCAATTGGACCAGCACTTTGCCTGGGCCATAATGCTGTTGTATGGCGATTCAACCTCAAACTCTAAGCGAGCAGGAGCATAAAGCGATTCTCTGTGTATGCATCCTGGCCGCCTTTGCCGACGGGGCCCAGGATGAAGTCGAGCGGGCGCAGATTGAGCGGATAGTGGACGGGTTTTCCGCGGACCACCTGGACCTGGCTTCCGCCTACCAGGACGTGCTTGGGGGAAAGCTCCCGTTGGCCCAGGTCGCCGCCCAACTCCAGGCGCCTGCGGCCAAGGCATTGGCTTACGAGATGGCCGTCTGTGTTTGCAATGCCGACGGCGTGCTCAAGGAACCGGAGAAGCAATTTCTGGCGGAGTTGCGGCAGGCGCTGCAACTGGACAGCCCGGCGGCGACCGCCCACGAGCAGACGGCGCAAGCCATCGTGCAAGAGCCGTTGGCGGGTCCGGCGCCGCCCGTCATGGATGCGGACCGGGAGGCGGACGTGGACCGCATGATCCTCAACGCGGCTATCCTCAATGGCGCCTTGGAGATCATGCCGCACACCCTGGCCACGATGGCCATCGTGCCACTCCAGATGCGCCTGGTCTATCAGGTTGGTCGGCGCTACGGCTATGAGTTGGGCCGCGGACACATTACAGATTTTCTGGCGACGTTGGGAATTGGACTGACTTCGCAGGTCTTCGAGGGCTTTACCCGAAGGCTCTTGGGTGGCTTGGCGGGCAGCCTGGCTGGAGGGCTGCTGGGTGGCTTGGCGGGCGAGGCCGCCGGCTCAGCCTTCGCTTTCGCCACAACTTATGCGCTCGGCCAGGTGGCCAGGCGGTATTACGCGGGCGGGCGCACGCTCGGTCGGGAGCAATTGAAGGAGACTTTCTCCTCCATGCTGGCGCAGGGCCGTTCGCTGCAGGGCCGCTACTCCGGCGATATCGCCCAGAAGGCGCGACAGGTGAACGTCTCGGAACTCTTGCCGCTGGTTAGAAAGCAATAGCCGACGCGTCGGCGACCAATGCCGGGGCTGTAGATTTGGGGCTCTGTGCCCCCCTTCCTGCACCGGAGCAGAAAACCCCATGGCACGACTCCGGGATGAAGTGGGGGTTTCCTGGCAAGACAAAGTAAGGTTGCACGACACATGAAAAAGCTAAACGAGCAGAACCACTAATCCATTACTCCACCGCCCCACCGACTAATACTTCTTGGAAAACTTTTTGTGGGATTCTTCTTCCGGCGCGGCGGGCGGCTTGGCGCCTTCCATCCCCGCGGAAGATTTGGATTCCGGAGTCTTGCCGGGAGCGGATGAATCGACGGCATCGACGAATGCAAGGCGGAGGGCAACCAGGTTCTGCTTCAAGAGTTGCGCCTCCCGCGCGTTGAGGTTCCCCTGTGTCTTGACCTGAAGCATCTCCAACTGGTCAATGAAGAGCTTTGCGCCATCGAGATCCTTTACAGCCTCTCCGCTTTCCGGATGGCCTGCCTTGCCGAGCAGCATCATGGCCATGTTGGTCTGCTGAAGAACCAGTTGGGCAAACAAGACGGAATGCTCGTCGGCGCTGCCTTGAGCGAGCGGGTCATTTTGTATCGTCGCTGGATCGTTCATCGGCCTTCAGCCTGGCGTTTGTTGCGGATTTCCGCCAGCAAAAAAATGATCAGCCGGCGCAGGCGGGCCTCGACATTGAGCGTCTCCAGGATGGTCTGGCGTTCGTTAGCCCCGGGCAGCACGGCGCAGGAGACCAGGTCGGCCGCTTGCTCCGGGTCGGTCAGCGAATCCAGGTAATGGAGGATTTGCTTTGGAGAAAACGAGGGAGGGACGGCATCGTTGTCTTTTTTGGCGGGAGACATGACTGGGAACGGGAACGGCAACCCCAGGGCGATTCGCTCTTCGAGCAGTTCCCGCACCTTTGCCATGAGGGCATCCACCTTGACATTGTCGCACGGCGGCGGTTCCAAGGGGCGGATGCGGTGAACGCGGTAAGGCCGGTAACGAAGGGCCTCCTGGACCTGGACTCGGGCCAAGCCTTGCAAAATGAGGTGGGAGGTGCCGTCGCGGTGGCCCACCGAGACGCGGATTAGCCCCAAGCCGGCCACTGGCGAGGGGCTTTCGCGGGAGGCATTGGGCTTCTGCATAGCCACCGAGAGCATGCGATTGGAATCAAGCGCATCACGCAGCATCCGGCGGTAGCGGGGCTCGAAGATATAGAGCGGGAGCAACGCTTGGGGAAAGAGCGTCACATTCGGCAGCGTCATGATGGGCGTTTCACGCGGTAGCTTCATGGCTACAATGTAGAGGAACCCGGCCCAGATTCAAGAATTCCAGTGGACAGATCCCCTTCCGGTAGCTCACAATGCGCTCCTGTGGACAGGCAACAGGCCATTTCGACAGGACGAAACATGAAAAACTCGACCAGCACAGATCGTAAGTCGCTCAACACCCCTCCATCCTCTTTGGACATGTCCAACCTTCAGTTCACCCGCCGGCGCTTCCTCTCGACGACCGCCAAGGCCGGAGCGCTCCTGGCCGCCCCGCTCACCCTTCCCGGGTCCGTCCTGGGGATGGAGGGCGGAGTCGTGCCGAGCGAGAGAGTTGTGTTAGGCGCCATCGGCATCGGCCATCGGGGAACTTACGACCTGGGCTGCTTCCTGGCGGAACCGGACGTGCAATGCGTGGCGGTCTGTGATATCCAGGAGGCGCACCGTCAGGCCGCCAAGGACAAGGTCGATGCCAGCAACGGCAATCGGGACTGCGCCATGTACCGGGATTTCCGCGATCTCCTCGCCCGGAGCGACCTGGATGCCGTGCTCATTGCCACGGGCCCGAACTGGCATGCCACCGCCGCCATCGCCGCAGCCAACGCCGGCAAAGATGTCTATTGCGAGAAACCCTGCACCAAGAACATTGTTCAGAGCCTGGAATTGGCTAAGGTCTTCCACCGGACGGCCCGCGTTTTCCAGGCGGGGACCCAGCGCCGCAGCCTCCCCAATTTCATGTTCGCGGTCCAACTGGCTCAGCGCGGCAAGCTTGGCACGTTGAAGACCCTCTACGCCCATCCCGGCGGCTTGGCCACGTCCATGAGCGGCTGGGCGCCCGCCGAAGCGGAGCCGCCCAAGGACAAAATCGACTGGAATCTCTATCTCGGCCCGGCGGCGTGGCGCCCGTTCAACCGCAAGTGGCTGGACGGATTCAACTTCGAGAAAGGGGGCGGGTTGGTAGGCGGCGGTTGCCTCGAATGGGGTTCGCACTGCGTGGACCTGTGCCAATGGGCTAACCAGGCCGACAATACCGACCCGGTCGAGTACGAACCGGTCGGCGACCAACTGCACGCTCGCTACGCCAATGGCGTTAAGCTCGTCATGCGCAACAACGGTTGGCTCGGCTTGGGTTCCTGCCCGGTGCGATTCGAGGGCGACCTCGGTTGGGTGGAGACGGGGGACGACGGTGACATAGCCGCGAGCTCGCCTTCCTTGTTGGTTGGCAAAGGCGCCAAAATCGGCGGTTACCCGGCAAACTTCCATATCCGCAACTTCCTGGACTGCGTCAAAACACGAGAACTGACTCGCGCCAACGTCGATGTCGCCTGCCATTCCCACATCGCTTGCCATGCCGCCAACGTCGCTCTCTTTCTCCACCGCGAGGTCAAGTACGACCCGGCCACAACCATGTTCATCGGGGACGAGGAGGCGAACCGGCTCCGCTCCGAGGCCCTGCGCGAACCATGGCGTATCTGAACTGATTTTAACCTGAGGATAACCTTATGACATCAAACAAGAAGCTTCAATTGCGTGGCTGGCTCTCCGCCGCAGTCATCGGGCTGATCGGCACCGTTGCGCTGGCATCGACCCTCCGCGCGGCAAACCCGGATCGGACTCGCGCGGAAAAGGAGAACCAGCTCATCAGCCTGCTGCAATCCGATGCCGCGCCAGCCGACAAGGCCATCGCGTGCAAGAAGCTGGCCATTTACGGCTCGGAGAAGGCGGTCCCGGCTCTGGCACCTCTCCTGGCCGACCCCCATCTGGCGTCCTGGGCGCGCATTGCCCTGGAGGCTATTCCCGGCCCAGCCGCCGATGAAGCCCTGCGCAATGCCATGACGACTCTCCACGGCCAGTTGCTGGTTGGCGTGATCAACTCCATCGGCGTCCGGCAAGACGCCCAGGCGGTCAACGGC
This sequence comes from bacterium, assembly GCA_021784555.1. Taxonomy (GTDB): domain Bacteria; phylum Verrucomicrobiota; class Verrucomicrobiia; order Limisphaerales; family UBA8199; genus JAJYHY01. Next base: position 9,986 of record JAJYHY010000058.1, read on the forward strand.
CTCATCGGCGAGCTGAAGAATACCGATCCGGAGGTAGCTTGCGCCGCCGCGGCGGCGCTGGGCCGAATCGGTGGCAATCAGTCTGCCCGAGCGCTCCGGCGGGACCTCTCCAAAGCGCCCGCCGAGGTCCGCTCCGAGGTCGCCGCCGGCTGTGTTGAATGTGCCGAGCAGTTGCTTTCCCAGGGCAAGCGCCGCGCCGCGGTTGGACTCTACCGGGCGGTGCGCAGAGCCCAGGTGCCCGAAGAGAGACGTATCGAGGCCACACGCGGCCTCATCCTGGCCGAAGGGCCCCGAGGTATTCCGCTCTTGCTCGGTCTCCTGCGCTCAAAGGACAAGATGGAATTTCGCTCCGGATTAACCATTGCCCGCGAAGCGCCCGGCCAGAAAGTGACCGTTGCGCTCGCGGACGAACTGCGCCGGTGCGGTGCAGAGCGCCAACCGCTGTTGCTCCTGGCGCTGGCGGACCGCCATGACGACGTGGCAAACCCCATCATCGTCGAGTCCGCCGAACGCGGTACGAGACCGATGCGCCTGGCCGCCATCCAGGTGCTGGAACGGCAGGGCAAGCTCTCGAGTATCCCCGTCCTCCTGAGTGCCGCAACGGATGATGACGCCCAGGTCGCCCAGGCGGCCATTGACGCCCTGACGCGCTTTCCTGCTTTTGGCACAGATGAGGACTTGCTGGGCCGGATGCCTCAGGCCAGTGGCGAGCTCCAGCGCGTGTTGATCACGTTGGCGGGCAAACGCCAGATCACAGAGGCCGTGCCGCACTTGCTTAAATACAGCGAAGACTCGGACGCCGAAACACGCGTCGCCGCCCTGCGGGCCCTCGCAGTCCTGGGAGACGAAGCCCAGGCGCCCGATCTCGCGGCACTGCTTCAGAAGACCCAGAGCGCCGAGGATCGCTCGGAAATCGAGAGGACCCTTGTTGCCATTTGCGGCCGAGTGGGTGCGGCATCGGTGCCCGGCATAATGTCCTTGACACGCAATTCGGATCCGGGTCTTCGTGTGGCCGCGCTGCACGTCCTGACCGCTGCAGGCGGCCCTGCCGCGTTGGCCGCTGTCAATGCGGCCGTTCAGGACAAGGATGAGGCGGTGCAGGACGAGGCCGTTCACATGCTGGCCAGTTGGCCGAACACGTGGCCCGACGATTCCGCTATTGCCGAACCGCTGCTGGCGCTGGCCAAGTCCGGTTCGAAACCTTCTTACAAGATTCTGGCCCTTCGCGCTTACCTGCAATGCGTCAAGGGCGGCAAGACGCTCACCGGTGAGGACAAGGTGGCAAAGGTCAGCGACGTGCTTCCTTTGCTAACGCGCCCGGATGAAAAACGCCTGGCCATCGCTACGGTGAGCGACATTCCCAACGCCGGCGCTCTCAAGCTATTGAGCGGCTTCGCGGCGGAACCCGAGGTTGCCGACGACGCTTGCTCCGCCATCCTCCGCGCCGCCGCGCGCAAACTGCCAGGGGTTTCGCCAGAGCAACGCGAGCAGGCCTTGCGCCTGGTCGTGGAGAAATCCACCAACGCCGGGCTGAAGACTCGCGCGGAGGCTGCGCTGAAGAGTATTCAGTAGGGCGGGGCAGCAAGCTCGTACCCAGCGGGGAGGCTTTGACGCAGCCGGTCTAAAGCGATAGGATTGAAGTATGACGGATCAGGAACTCAAAGAATTGGTAGCCAGCTTGGCCGTGGCGCAAAAGGAAACGGATCTCCGGCAGAAGGAGACCGAACGTTTGGTCCAGGAGACGTCGCTCCAGTTGAGGGAGACCGACCGCGCGGTGGCTGAGTTTCGCCAGAGCCAGTCGCAAGCCAACGAGGAACTCCGGGAAATTATCAAGGAGCTCAAGACCCAGATTGGCGGCTTGGGCAACAAGTTTGGCGAATTCAGCGAGGGGATGGCCATCCCGTCGCTGGTTGAGATCCTGGCCAAACAGTTTAAGGCTGAGCAGATCATCGAGCCCAAGCAGGTGCGCAAGGGCGCCGATGAAATCGAATTGGATTTGATAGGGGCCAGCAATGGCGGCGCCAGGCTGGTGGTGGCGGCCGAGGTCAAGAGCGTGCTCAACGTGCGGGAGCTCAAGAAATTCCTTCGGAACCTGTCGCGGTTTTTCGAGTTTTTCCCGCAGTTCAAGGGCTACAAGCTCTACGGCGTATTGGCGGCGGTGCAGAGCAGCAAGGAGATGGACCGGGCGGCAGTGGCACAAGGCATCGGTCTGGCGCGGATGCATGGGGACATCTTCCGGCTGAAGGTGCCCTCCGGCTTCCGTCCGAAGGACTTTGCGGCAAAGCCGGCTTAACCCGAGTATTTCACGGGCGGGTAGGGCGCGCAGAGGACCGCGCGCCCTACCTACAGACTATTGTCGTTTTGCGCGCGGCATGAATTTTCGGGTTAACCAGCCCCCTACACCCAGTCGGTACCGCCTTCAACGCGGGCTTTTCCTCAAACGCGCTAGCCGCGTGCGCTCTCACGCACCGCTTCGAACATCGCCTCTACGTTTTCAACTGGAACGTTTCCCTGAATATTGTGGATGGCATTGAAGACAAATCCTCCCTGCTCACGGAAAAGGCCGATGCGCTCCCGCACTTCCCGATAGACTTCCTGTGGCGTGCCAAAAGCCAGCGTCTTTTGTGTATCCACACCTCCGCCCCAAAACACCAGCTCCCGTCCAAACTCGCGCTTGAGCCGGGCGGGGTCCATCTCGGCCGCGGAGCATTGGACTGGGTTGAGGATGTCGAATCCCGCCTCGATAAAGTCCGGGAGCAACTGGTACACCGACCCGCAGGAGTGGATGAAAGTTTTCCACCCCGAACGCCGGTGGATGAGGTCGTTGATTTGCTTATGGAACGGCTGGTAGAGGTCGCGATACGCCGCCACAGAGATGAAGGGACCGCGTTGCGTGCCAAAATCGGTGCCGGTGATCAGAGCGGCTTGCACAAGCTCGCCAAAGAGATCAATGAGCGTGTTGACGCTTTGCAAGGCAAACTCACACTGCTTCTCGAAAACCCTCCAGACGTAGTCGCGGCGAGTCTTGGTTGAGATATACCACTCGGCGATATCGCGGATGCCCCTGGGATGCTTCAGGAAGGGCGCCGGCACCAGCGCGATGTCTCCAAAACCGGAACCGGGAATGACGAGGATGACTCCCTGCTGCTTTCGCCCTTCGACCCATTGCTTGCGCTCGCGAAAATGGGCGAGGTCTTCCGGGCTGAGCGGGCCGAACTCTTCGAGATTGTCCGCCGGGTCGAGCTTATCCTCCTGGATTGGGTCTTGACGCACGATAGAGTCAAAGAAGAAGCCGCCGGCGGGCATGTGGCCGCTGGGCCGGACGCTGGTATCGCCCTGAGGGTACATCAGCCAGCCGCCATCGGGCGCCGGTGTCACATTGAATGCTCCTGGCACCAGGCAAGGCGTGCCATCGGGCATGGTGAATGGCTTCCAGTCTTTCTGTTCGGTGCCGAAGAGGGAGGCGCGCGGCGCAACTCCGATAACGTCGATTCCCAGGGCGGCGCGAAGCGGGTCATCGACCTCGCCCAGCATCTGGTAGGGTTCATTGACCTTCACGCGGTGCTGGTCGTTGCCCAAGAGGCGCTGGCGCAGGCGATGCACAACGGACACATGAATCCCGGTGACGAACGTCGCGCCGAAATCGACACAAACCCGGTCGGTTTGGCGGTGGTCAAGGGCCGCCTGAAGACATTGACGGCTGGAGAGGGTGGTCGGGGAGGGTTGACCTCCGGCGCTGGAGGCGATGGCTTCGTTCATGCCGGGTATTTTGTTCCTTCGAGGATCTGTATGTCGTAGCGCATGAACGGCCAGTAGAAGAAGTCCACCGGCTGTTTCCGCACCGCTTGAGTCACCGCGATCGCAAAATTGTCCTTGGGATGGAAGTATGCAAAAAGGACGGATGTATCAGCGTACACGAGCGGCATAGCGGCGAGCTTTTCTCTCCAACAACACCGGGTTAGGGCGAGTTGGGCCAACCTGCTCCTGCGCCGCCCATACCTCGGCCATAATCTCTTTCCATTCCGGGTCAACGGCGTCGCTTGGCGGTATGAGGAATGCATCCGGTTGGCCGCCGCGCACGACGCGAAATCTCTCTCCTTGACGGGCCCGGTCCAGCACCTGTCCCGTCTTTTCATGCAACCCTTTTGAAGTAATCTCTGTCATGCCCCCAATAGACACATCTTGGGTGTCGCTGTCAATTCTTCCCTGCGCCTCCGCGCCGCTTGGACATCCTCCCGCGGGTAAACCCTGGCAGGCGAGGGAGATAGCTTCCCCAATAACTCGAACGTTTCGGCTTCATAGCCGGTCTCCTCCAACAGTTCCTCACGCGCGGCCTGTTCGGGAGTTTCTCCCACCTCTATATGGCCGGAGGGCAACTCCAGCGTGAAGCCCGCCACTGCCGGCCTGAATTGGCGTACAAGCAGGAGCCGCCCACGGCTGTCGAGGGCGGCAATCGACACGAAATCCGGCGCGTCGATAATATAATGCGGCTCCATGCTGCCGTCGGCCTCTTGGGCACGGACGCGGAACCAGGGTGTCGAGAACAGAGGCTGCTTTTCGCCTTCAGATGGCTTCATTGTCTCCAGAGTTATTGGTCGAGGTTATTGAAATTGATTCCGATTCCGCATCACAAAAGCTTCCGCTTGGGGCAGCGATTCCGGTGTTCCGATGTCCAGAAACGGCCCCGCTGTCACACACACCTTGAGGACCACGCCCTGAGCAACCAAGGCGGGAAAAACATCCTTCTCAAAACTCAGCGGCCGTGTGGGAGGAAACTTGCGGACGAGCGAGTCTTTGAGCAGGTACATGCCGGCGTTGATGACCCCGCAGCCCGGATGTTTCTCGGCGAAGCCAAGCAGTTCACCCTGGGGCCCAATCTTGAGTGTGCCGTAGCGCGAGGCATCGGGGACCGCGCAACCGGCTAACACGCCCACCGGATCTGGCTCCTGGAGACGGGTCATGAGTTCGGCAAGGTCGGCAAACGCGAGCGAATCTCCGTTCAAAACCAGCCAGGCTGCGGGGGTGCGCCCACAGCGCTGCACGGCGTTCAAGAACCCTCCGGCCGTGCCGAGGGGTTGGGACTCGGGAACGCAGCACGTCGATATGCCTTTGACAGGTTGGCGCAGAAAATGCTTTAAAATGGCTTCCGCTAAATGGCCCGTTGAGAGCACGATGTTGCGAACGCCCTGGCGGGCGAGATAGCGGACGACCCATTCGAGGAACGGCTTGCCTGCCACCGGGGCCATCGGCTTGGGAATCCCCGGCAGCAAGTGCCGGACCCTGGTGCCGAATCCACCGGCCAGAACAACGGCGGCCAACTCGTCCGGGTGAATCAGACTAGGGTCCTTGAATTTCAAAACATGTCGCGGATTGGTCGCGTCGAGCTGCGTGCGCGGACCGGGCGAAGTCGCGTGTGGCTGCAGCCCTGTCGGCGGGCGCAGCGGCATTTCTCATTACGCATTGGGCCTTTGTCGTTGGTCATTGGGGACATCGACTGGATTTCGCGATAGAGATCGATTTGTGAAGGGGCGGTGGGAAGCTGTGCATCGTCAGACGTTCGAATAAACTGAGTTTCGCAGGATAGTAAAGCCCCTGATCAGCTCATCGATCCCCCTGTGCAGGTCCCATTCCGGTTTGAAGCCGGCGGCGGCGATGCGCGCGTTGGAGACGATGTAATCCCGCTTGTCCGGGTCTTCGCCGATGGGTGCCTCAAGAAAGACGAACCGGGGCAGGTGCCGCTGGATGACGGAGCAGAGTTCCAGCTTGGAGAGGTTGGCGTCGTCCAACCCCACGTTGTAGGCCTTGCCTTTCATCGCCTCGAAATGCTCCAAGCCATGGGCAAACACGCGCGCCACGTCGCGGACGTGGATGTAGTTGCGCTTGAAATGGCCCTCAAAAACCACCACCGCACGGTCGTTTACCGCCCGATAGACGAAATCGTTCACCAGCAAATCGATCCGCATTCTTGGAGAGACACCAAACACGGTCGCCAGCCGGAAGCTGATGCTATTCTCCCGCCGCAGCACGCTCTCCTCCGCCTTCACTTTGGTGGTGCCATACAGAGAGATTGGCCGCAGGGGGGTATCTTCAGTGCAATACTTGCCCTTCTCGCCGACTCCGTAGCCGCTGTTGGTGACGGCGATCAAGATCCGCTGCTCCTTGGACGCAATGCGGCAGAGCATCTCGATCGCCTCGTAGTTGGTTGAATTCGCCGCGATGCGATCCCGGTCGCAAAGGGGAGCGCCGACCAGGGCCGCCAAAGGAATGATGACATCGGCGCCGGCAACGAGTTTCTCCATGAGCAGCTCGTTGCGGCAATCGCCCCGCACAACCTGGAAGGTGCTAAAATGGCAGCAATCGGTCAGGCTGCTTTGGCCGAACATGAAATTGTCCAACACAGTCACTTCATGGCCCAGGCTCAACAGGGCCGGAGTCAAAACCGATCCGATATATCCGGCGCCGCCCGTAATTAAGATTCGCATGGCCGAATTGTGCTCGACTTTGGTCGCAATGGCAACCTAGGTGCTCCGGGGCGAAAGTGTCGGTCGTGCGGGGCTGTGCCTAACGAGGGTTCATAGCAGACCCGTTTTTTGAGACAATCAACGCCGCCAATTCAGCGCGGGCTTTGTCGTAAGCATCCGGGTCTTTATCCCACTGAAACCAAGATTCCGTGAGCCGGCGCACGATTCGCTCTGCCTCGGCGCCTTTGCCTCTGCGGCGCGCAATGGTGAGGAACTCGTAATCCTCGATGCCCTCCCGTACGGCTTTGAGCCGGATGGTGGGGACGATGCCGGCGTAACCAACCGCGCGGGCGGGATAGACCAGGGAGCCCTCGCCGTTGAAGACGATGCCTCTTTTGCCCTGTTGCGGACGCCCGTTTCCGGTGTAGATCGGCGCCTGAAGCCAGGGGTCCGGCGTCTGGCGCCAGTAAGACATCCCACCCCAATAGAGCAGGCCCTTCATCCCGTCGCGCCACGCCATCCAGGCCGGCACCCGATAGTTCAGCAGAGGATAATCAATGTGCCACCAGGGGGTGGGCGGCCCCTGGCACAGCGCGGTGTAGGTCCAGATGGTCTCGCCCAGGGCCTGACGCCGGGCCGCGCTGTCGTGATGATACAGGGAAAAGAGCGGACACCAGATATCGACCGCGCCATAGAGGTTGCCCCAAGCGCTGTCCGCGCCACCTTGACCCGGGGCGGTCCACGTCTGCTCAACGACCAGCACCTTTACCACCGACCTTGCCTCTCGAATGGCCGGGCCCCACTTGCGCACGTAACGATAATCCGCCAGCGTGTTAGGTTCATCCTTCAGATACGTGTAGAACACAACCTGCGGGCGAGCCAGTTCGCGCGCCGCCCGGTCGAAGGCCGCCAGCCACGCCCGCAGGCGGCCGCGCTGCTTGTCCGGATCGTTAACCACCGTCGAGGGATGGGGAACCTGGAGGGCGTTGACGTGGTATAGGTCCACAAACTTCCGCAGCGCCTGGATCTGAGCCGCTGGGATGCCAAAAGTACCGTCAGGGTGTGCTACCGGACGAAGCATTCGGGATGGGGGCGAGGCGTTGATACAATTCTCACTCAGCAATTGGGCGCATTGCTCTTCCACCGCCGTCCAGTCCGACGGCCCCGGCCCTTTGCCCTCCCTGGCCCGCTGGCGGTAATAGCTTCGCATTCGGTCCGCAGGCGAACCGAATGCGGTGACGAGCGTGGGCGTCCGCGGCAGGGTGAAATCCCACACCGTGAGCGAGACCGGGATCTCCATCCGCCTGCCGCCCGGCGCAGCCACCCTATAGACCCCGTGATACTCTCCCGCGGCAGCGTCCGCCGGAACATAAAGGTCGATCCAAAATCCGTGCGTCTCGTTTGCCGGCAAATCAAACGGGACGGCGTGGAATCTTGCCTTGGGCATCCCGCGCGTCCCGGGAGGGCGCCGGAAGGGAATGAGCGGGTCGGGATACCAGTCGGGCTTGAAAGTATCGTTCCGGTAAGTCCCCGTCTCGAGGTAAAGCTGGTGTTCACGGTAGAGGCGGGCGGCGGCTCCGGGCAATACGGCTCCTCCGGGCCCTTTCAGATCCCCAGCCTTGACGTCGATACCCGCCACCGGTTTGTCCGAACGCAGCAGTACCTGGAAGCTGACCCAATCGTTGCGGGCTGCGCCAAGCTTCACGGCCAGACCGGCGCCGGGCTGCTCGCTGCGCAGTACATGCCGGGTATCGGTGATTGTCCAGATGTGGCAACCCGCGGCGTCTGCCGCCGTCACCAGCAGGCATAGCGCCAGCAGTTCAATCAGCGTAAAGCCCTGTTGAGCACCCGCTCCGCGCCTCGCTGATAGGGATGGTTCAGATATGGTCTTCATGGCAAGGGGTTTGCTAACGCCTTTTGGTAATAAGTCTCGTCGTGTGGCTGCAGCCAGCCGTTAGTAGGGGCTTGAAGCGTCGGACGATACTTGGCCCACATCTCGTTGACGAATGGGTCCCAGGCTTGGCCTTGCCGCGCCCATTCCTGGCCGTGGTCCCTGCCGGTCGCCGCCTTGATGATTTTGACGAACTCCGAGTCGTCCTCATACATCCACCGATCCACATAATCGAAAAAGGCGTCGTGATGCCAATTCTTCTCGGCATGCATCAGCCGTAGCGCAAGGGCCTGGGCAACCCACCCAACGCTCGTGCAACAGCGGCGGTAGCTTTCGCTGGTGTCCTGGCCCTCTTTCCATTCGGAGGGGGGTGTGTGCTCGTACGGACCCCAGCCGTTGCCTCGCGAACGCGCCCTCCCGGTCGCGGCGTCGATGCCGGAGTGCCCCGCGAAGACGACCTTCGCCCCCGTCCAGCAATCGCCGTAAGCCGTCTGTTCATCTTCCCCGAAGCTCGCCTTGGGGAATGACTGGTTGATATTGGCGAGTTGCTCGTCGCCCAAAAGAAGTCCGGCAAAGACAATCGGCAGCTTGCGTCCGCTGCCGTGGCCGCCCCAGCCCGTCCAGCCGGGATGGCCCGACCGAATCATCCCACCCAGGTCAATGCCGACCTGAACGAAGTTGATTAAAAGGCGCTGCTTCTCCTCCGGCTTGAGGTCGGTGCAGAGGAGCAGGGCGGAGATGCCCGACACACGGCCATATTCCAGCCCATACTGCGGCATATTCTCGACCGGTTCTTCGAAGCCGAAAAAGCACGTGCCCACCCAGGGCCGCTTGGTAAACCGCTCATAAAGCTTTACATTCGGCAGGCTGGGCGTGGGGGCGAGTGCCGGAAGCAGACCTCGGCGGAGATTTCGGGCAAAATAAATTTTCTGGCTCCGGTCGCAAAAAGCGGGCCGGAACGCGTCAGGCGGCAGCGGTTCGGCAACGCAGGTTAGCACGGCGGCGGTGCGAATCGGGCTGCTGTCGCCTTCTCCTCGCTGGATCTTGTTCCTCAATTGGGCATCGAGCACCAGGTTTTTGGGCATACTGATCGTCGAGACCAGCGAGTCTCCGGGCTTCATCCTGACCGGCAGCTTCTGGATGAGCGAAGGATCGAACCAGTTTCGCACGCCGCTGTCGTAAGCGACCTTCATCCGCGCCGGGGGATTGAGCATGAAACCGTTGCGGACGCGCTGGGCCTCCGGGCGTTCCTTCTCTATCTGGTCGAGCTGGACTCTGGGGATTTCCGCGCCGTAGAGCGGCCGGGGCGAGATGCCCGTGATGGTCACGGGGCCAACGACATACCGGTCGCCATTGATAAAGCGGCCCACTCGCTCCGGCCGCGTGAACGACCAGGTGATGCCGTATTCCGAAACGCTTTCCTTCAGTGGGAGCTCATCAAGCGCCGGGGCGGGTGGGGCGTTGTCCCTGGTGTAGATTGTGATCGGGCGCCTGAGAGTCGCATCCGCCGCCACCGCCGCCGCGCTGTAGGGATTGGCCTCAACAATCGGGATGGTTTTCACCGGCCCGCCCAAGACAATGGACATGTCATCTATCCAAATTGTCTGCGGATTGTTCCGGCCATTGTCGCCCCAGACCGCCACGGCGTTGAATCCTTTCAACCCCGTCTTGGCCGGATCGACCGTCGTGACCTCTTTATCGTCATGAAAAATCTGGAGACCTTCCTCCGCATCAAAATCGAATGTCCACTTATGCCAGCCCGCCGGGGCGCGATTAACGCCAAGCCAGAACAACCGGTCAAACCAGTCCTTGCCATTGCAGGCGGTGGCCGTGTAACCCTCAGCCCCGCCGAGGTAGCTGGCGTAGAGAATGCCCACAGCCAGCAGGTGCCCATCGCTTTCCACCAACCCCCAGCGCGGGCCGACGCGCGAGCGTTTCGCGTCCTCCGGATGCGTGCCATCGTCGTACACCCAGAACTGCACCTTGCCCGAACCGTCGGTGCGGCGCAGCTTGAGCAGGGCCTCGGACCCAGGGCCGACCCTGAGAGCGCCGCCCTGGACGCCGCGCCCTTTCTTGCCATCCAAAGTGGCGTCTCCGGAAAGATGCCAATCCGCCAGATCATTCTTTCGATGAAAAGTGTACGCCCGGGACGCAGCGCCGGTCGGTGGCACGGAAGGGGCACTCTGCTGCCCGCCGCTGCCGGAAGCAACCGTAACAATGGCTATTGTCAGCAGGGCCAGGAACAATATGGGTTTAGACACGCAGGTTTTCATTCGCACGGGTGGGGTGGCGCAGAGCAGCGCGGACGGCCTCGCTAGAGGCCTTCCGCGCTGCTCTCACGCACTGTATCACTCTCTCTCAACTTCTCCTCTTCTTGAAAGATTTTTTGCCAGGGGGCTTTCCGATGTTTGGTTGCGGCATCGCCGCGATGGAATGTATTGTGCCAATTTCAGGCCCTTTCCACTCAGAGTTCTCTCAACATCCGCACTGCTTCGGCGGCGATTCGTTCACCGCTGCCGGGCGCAAAAGGACTGCTCTGGACCTCGTAGCCGCCTTGAGGATAGCTTTGGCGGGTGGGCACATAACCCGCTGCGCCGTTGCAATGCGTCAGGATAAAGGTCATGCGGAACGGCGAGGCGGTCTTGATCCGCTTGCCCAGCTCGTTGAAGACCTCGCCTCCAAGACCCACGAAGCCAATGTCGCCCAAGCGCCCCACCGTAATCACGAACGGCACCGTCTGGTCGGCCGCGCCGGAAGTGTCGGACTGAGACTTAGCCGGCAGTTCCAGAGTTCTGTAGAGCGTTTTGATCGGGCCACTGGCTGGCTGGGGTTGAATCCTCTCGGCCACTCGAGCCACCTCTTCGCCCAGCATGGTGCCCATCAGGATCGGCTCGGGCACCCAGCCGTTATTGGTTCGGAAACCGGGCAAAACGCGGACCCAGGGGTCGATGTCGCCGGAGGCCCCGGCAAATTCGGGCGTGACAACGCCCTGGCCGAAGTATCGTTCGAGGAACTGCGCCGCCAGGCCATGGACGTCTCCGCTAATGAGGTAATTGTGCGGCCCAAGGGAAGTGCTGTGCGTCGCATAGGCAAACAGCACGGCAGCCGATTTGTCGGTCGCCTGGTCCTGAACTTTGAGCACCTGCACCTCCCGGTCTGTGATCACCCAGGGATTGCGGCCCAGGATAATCCGCTTTTGTCCCGATTTATCCTGAACTACCTCCCGCCGGTTTACTCCCACCGGTGAAGACCCGGAACCCACCCCCAAATCAGCCGGCGCCAGCCGTCCAAGAGCGGTACGGACAAGCTTTGCCAGTTTGCCCTCCAGCGCTTTGGTATAAGCGACATTGCTGGCAGGGAACCTCGCCGGATCCAACGCCAGCGTCGGCGCGCTGTGAGTGTGGATGGCACAGAGAAACAGTTCCGAAGGCTTAATGTGGCTGGCCTCGAGAATAGCATTGCGCAACGGTTCCGCCGTGCCGTTGTAAAAGCCAAGGTTCTCTACTGAGACCAGGACCAGATGGCTTCCATTCTGCTCGAAAACCAGTGCTCTCGCCGAAAGTGGGTCATGAACACCGCGGGAGAGGTCCTTCCGGCTTTCGTAACCGGCCATCGCCACCGGCTCAGTGGGAGTAATGTCGATCTTGGCCGTTCCCGCCCTCAAGCCCTCCGCCAGCGCCCTCGAAAAGCCGGGCGCCGTGAGCAGACCAAGGCCAAACGCGAGGGCGGCAAGCCGGCGAATCCAGCCCATCGCCATCAGGCCTGTGGGGGAGTTATAGGCAGGTTGCGAAACACAGTTGACACAACTGACCATCAGACACTCGGGAGTTTTCATAGCGCCAGCATACCCCCCATGCACAGCGCCACACAAGAGATTTGTGGCTGCCTTTACACCTCCAGCGTCTCCCCCGGTCTGGGCTGATGGACGCTGATCCCGGGATAGCGGCGCCGGATTTGGGCCTCAAACCAGTTTCGCGAATCCTCCTCCCCATGCGTGAGCAGGACCGCTCGCGGTTCGACCTCGCCGATAAACTCCAGCATCTCCTCCCGGTTGGCGTGAGCGGTCAGGTCGAACTTCTCGACCTGACACTTCAGCGTGAGCTCTCCGCCACTGGGACTGAAAAAGAAGGTCTCGCCATGCCGGGCGGCTTTAAGGCGGCCCGCCGGACTGTCCGGATCGGCGTACCCGACAAAGAAAATGGCTTGGTGTTCGTCGCCGGCCATCCGTTGGGCCAGGTTATGCGCGGCGGTATTCTCACTCATCATGCCGGCGGTGATAACGAATAGACGCCCGCCCCCGAGCTTCATCCGTTCCAAATCGTTCTGTTCCAGAACCACGAGGTTGAGCGCCTCGTGCAGTTGCAGGTTGGGGTAGTGCCGATGCGTTCGGTGAGCTTCCAAATCATAGATCTCCGTAAACACCCGGCCTAGGCCCCCGATGTAGATCGGCTGCCGCCGGAGCTTGCCCTCTGCGCTCAACACCGCCAGCAACGCCAGAATCTCCTGCGTGCGGCCAAGGGCGAAGGTCGGCAGCAGAACCGAGCCTTTGCCGGCCAGAACACGGTGCAGGGCCTGTGTCAGCCGCTGGATCTCGCCCTCGCGCGTGAAACCGGAAGGCAGCTTGCGGTTGCCGCGCGTCGTCTCAACCAGAAGCACGTCGGCCTTAATGTCTTCAAACCGCGCGCTCCTTAGTATCGTTTGGTCATGAAAACACGCGTCGCCGGTATAAAAAAGGGTCTCATCCTTGCCGCGCACCATTAACCCGGCTGAGCCGAGGGCGTGGCCGGCATCATAGAATTCGAGAGTGGGCGAGAGAAAGCCGGTTTTCTTCTTGTAATGGGTCGCCCAGTCGATCTCCCGGTTGTATTTGAACCCCTCAAACAACGGCGCCATCTCATCGACCTCGTCATGGCTGAACAAGGGGTATTCCCGGATGCCCAACTCATCCCGCTGGCGTTTCATCACGTTGACCGAGTTGTGAAGCACCCGCTCGACCAGAAAGTAGCTCAGTTCGGTCATGAACACATGCGCCTGGGGAAAATACCGGAGCGCGACCGGCAGCGAGCCGACGTGGTCGTGGTGGCAGTGCGAGATGGCTATCGCATCCACGTCCTGGCCTTTCACCAAGTCGTACATCGGCAGACTGGCGGGGCCCATTAGCTTGGGATGGATGCCCGCGTCCATCAGTAGCCGGTGGCCCTCCATTGCTACCAGCCAACTGGAGGCGCCAATCGCTGTATCGGGATTCAAGTTGGTAATTCTCATTCTGAATTTCCCTCAGTTGTCAATCGTCCGAGCTCAACATATCCTGCCTTTCCGCTGCCGGCCAAGAACGAGTTTGGCAACCCTCGCCTCCTGACCACCACGTCCTGACCGAACATTCCACCTTCAACAAGGAACGTTCAACATCCAATGGGCGCGGACCTCGGCTCCCTGGAGGTTCGATGTCGGTTGTTGAATGTTGGTTGTTTTCCCCGTCTGCAAGTCGCCCTTGACCCTCCGCTATGGAGGAGCATACACTGGAGCGAGTTCAGAGTTTGATGAAGATTTTTTCGGTAATATCGCTCGTGTGGCTTGGCCTGAACGTGGTTTGCCTGCCGGTCCGTGCCGCAAGTCATCCCGAATTGGCGGATGCCATCGCGGCCGTTGTGCAAGACTCGATCATCACCTCTCAGGAGATCGAACCGGACCCATTAACGATTGCGCGCCTCCAAGCGCAATACGGCAGCGACCTGGTCACTTTAAACAAGAAAGTGGAGCAGTACGAACATGACAACCTGGAGATGCTCATCCGGCGCCAGTTGATCCTGCACGAGTTCAAGACCAAAGGCTACAGCCTGACCGAAAGCGCCATCGAAGACTGGATTCAACAACAAATTAAGGAAAACTATGGAACCCGGCGCGCGTGGATTAACACGTTGCGGGAGAAAGGCATCACCCAGGAGCAGTTCCGCAAGCAGATGAGGGAGAAGATCATCGTCGATGCCATGACCCAGAAACATCTCTCTTCCGACCAGATCATCGTCTCACCCCACAAGGTCGAGGCCTATTACGCCGCCCATAAAAACGAATTCAAGGTCGATGATCAGGTCAAGCTCCGCATGATTGTCCTCAACAAGTCCGCCGATCCCCCCGCCCCTCCAACCAAGGAGATGGCGCAAGAGATTGTGGACCAACTCGATCAGGGCGCCTCGTTCGGGCAGATGCAGGCCGTCTATTCGCAGACCTCGGGCGGTGATTCGGACGGCGAATGGTACACCGTGACGGGCCTGCGCAAAGAACTGAGTGTCGTGGCCGCAAAACTCAAGCCTGGACAACACAGCGGAGTTATCGATACCCCCGACAAATATTACATCATGCTAGTCCAGGATGTAAAACCAACCCATTTCAGGCCCATCAGTGAAGTGCGCGATTCCATCGAGAGAAACCTGTCGCTCGAGGAGAAACAGCGCCTGGACAAGCAGTGGGTGGGTCAATTGAGAAGAAGAACCTTTGTCCAATTGTACTAGCATCGGCATTACACTCGGCGACGTCACCGGCATCGGACCGGAGGTAGCCCTCAAGGCAGTGGCGGATCAGAGGCGCGCCTGGCCCCACTCACAGTATGTCCTGATCGGCGATGTGGAGGCTGCCCGGCGGTGGAATCAGCGACTCGGCTTGAATCTGTCGTTGCAAACATGTACCGGAGAGATTTCACGCTATCCCGAATCCTCCCCCTCCCGCCCAGCCGCCGCTGGTCTGGCCCAAGAGACAGATAGCGTGTTGCTCCTGGATGCGGCGATCCAACGCCTGGGCCTTGGCCTGCCAGCGGGCTCGCCCGAAGCCGCCCTGGCGGCAGTCGCCTGGGTAGAGGAAGGGGCGCGGCGCTGCTTGCGAGGCGAACTCGATGCGCTGGTAACCGCGCCGGTCAATAAAGAGGCCATCGTCCGCGCCGGCCGGGACTTTGTAGGCCAGACTGAACTGCTCTCCCAATTGGCATCAACCCAGCGCACTGCCATGATGCTTCTCGGCGCCGATGATCGCGGACGATGGCTGCGCGTGGCGCTGGCGACCACACATCTGCCGCTCAAAACTGTTTCTGAGCATCTGACACTCGAGAAAGTCGCTCTGGCGATTGAGCTGGCGGCAAAGGCCTGCCACGACCTGGAATTACCGCGCGCCCGCGTGGCCGTGTGCGGGCTCAATCCGCACGCCGGAGAAGGGGGAAAGATGGGAACAGAAGAACAAACCACCATCAGGCCGGCGGTTCATGCGATGCGGGACAGGGGCATTGACGTCGTCGGCCCCTTGAGCGCGGACGCGCTCTTCCATCATGCCTACCGCGGAGACTATGATGCCGTGGTCGCGATGTATCACGACCAGGGATTGGCACCGCTCAAAATGGTGGCGTTCGAGACCGGAATAAACTGGACACTCGGTTTGCCATTCATCCGCACCTCGCCAGACCACGGCACCGCCTACGATATTGCCGGGCGGGGCAAGGCCAATCCGTCCAGCATGGTGGCCGCTATCCGGTTGGCCCGCCAGCTAGCCGCCGCCCGGCGCCAGGGAAGCAGAGGCGGAGAGTGAAGGAGGGAGCGGATCGGCGGACGATGAATGGATTGATGGATTGGTGGATTAATATAAGGTTGGCTTCGGACCTCCCCTCCGCTAGAAGGAAAGGCAATCATGCAAGACGACACTGCTCAACCGCTTCATAACCCGCACGACAGATTCTTCAAAGAGATTTTCAGCCGCCCCGATGTCGCGTTGGAATTGTTCCACGCGCGCCTGCCCCCTGGCCTGTTGGCCACCCTCGGCCAACGGACCTTGGCGCTTGAACCGGCCAACTTCGTGGATGAGTGGCTGGCCGAGTATATGTCGGACCTGCTCTTTAGCGTCCGGTTGCAAGGCGAGGGTCTGCATCTTTACCTGCTCTTTGAGCACCGGAGCACGCCCCTGGCGCCGATGCCTTTGCGGCTTTTGAGCTATATGGTTCGGATCTGGGAGCGATGGAGCAAGGGGGCCAAGGCCGGGGAGAGGCCGCCATGCATCATTGCCATCGTGCTGCACCAGGGAGGGGAGCCTTGGCGGGTGTCGCGACGGTTTCACGACTGGCTGGGGATGCCCGAGGCGGTGCGGAGGGAGTTGGGTCGGTTTGAGCCGGATTTTGAGTATGTGCTGATCGATCTTTCGGGGATACCGCTGGAGGAGTTGATGGGGGGGCTGGTGTCGGAGTTGGCGCTGAGTTTGATGAAGGCGGTGCGGGAGGAGCGGTTGGAGGAATGGCTGGAGGGGTGTGAGGGCGCGTTGGCGGATTTGGTGGTGAATCCGGACAAGGCGGGTGTTTTCCGGACGATGATGCGTTACGCGTTTGCGGTGGAGGGCAAAGGCCGCTCGACAGTGGAGCGATTTGTGGCTAAGATAGGAAACCAGAGAGTAAGAGAAGACATTATGAGTATTGCCGAAGAGTTAATCCAACAGGGCCGACAGGAAGGCCGACAGGAAGGCCGACAGGAAGGCGAGCAACGAGGCCGGCTGGAGGGGCGGGTTCAACTGTGCCAGCAAGTGCTGGGATTGCCGGTGATGACGGGGGAGGAGTTGGGCGGCAAGGGGGGCGCCGAGTTGGAGAGGCTGCTGGCCGAACTTGAAGCCCGGGTTCGGCAGAGGGTGAAGTGAACGCGCCAGGCCCTCACCAACGAAACCGAGCAAACACAGAAACCTCTCGCGCACAACTCGTCGATGCTCCCGGCGACCGTCCGGAATCCGCGCGATCGGCAGCATTCCGCGGCATCGCGGCGCGCAGAGGACTGGCCAGTGGGTACATGACCATATAAAGCTCTCCACACTCAACAGCCCGAGTTTGACGAACCGCTTCAAGCGCATTCGGCGGTTCTGGTGATAACTGAAACGCTTGAATTTCATGCAGCGCAAGCGCCGCCCACTCCAAAACTCCAACCTGCGAAAAAGCCACCGGTTGGTGGACCAGCGCGTGGCGAAGTAGTTCGCGGTGCCTTGGATAACCCGGCTGAGTTCCACGACAAGCTCAGCGTCCAGGTTGCGCTTACATCTTCACTCGGAACGCTCGCTCTTCGACTCACGCACCTCACCGCCCGCGCTGTCCACCAATCCGCTAGCTAGAGCCTGTCCCAGGGTCTTGACGAATATACAACATATTGTGTTCCTGAGAGGCCGAAAACCTCAACAGCTTGTGGTGCGTCAAGTAGTTTGGGACAGGCTCTAGCTAGTGCATCAATCCATCAACCCAACCATCCATCCGCTCGCTCTCGGATGAGGAAAGATATGGCGGAGCCGCCAGTTTCAAACAACAATGGCCGTTATGAATGAAGAGACGAACGAGTCAGTTGCTGGAGACCCCGAACAACCCCGCCCCGAGCCGCGCGGGCGGGCGGTGCTACCGCCTTCACCACGGCGGAAGCGGTGGCTGGGATTGGCCGGCGTGCTGGTGTTGCTGCTGGCGCTTGCCGGGCTGGTTTATTACTACCTTGTTTTCATGGCGCCTTATGAGTCCACCGACGATGCATTCATCGAGGGCAACGTGACCATGATCAGCGCCCGTATCTCCGGCGCCGTCGAGCAACTCCTCGTTACGGATAACCAGCAGGTAAAGACGGGAGATGTGCTCTTGAAACTCGATCCGAGGCGTTACCAGGCAAAGCTCGACCAGGCCGAGGCCAATTTCGCGGCGGCCCGGAGCGCGCTCGATCAGGCCAAGGCCCAAACCACGGTCGATCAGGCCAAGGCGGAGCAGGCTCAGGCCACAGTGACCGCCGCCCAGGCGGAGGCGAGCCGGGCGGAGGCGGATCTCAAGCGCTACCAGTCCGTCGAGAGCCGGGCGGTGTCGAAGACGCAACTTGACCTCGCCCAGGCCGAAGCTCGCGCCGCCGCCGCCCGGCTCCAGGCCGCTCAACAGCAGGCCAAGGCGGCCGAGGCGCAAGTTACCCTGAGCCACTCGACGATCGAAGCAGCCCAGGCGGGCGTGGCCCAAGCCAAGGCAAAAGTGGCGCTAGCCCGGATCGATCTGTCGCACACGGAAGTGATCGCCCCGCGTGACGGACGCGTCACCGCGCGCTCGGTGCGAATGGGAGCCTATGTGCAGCCTGGCCAGGCGCTCCTGGCGCTCGTGCCGCCGCATGTATGGGTCGTTGGCAATTTCAAGGAAACCCAGCTATCCCGGATGCGTCCCGGTCAGCCGGTGCAAATCCGTATTGATGCCTATCCCCAGTTGAACTTGAAGGGAAAGATCGACAGCCTCCAGCACGGCACGGGGGCGCGGTTCAGCCTCTTGCCGCCCGAGAACGCCGTCGGCAACTTCGTCAAAGTCGTGCAGCGCGTGCCGGTCAAGATTCTCTTTACGGAGCCGTTGCCTTCAAACCTGGACATTGCCCCTGGAATGTCGGTTGAACCCAAGGTCCGAGTGCGATGAGCGACACAAAGACCCCGGAAGCACCTCCTGCGCACCCCGCAAAGGCTGACAGGACGGACGCTAACGACAGAGGCGCCATGGACAACACGGGAACCACCAATAGCGTGAACGCCGCCGGACAAGAATGGCGTCCGCGAGCCAATCCCTGGCTCGTCGCGGTGGCGGTGATGTCGGCGACGTTCATGGTAGTGCTGGACACCTCCATCGCGGCGGTGGCGCTGCCGTACATTGCGGGCAATCTGGGCGCCACTAACGACGAGGCCACCTGGGTTCTGACCAGCTACCTGGTCTCCAATGCCATCATCCTGCCCGCCAGCGCCTGGTTTACCCGATTCTTCGGACGGAAACGATTCTTGCTGGTCTGCATCGTCCTGTTCGTGCTGGCCTCGATGGCTTCCGGTATCTCAACGAGCCTCGGCATGTT
>JAJYHY010000434.1 GCA_021784555.1 bacterium
ATTGCAGACGTACCAGAGCGAGATTCCGGCACTGATGGCGACCAATGCCGCGCTCGTGGTCTCAGACGGAGTCGAAGCGCGGGTCGGCGCCCTCGGCGCAGGCCGCGAATGGTTCAAGCCCTGGCGCACGATTTCGGGGCAGACGCTTGCGGATTCTCACATGCCGGAGTTACAGGTCCTGATCGAAGGTCTGCTGGCGCCACGGCGATTTCTGGATCTCGTTCGCGACTTCATCGTCTTCGAGGACGAGGGTGGCGGCCGCCTAGTGAAGAAGGTGGCGGGATACCACCAGTTCCATGCTGTGCAGACCGCCGTTTCCGAAACCCTCCGCGCCATGCAGCTTGTGCGTGCCGATCGCGTGGTCGAGGAACCGGGGCGATACGAGACGGGACTGAAGCCGGGAGGCCGGCCGGGCGACCGGCGGGTCGGCGTCGTGTGGCATACCCAAGGCTCCGGCAAGAGCCTCACGATGGCGTTCTACGCCGGCCGTATCGTGCGCGAGCCCGCCATGGGCAATCCGACCCTCGTCGTGCTCACAGATCGCAATGACCTCGACGGCCAGCTCTTTGCCATCTTCTCGCGCTGCAAGGATCTGCTGCGCCAGCCACCGGTCCAGGCCGAATCCCGCGCTCACCTGCGCGAACTTCTGTCCGTCGAGGCGGGGGGCGTGGTGTTCACGACGCTGCAGAAGTTCTTCCCGGAGGAGAAGGGCGATCGCCATCCGAGACTCTCGGACCGGCGAAACATCGTCGTCGTGGCCGATGAGGCCCACCGCAGCCAGTACGATTTCATCGATGGCTATGCGCGCCATATGCGCGATGCCCTGCCCAAAGCCTCCTTCATCGGTTTCACGGGCACTCCGGTCGAGCTCAAGGACGCCAATACCCGGGCCGTCTTCGGCGACTACATCAGCATCTACGACATTCAGCGGGCGGTCGAGGACAAAGCCACTGTCCCGATCTACTACGAGAGCCGCCTCGCCAAGATCGCCCTCGACGAGCGGGAACGGCCGCACATCGATCCCGGCTTCGAAGAGGCCACCGAGGGCGAAGAGGTCGATCGCAAGGAGAAGCTCAAGACCAAGTGGGCCCAGCTCGAGGCCGTGGTGGGCGCCGAAAGGCGCCTGTCCCTCATTGCTCGCGATATTGTCGAGCACTTCGAGAAGCGGCTCGAGGCGATGGACGGCAAGGCGATGATCGTCTGCATGAGTCGCCGGATCGCAGTCGATCTGTACCGCGAGATCGCCAAGCTGCGCCCGGCCTGGCACAGCGAGTCGGACGAGGCTGGGGCGATGAAGGTCGTGATGACAGGATCAGCATCGGACCCCCCCGATTGGCAGCTCCATATCCGCAATAAGCCCCGCCGAGAGGGACTCGCAAATCGGTTCCGAGACCCGAAAGACCCTTTCAAGCTGGTGATCGTGAGGGACATGTGGCTCACGGGCTTTGATGCCCCGAGCCTCTCGACCCTGTACATCGACAAGCCCATGCGCGGACACGGCTTGATGCAGGCTATCGCGCGCGTCAATCGGGTCTTCAAGGATAAGCCAGGCGGACTGGTCGTCGATTACCTGGGTCTCGCCCAGGAGCTGAAGGAGGCCCTCGCCACCTATACCGAAAGCGGCGGCACCGGCCGCACGGCGCTCGATCAGAATGAAGCCGTCGCCGTGATGCTCGAGAAGTTCGAGGTCTGCGAGAACCTGCTCCACGGCTTCGACCGATCCAAATGGTTCACGGGCACGCCCGCGGAACGCCTGGGCCTCCTTCCTGCCGCACAAGAGCACATCCTGGCGCAGGAGGACGGCAAGGACCGCTATCTGCGCGCGGTCCGGGAACTCTCGCAGGCATTCGCGCTGGCAGTCCCACACGAATCCGCGATGCGGATCCGAGATGATGTGGCTTTCTTCCAGGCCGTACAGGCTGTCCTCGCCAAGCGCGCGCCGGGAGATGCCCGACCCGCGGAAGACCTCGACCACGCGGTCCGCCAGATCATCTCACGGGCGGTCACCCCGGAAGGCGTGGTCGACATATTCGCCGCCGCCGGTGTGGCGAAACCCGACATTTCGATTCTGTCCGAAGAGTTTCTGGCGGAGGTGCGCGGGATGCCCCAGCGCAATCTCGCGGTGGAGCTTCTCCAAAAGCTGCTCAAGGGCGAACTCCGAAACCGCATCCGAAAGAACGTCGTTCAGGCTCGCTCGTTTGCGGAGCTGCTCGAACAGACCATTCGCCGCTATCAGAACCGCGCCATCGAAGCTGCGCAGGTCATCGAGGAGCTGATTGACCTGGCCCGAGACATGCGTAAGGCGAACGCCCGTGGCGAGGCCCTTGGTCTCACAGAGGACGAAATCGCCTTCTATGATGCCCTAGAAACAAACGATAGCGCCGTCAAGGTGCTCGGCGAACCGACACTCCGGACAATCGCGCAGGAACTCGTGAAGACTGTTCGGGCCAATGTGAGTATCGACTGGACCGTGCGAGAAAACGTGCGAGCCCAGCTGCGGGTGTACGTCAAGCGCATTCTGCGGAAATATGGCTATCCGCCGGACAAGCAGGAGCGGGCAACGCAGCTTGTTCTGGAGCAGGCGGCGCTACTCTCTGAAGGATGGGCAATAGCAACATAATTACTTTGCTGTGCCTAGTAATACATCTTAAGACGCCATCGACGGCGCATCTGAGTTGAGGTTTCGTGATGACAAACGAACTCGAAATTGAGGCCACATACATCCCGCACTTACGGACTCAATTTGCGAACGGTGCCGCAGTCCTATTCACCGGCGCAGGCTTTTCTCTCGATGCGGTGAACGTGGCTGGCCAGACCGTGCCGTCAGTGAAACAGCTCATCAAATTGCTTTGGCAAATTTGCTACCCAGGGGAAGAGTTCGAGGATGCCACTCAACTCCAAGATATATACGATACAGCCCTGCAAGCCGACCGTCGAGCTACAGAAGATCTTATGCGGCGATCGTTCTCAGTCGATCCCGAAAGGAGTCCTGATTGGTACTCTGACATCCTAACCATGCCTTGGACCCGGATTTATACTTTGAACGTTGATGACCTCTCGGAAAAAGTGTTGGACCTCCAGCGATCAGTTCGCCCGGTGAAATCGGTGTCCGCAACGTCAGGACATATCGCTGACGTAAATCAAGACGGACTCCTTTCTATCGTCCATCTAAATGGCGCGCTTGAGGACTTGCCTAACAATGTGACGTTTGGTCGGTCGCAATACGCACTTCGAGTCGGCATGGACCCATTCTATGATCTGTTGCGTCATGACCTCACGACACGACCCGTCGTCTTCATAGGGTCGAGCCTCGAAGAAGGCCAGCTTTGGCAACATCTTGCCACGCGCGGGCTGCCTCCCCGCCGGGGAGAATCAGAACTTAGGCCGAGAAGCTATCTGGTAACGCCAGATTTACCCAAGACCAAGCAAGCACTGCTTAGTAGACACAAGGTCGTCTGGCTCAAAATGAATACGCAGACGTTCTGTTCGCGAATTCTGTCAGGCATGAACGCTGAAAAGACGCAGGGGAACAAATTTCTATATCAGCGCTTCACCACTCATAGTCAGGTCGGCCCTCATATCACCCGCGTAGGGCAGCTACCTAGAGGTACATCGAAACCTACGGAATATCTTCTGGGCGCAGAGCCTGATTGGACCGACGTCACACATAATCGTATAGCGGAGCGCGAGTCCTTTGGAGAGATATTCCGGCTCATAGACGGCATCCGATCCGGTCCGGCCGCAAGCCAATTCATCGTGATCACGGGCACGGCGGGTACTGGGAAGACGTCCGCAATGATGAATGTGGCGATGCGTCTCCAAGCGGAGGGGATCTCTACCGGCTGGGTCGAAAGCAGTGAGCGATTCGATGTTCACGGGTTTCGGGAGGCACTTAAGCGTGAGGAGGGGCTAGGAGCTATATTCATAAACAATGCCGATCTGAACGAGCGCCGTCTATCGCGGATGGTTCGTGAAACGCTTGATAATGTGCCTAGAATGATTGTTGTCTGTGAGTGCCGATCCTCAAAGGTTGATCGAATAATTGACAAGGTTGAGTTGGGTCATATCGATCTAGTGGAATACACGATTCCGTATCTTCAAGATACGGACATTGACGGCATCCTGAATGTCCTTAATCGGGAAAATAGACTCGGGATTCTTAAGGGGATGACGCAGGAAAGGCGTCGCCGCATATTTCAGGCAGAAGCGGGACGACAGCTGCTCGTTGCAATGTACAAAGCTACAAATGGAGTGGACTTCAAGGAGAAGGTGATAAATGAGCTGAATGAATTGCCAACCGTTCAAAAATTCTTGTATGGCCTAATTTCAGTAGCCAATGCGCATCGATTCTATGTCAGCCGCGATGAGATTGCGATTGCGTGCGGAGACGATGTTGTGGAATGGCCACGTGCACTCGACTCATTGGTACGCAGAAAGGTAATCTTTACTGGTTCGGAGGAAACGTATAGGGCTCGCCATCGAGAAATCGCTCAGTTCGTATACGACGAGTTGAACCGTCGAGGGGATATCACGGACGTGATAAGGGCGCTAATCAAGATTGCTGGGACAAAGATGACGGTGTCCTCGGATCGCGGGGGGCGGACCGGGAAGTTTCTCGGGACGTTCATTAACCACGCTCTGATCAAACGCACTGCCGGGGCGGCAGAAGGCCGGGAGATTTACAGTGAATTCGAGTCGCTCCTGCAATGGGATTACCATTATTGGCTGCATCGTGGAGCGCTCGAACTGGAGACGGGGAACCTGGGACTCGCGGAAAATTTCCTCCGGCAATCAAAATCCATCGAGCCGAGTGATGTCTTTGTGGACAACGAATTGGCATACCTGGACCTGCGAAAGGCAAATCAGAATCCCCATGCCATTGACAGCGAGCAGTTGGTCGGAGAAGCAATGCATACTTTGGAGGATGTGGCGCGTCGACGGCCAGACCAAAGGGCGCGCGCCTTCCACATTATGGGAACCCAAGGGCTCGAATGGGTTCGAAATTCTCGAATAAGTCAAGCAGAGAAGGAGCGACTCCTAAAGAAACTCAGAGACCATGTGAGTCAGACTCTCGATGAAGGCGATGAAGATCAACGCGATATGATGAAGGCGCTATCGAGGGAACTGCAGCGCGAACTCTTGCGTATGGCTGTCGCCAGCTAATATGCAGCGAACCCCTACGTATCGGAATCGGCCTTGCAGCGGGACTACAGCTGCCTATGACCGACTACACGCTTCATGATCCGGCGAAACTCACAATTTCGCTCATCAATTAGTAGGTCGCCGCAAAGAGGTGGCGCGGTCCAATAGCAACATCATCGCGGTAGTCGAGACTAGAGGAGGACTGGTGGCCGACAGTATGAGTAATGGTGGTGACGGACCCTATGGACTGATATGGCCCGCTCTTGTCAAGCGGGGCACGAGGGCTCCACGGGAAGTCGCAGCTTATGGGTAAATGGAGGCCGAAAGTCGCGCCTTATGAGGTCCATCGGTCGCAGCTTATGGTGTTCGGCACTCCGATAAGGGATTGATTCCAGGGTGGCGCTGGTCGCAGCTTATGCGTCAACCCACAGAATTTTTGTGGGTTGACGCATAAGCTGATACTTCAGCCCCATAAAGTGATATTTCCAGCCCCATAAGCTGATACTTCATGGTGGTCATTCGATGCGGCGAGGTCTCCCTCGCCGCGTTTCTTTGGGAAATTCGCTCAGGGCTGTCCCAACGTTATTCGAACAAAATCAGCTGGTTGGCTGGTTGCAGGCTATCCCGCGTCTCGGCGCATCGAGAAAGCAGCATGTCCAGCGGGGTTTTCTCGAACTGGTTGAGGCTCAAAATCTGTAGGATTTCGTAGAGGCTGCGGGAGAGGTTGAGCCGCCTTCGCACGATGGCCACCAGAACGTAAACCGACACGGCAATCCAGATTTGGGACTTCACGGCGTTCTCGGTAGTGCCGAAAAAGGCTTTGACGCGCAAATGCTGC
>JAJYHY010000059.1 GCA_021784555.1 bacterium
CCAGCACCTAGGGAGTACCGGTCTTGAAGCTGGTTCGGTCCCGGAGCCAGAGGTAGTCGGTGTCCGGGTTGGGCACGAATCCACCCCCGGCGCCGCCTTTGACGGGCGGGCGCACCGTGTCGGCCAGCCACTTATGCCGCTCGATGTGCCCGTCTGCCCAAGCGATATTCGCGCTGCCGTTATGATAAGAGGCGGGCAGGTTGCCCCACTTTATCTGGTCCCAGGAGTTCATGAAGTAGCCGTCGTTGATCGTGTCCGGGTGCTCCTCGATAAACGTGTAGAACTGGGAGGGGCGCGGGAACTGGGTAATTTTGAGAAACTGCTGCCAATCCGGGTTGAAGCGGTTGGGTGTGACGAGCGGGTCACCCACCAGCGAGTTGAGCGAGATGCTGCGCAGACGCGGTCCGCATTGGGCCATGGAGTGATCCGAAGGACACTTATAGACGCCCAAGGAATTGCCCACGTAGGGGGCCAGTTTTCCGCTCAGGATGTACGCCGGGTTGGTGTTCTCTTGGCTGGTGCCCCAGTCCTCGATATTATTGACCCAGCTCTGGCGGTAAGTCCTGGTATCGACCATGCTCGAGTTGTTCATCAGCGCGCCTCGGTTGTCGTCCGAGTAAAGGAGCCATCCCAGGTTCAACTGCCGGATATTGTCCGAGCAGGCGGCGGCCTGGGCGCTATCTTTGGCCCGCGAAAGAGCCGGCAGGAGCAATGCCGCCAGGATGGCAATGATCGCCACGACTACCAGCAACTCGATCAGAGTAAAACCCCGCCCGGAGTGATCAGGCAACTCGTTCATGCGGCCAGGATGGGATGGACTGCGGAAATTGCAATGAGGAAACTTGGAGCCGCCGTCGAATCAGCCGCGAAAGAACGCAAAGAACGCAGAGGTTTTGATAGCCCGCTCTAAAGGAACTTGAGGCGGCGGGCGGCGAAGAGTACCATGCGGAGCAATTGCCAGCCATGCCTCCAGCGGCTGATGTTGGTCTGGCCATAGACGCGGGCGCGGTAGCGGATGGGCAAATCGACCAGGCGCAGGTTGAGCTTGGCCGCGCCGAAGAGCAGGTCGAAATCTCCGAACGGATCGAACTCACCGAAGTACCTTCGGTTCTGGGCGATGCGTTCGTAGTCTGTCTTGAACAGAACCTTGGTGCCGCAGAGAGTATCCTTGATTCTCTGGCCGAGCAGCCAACTGAAGGTGACGCCAAAGGCCTTGTTTGCCACCATATTCAGGAACTGCATCGCCTGTTGCTCCATTGGATAAACCAGACGCACTCCGTTGACGAACTCCGCGGTGCCAGACCGCGCGATCTCATAGAACTTCGGCAACTCTTCGGGCGGCATGGTCAGGTCGGCATCCAGGATGAATAGCAGATCGCCCGTGGCGGCGGCGAAGCCCTCCCGCACCGCCCCGCCCTTGCCTTTGGTTCGCTGCTTGAGCAGGCGGATCCGACGCTCCGGATGCGCCCTGGCCACACGCTGGATTTCCTCCCAGGTGTTGTCCGTCGAATGTCCCTCCACAAAGATGATTTCAGTTCCAAGGCCCATTTCCGGGATTCGGCGGACGGCCTCCTCAATGTTGCCCTCTTCATTCCGCGCGGGGACGATGACCGAACAATGGTGGTGGGCCTGAGCGACGAGTTCCGCTTTGGGACGCGCTGTCATGAAAATGGACAGACAGAAATGGGGCAGCAGTGGCGCCAGCCATTTGTTAACGAGACCGCCAAGGAACGGCAGCCGCGCCGGCCATAGAATGCGCGGCTCAATCTTGATGACCTCCCAGCCGGCGAGATGGAGCAGGTTCTCCACGTCGTCCTTCGAAAGCCAGTTTTGCGGCATCGTTGGCGCCTTGAGACCGAGCTTTTCCGCCAATGCCAGACAGGGCCGCCACAAGTTGTTGAAAAAGCTGAGCACCAGCCGCGTGTGGGGATTGGCCAAGCGGCGAAGATGATTGAAAAGAGCCTGAACATCGGGAAGCTCGTTGATTAGATCGGAGAGAAGGATGTAGTCGAAGGTCTCAGCGGACTTGAATTCGCAGGCCTCAGCGCAGTGAAACTCCATTTCGGGATAGCGTTCCCGCGCCAGCCTGACGGCGTTCGAGCTAAAATCCACGCCTGTCCCACGCGCCGGTTTCACGGAGGCCAGCAGGTCGCCGAGGCTGCAGCCGATTTCCAGGACCTTCTGGCCGGGCGGGACCAGGAAGGTGTAGTGCTTGCGGATGAGATGCTGGTAAAGGCGGTTCGTCTCGTGAAGCCGCGCCCCCGCGCGGGCCTCGTAGAACGTCCGGCGTTCGGCGGCGGCCGGATCTAGCCGGGTGCGGTCACGCGCCTCCGCCGGAAGAAAGGAGGGTGCCGGCCGGGATATGGTGTTGCCAATCTGGAACCGGAGCCGGAATCCGGGCGCCATGGATGCGGGGGCCTGTTCTGGGTACGCCGAGAGCATGCCCTCCAACGGAGCAATTGCGATGCCAGGCCTGGGATTTGCGATTTTGGAGTTGCGATGCGATGCCAGTTTGAGTTCAGGTGCATTCAGCCGGAATTGCTTCGATCGGTCGTAACTGCTCAGGTGGTGACAGGAGCGCGGACGCACGCGTCAGGCGGCTCGACCCGAGCAGTTCCGATCGGTCAACGAATTCATTTTTGGTAAACCCGGACGTAATCAATACAAAATCGCTGGGGGAAAATCTTGTCATCAATTCCCTTTGCGCCACCCCAGCTCCCGCCAATCGCCAAGTTCAAGATGAGGTATTCGGGTTGGTCAAACGGCCAGGCCTCGGCGCCGGTTCCTGGGTTGCGATAGGTGTAATATTTCTTGCCGTCCACCAAAAAGCTCATCTGGTCGTGGCCCCACTCAACGGCGTAAACATGGAACGAATCCGAGGCGGCGGGCACTTTGATGCCGCTGCCGCAGTCGATTCTATGTTTGATGTCATAGGGCATGTGAACGTGGGCATAAACCATATCGGGTTGGAATCCCACCATCTCCATGATGTCAATTTCGCCGCACGCGGGCCAGCCGACGAGTGGCGCATTGGCGCCAACCATCCAAATCGCCGGCCAAACCCCGCGGCCGGACGGTAGTTTGGCGCGAACTTCAATCCGTCCGTATTTCCAGCTCTCGAGACGTTTCGTCGTAAGGCTGGCCGAAGTGTAAGCGGCAAACTCCCGGCTGTGGTGCCAATCACGCGTGCCCTTTGCCGCGGGATTGTAAGCGGGGTTCTTGAACCGCTCCTTTCGCGCCTCGATGATCAACATCCCGTTTTCCACGCGCGCATTTGCCGCGGACGCCCGAGTGTAATATTGAGCTTCGTGATTGCGGACAAAACCGGTTTCGTAATTCCACTTTGCGGGATTGGGCGCACCGGGGTGATTGAATTCATCGGACCAAACCAACTTCCATTTGCCGGCAAACGCGGGACAGGCAACAGAGAAGCAAAGGCACGCCAAAAAAACATTCTTCATGCGCGCACTTATCGCAACTGGCTGCATTGCATGTCAACGGAAAAGGGGCGCTGGCTAGACTCCTTGAGTTTCAAAACACGTTTGAGACCTGAGCACACAGAAATCCGATGGCTGCCCCACCGCCAAGTGGCATTCCAGCCCAATCATACTTGCCGGGAATTCGGAAAAGCGCGGCCAAACGTCTTGCCAAGCGCAACCGAGCATCCACGCGGCGCGCAGGATGCCATCGATGGGACGCAAGGCCGAACCGGAAAGAAAAGGACTTCCTGGCCGGCGCACCACTTGGTCCGGACCGACCTCTAATTCAAGCCGCCCCAGCGTGTAACGTCCGGGGGGCGCCCCGGCCGCGGCCATCGCGTCGGTAATGTAGCAGACGCGCGGTTGGAGCAGGCGATGGACCAGGCGAAAGAATGGCGGGGAGACATGAATTCGATCGGGGATCAGGCTCACGGGCAGGCGTGGGGTGTCCAGGACGCGCCACAGGATGTTGTCATGGCGGTTGAGTTCCGATGGACAGCCGTTTCCGAGGTGCGTGAAGCAGACCGCTCCCGCTTGAATCGCGCGCTCAAGAGTTTCCGCGGAGGCGTCGGTGTGACCAAGGCTAACCTTGATGCCGAGCGAAGTGGCCAGAGAGATGGCCTCAATGGCGCCGGCTCTCTCAGGGGCCAGGGTGAGCAGGACGGGGTCGGCGCCCGTAACGGCCCGCAACTCGCGGATATGGCGGGGAGCCGGGTCGCATACGAGGGCCGGGTCGTGCGTCCCGTGAAACCCGGGTTTTGGCGAAAGAAAGGGACCCTCGATATGCCAGCCGGCGACGGCGTAGAGCAGTTCCGGGGACTGGGCGCGCAACCGCCGCAGAGAAGCCAGGCGATGCATCAGCCGCGCCCAATCGTCCGTAATGAGCGTGAGCAGAAACCGAGCGCAGCCATCCGCCCGGAGTTGGCGGACGGCCGAGAGCAGTTGATCCACGGAAAGGTTGTCCTGCTGGAAGTCAATGCCACCATAGCCGTTGACCTGGAGGTCGAACAGAGGTGGAGCCAGCCAAGTGCCCGGCGCCGCGCCGGCGAAGGGTTCAATCCGTGAGATGCGGCCAGCCTCGCACACGAGGCGAATTGGCTCCCCGGTCGCGAAATGGCGTCCGAGGATCTCGCCCCGGCCCGTTTCGCGGAGCGCCTGCAAGGATATGCGTAACTGCCCAGACGGCTTGACCTGAGCCGTTACGGATATGGATGGTTCGCGGCTCATTTACTTTGGCTTTGGCGCATCTGGGCCGAGGAAAAGAAAGCGGAGAAGGGTGGTGTCCATCGTCCAGGCCGCATACAAGGCCCAATACCAGTAATTGAAGATGCAGCCAACCAGAAGCGGCGCCAGGACAAACGCCCCCAGCCCGATTGACGTGAAATGGATCAGCGCCAGAATCAGCGCCAGACTCAAGATGTTGCCGGCGACTCCGTACCAAAAAAACGGCAGACGATTGGTGGTGGCGATCAGGGTGCCGCAAGCCGAGAGCTCCATATCCAGGAACGTGCCCAGCATCAGGCAGAGCATCCAAGGCAGAGGCAGCAACTGCTTATTTTTTCCAAGCCAATGAAATACAGCGGGCGCAAGAAATACCGCCGCAAAGCCGAGGACGAGGAACGTGACGGTCTGCAGCCAGACCCGAGGCCAAAGAACACGGCGAATCATCACATAATCCCTTCGCGCCTGGTATTGGCTGATGAGCGGCCACTTGACAAGCGTCCAGACCAGGGCCAGGCCGGAGGCAAACTGCATCAACTGCACGGAGGGGCCGTAAACGGCGGTGGCTTTCAGGTGATAGACGCTGCCGCAAATCAGCAGGCTTCCCT
The DNA here is from genome assembly GCA_021784555.1 of bacterium. Lineage (GTDB taxonomy): Bacteria > Verrucomicrobiota > Verrucomicrobiia > Limisphaerales > UBA8199 > JAJYHY01. The sequence continues at coordinate 5,309 of JAJYHY010000059.1, forward strand.
GAACCGTCAGCGAACTGGTCATCAATTGCAGTCCCAGCCGCCAACTATTGGGCCAGAGCGCCCGCAGATGCTGGCGCAGATTCGAGTGCGTCATGGGCGGTTGCGGCGGCAACAATTTCAGGCACATCGCCCGCGAGAAGTGGCGCTGAATGAAGCTGTTCGCAAAACCCGCGATGGGAAGACTCAGCAGGCCCGCCCCGGACAATAACAACGGAACCGCCAGCAGCAGTTTAACCGCCACGGCGCCTACCGTGATTTTGGCGGCCGAGCGGACCTGGTTCAAACCTCGGAGATAAACGGACCACCAGTTTGAATAGATGGAGTACGCCGTTGAGAGGAGCGTAATCCCCCACGCCAGCCGCGTCACCAGCGGCGAAGAGGTCTCCTGCGCAAAATGCTCAACGTATAGCGTGCCGCCTATGCCCAGAAGCACCAGGAAGATGAGGGTGAGGTAGCGGTACAGATTCCGGATAGTGACCAGCACCTCCCAGAGCAACTGATAATTTGGCCCGCCGCCCTCTCGCGCGTGCGGCACACCCTGGGCCTCGAGGGTTTCGGCGCCTCCCATGGCATAGCCGATGAAGCGGTCGATGGTGGGCCCGAAGCCAAAGTCGATGATGGGGCCGTAGGCAGCCAGGCTCAGCAGCACATAATACATGCCCAGGTCCGCTGGCTTGAATAAATGCAGCACCAGGGGCAGAACGATTAAGCCCGAACCGAGCCGCAGGCCGTTCAGCGCCCAGGACCACACCACGGTGGAGTTGGCAAGGCGCCTCAAAAGCGCATTGACACTCCTGTCCGCTGGCTCAAACCGCATCCCGGCACGAACGCTCATCCGCTGAGCGAGTGTCGGGATGAACCGCCCGGAGTCAAGCGCGTAGCTTGCAATGTCTAATCATGAGGTGCGCTCGCGGGACCGGTAATGGTGCATGCCCGCAATTCCTTGAGGTGGTGAGCCTCGGCGAGCTTCTTCATGATGGCCAGGCGGAAGTTGAGTTCCTGCGGGGTCGGGTATTCGATATTGCAGCTTGCCTCGAGGATACGGACGAGCTGCGCCAGTTCTTGGAGTTCTTCTTTGGTTTTCATGTTTGTATGGGTCAGGGCGTCGGGGGTCAGTCCTCACTTTTTCCGCGGTAATGGCTGGGGGGAGTGGCGGAAAAAGGTGCAGGACTGACCCCGACGCGGGTCTGTTGGAGGGTCGCCAAAAAGGCGGCCCAGCAGTGAAAGAGTTGTTCGCTTTCGCCCGGGCCGAACAGGCGCCGGTGCGTCGGGCAAGAGAGAAGGGCGCGGTGCGCGGGGAATGTTGGACGTTCCATTAAGTTTTGGGTGTTGAATGTTGAATGTTCCCGCGGAATCGCGGGCTACTTGGCGCTTTGAATCGCGGCGCGAACGGCCGCCTCGGTGACGGTGCCCAGGGATTGGGTGGTGTCGTCTTGATAACCGCGCAACTCGACACGCCGCACGCCATTGGTGCCGGACTCCAAGGCAAGGGAAGAGATGCCGAGGTGGGCGCCCAGAAGGCAGCGGGTAAACCGCTCGCCGTTGGGGTTGGTGTAGGTGAGAACGCTGCAGCCGGCGGTGGTCAGGCACACGGCGGCCAGACAGCCGAGAAAACGGATTATTACACAGGTCTTCATAATGTTCTTGTTGTTTCCGGACCCGGGGCTTTAAGCGACCGGTTCCTACCAAGGGTGAGGTGTTACGCGGATTTTGATTCGGGCTGATGGAAGTGGTTGCGAACAAGCTAGTTACAGAAAATGTAACCGTTACGCGATCGTTACACTTTGATTGACTTTGAGCTTTTTGGGGCCGCCGCCCACTGCCCGGATTACGGCGTTGCAATTGCCGCGGGCCGGACTAAGCTTTGAGCATGGCAACCAAAGCAACAGCGGCCAACGGCGCCAGCCAGCGGGACGCGAAATTTCTCGAAGCCGTCGGTGAGTGCATTGACGAGATGAAACAAGTCCGCAAGAGTATGAAAAGGACGGACGCCGAAATCCGCCGCTGGCAGGTTTCCACGCGCCGAAATCTTGATCAGACGTGGAAATCCTTGGCGGTGTTAAAGCAAGTCATTGAGCTGGTTGCAGGTTTGACATCTAATGGAAAACCGCTGATATTCGGCCCGTGGCGACAATAATAACTCCACCGAACCGGAGACTCATCCAGCGCTTGGTGAAGACTGGACGTTTCAACAACTACAGCGAGGTGGTCCGTTATGGCCTCGAGTTGGTCAGGCGCGAGATCGAGCGGGAGGATCTGTCCCCTTATCCGGAATCTGTATTGGGGAAAATCTATCGCGAAATGACCGCGGAGGAAAAGGATGAGGAGGCCCGGATGGCGCGCGGCTCTGGCCACCCATCGCCAGGAGAGCTGGGTTGAACCAGTGGGACACGTACCAGTGGAAGTTCCCGCATGGAGATCATCCGTGCGTTGTCATCTCGCCGCAGGCTCGGGTGGTTAACCCCGCGATCGCAACCGTGAACATCCTTGGCTGCTCGACCCAGCGGGCCGCGCGCCCTGCAAGGGAAAACGAGGTGGTCCTGGATACTGCCGACGGCATGGATTGGGAGACGCTGACTCGGTGCGACTTGATTTACCTTGCGCCGAAAGCAGAGCTGGTCAGGCACAGAGGTTCAGTGACTTCCGAACGCCGGCGAGTGTTGGGATCAAAGATTATCCGGCTCTTCGGGTTTTGGATGAGCTAATTCTATTTTACCTTCAAGATGAGCCCGCTAGACAGATTATGTTCCTATCCTGCAAGGACTTGTAACGACCAATCGTCTCAACTTGACTGTGAAATGGAATAAGACCCCTCCCCGCCAGCTCGGCGCCGCTCTGGCGCTCGTGTAACCGCACCCACCAGTGGTCGCGGTTTTGCCGACCATCCTCGCCCGCTCGCTCTCAAGAAGGCTGCATTTTGTAATGTCGCCGGCATCCGGCTTCGGCTAAACTAGTTTCTGAATAACATGGATGCCGAAGCTCCAAAATATCGTCTTGAATTCCTGAAAAGTCCGCACCACGTCGTGCTTGGCTTGGCAACCCTCGGCCTCGGATTAGCTTTTGTGAGCGCCCCTTTCGTGGGTGCCCAACTCCTGCCTCTGGCCATAGGCGCCACGCTTTACGTGCTTGGCTGGGCCCTTATTCCAAACATGCCGCTCTTCCGGCATTGGGTGGATCGCCGGCGCGACGCCGTGCGGCATACGCTGGAAGGGGAGAAGGTCGCCCAGTTCGTTTTGCGCCGCGACAGCCTCCTGCGCTCGCTCACACCCGAAAGCCGTGAGAGGTACAATCGGCTGGTGCTGGTGTGCCGCGATATCGAGGCGGCCGGCGCCGATGGCCCGCTGGCCTCCGGCAACGCTTCAACCGACCCGCGCCTGCGCCGGCTGGACGAATTGATGTGGACTTACCTGCGGCTGCTGAGCATTGAAGCCTCTCTGGGACACTTTCTGGAAGGCGAGCGCCGGGAAAAGCTGCCGGAGATGGTGAGCGCGGCCGAAGGGGAGATCGCCGGCCTGAAGGCCGAGATCGAGGACTTGACGGCCAGCGGCAATATCCCCCTGCTGGAAATCAAGCAGCGGTTTCTCAATTCCCGGCTCGATCGGCTGGACGTATTGCGCAAGCGGCGTCAACGCCACGAGCAGGCGGAGGCCAATCTCGCCTTGGTCGTCTCGGAACAGGAGCGCTTGAGCCAGCAGATCAAGCTGCTGCGCGCGGATGCGGTGGCCACCAAGAACGCCGAAACACTGACCGCGCGGATTGACGCCACGGTCGAAAACCTGGACCAGACCAACAAGTGGCTCTCGGAACTGGACGAGTTCAAAGACCTGGTGGGGGACATGCCCAGCACGGAACTGCGCGTGGGCTACACACTGAGTCCGCCCGCGCCTCCTCCAGTCATCGCCGAGGCCCTATCCCGGAAACGCGGCCGGATGAGGCAAGGCCAATCAAGATGAGCCGAACCGCCCCCCTAACCTCACCCGTACCTCCGGTTATCGATAGCCAAGTGGCCCGGCTGCCCTTGTGCGGCTGGGCCCTGGACCTGGCCCGCCGCTGGAACGGCGGCACCTACTCCCTGTTCGTCATCCACGGTAACATCTTTGACCTGTTTCCGGTCGTCGAAGATTCCCATCTCAACTACGTTCCGCTCAAGACATTCCTGGTGCGCCGGCTCTTCCCGCAACGAGCCTGCCTGCTTTTTTACGACATCAGCGGCGGCCTGACGTTCGGTTCCAGCGACATGCAGAAGCGGTTCTTCGAATGGCTGGCCGTTTTTGACCAGGTCGAAAACACCAATTTCCACCAGCAGGGGCCGCCGCGCGACTTCATCCACTTGGCGCCCTTGCTCCGCCGGTTCTTCGAGCGGGTGGCCGAGCAGAAGGAGAAGTGGCGAGGCATCACCCTCATCATCGACTTCCCCGAAAAACTTATCCCGGCCTGCGAAGAGGCCAGCGCCAGCGCCGAGGAGCGGATGAACCTGGTAACACTGCTCAAATGGGCTGTGGCGCCGGAGATGGCCAAGCTGGATGTCGGGGTCATCCTGGTGACGGAATCGGCAGCGGAGCTCAGCCCGCGGTTGCTCCAGAATCCTTATGTCGCCCAAATCCGCATCGACCTGTCCACGATGGACGACCGGCTGCGGTTCCTTCAATCCGGCTGGGCCGAGGCGACCGCGGGGGGCAGGGCGTTTTCAGATTGGAGTGAGTTTAGTCCCCAGGAACTTGCGGCACGGACCGCCGGGCTGAACCTCCTGCGAATTCGCCACTTCCTGTCCGAGGCGATTCGCAACGGCCTCCGAGTGACTCAAGAGTTGGTCACCGCCGGGAAGAAGCGGCTCATCGAAGAGTTCTGCCAGGGCCTGGTCCGCTTCAAAGACCCAAGGCCGGGCATCAGCCTTGACCACGTGGCGACGCATACCGCGGCCAAGAAGCGGCTGCGAGAACTGGCCTGGCTCATTAAGAACGGCAAGACCGATGTCCTCGAACGCGGGGTGCTGGTGCCGGGCCGAGTCGGTGTTGGCAAGTCGTTTCTCATTGACTGCTTCGCCTCGGAATGCGGGCTGCCAGTCATGGAGATGGGCGAATTCCGCTCCAAATGGGTAGGAGACACGGAACGGCAGCAGGCGCGGGTTCTCATGACCATCCGCGCCCTCGGGCCGGTCATCGTGGTGGTGGACGAGGCGGATGCGATTTTTGGCAGCCGCGAGGCCAACGGCGATAGCGGCGTCTCCGGACGGGTCTTTGCCGCCTTCGCGGCGCATATTGGAGATTCGAGCCTGCGCGGGCGCGAGCTTTGGGTAGCGATGACCTCGCGCCCCGACCTGCTTTCCATCGACATGAAACGCCAAGGCCGATTCGGGCTTTGCATCCCGTTGTTTCCCGCCCAGGGGCCGTCGGACGTCACAGACCTCTTCGCCACCATCGCCAGGGTCAAGGGCATCTCCATCGACGAACAGAGCCTCAACTTCATCCGCGACACGCTCGGTTCACGCCCGTTGACCGGCAGCGACGTGGAGGCCATCCTCATCCGGGCCAAGGAGCAAGCGGTGCTTGCGGAACGGGATGCCGACGTGCAGCGAACCGATTTCGAGCAGGCGGCCGGCTCGTTTATCGACCCCCTCGACCCCGATCTCCTCAGATTACAAGAGTTGGCCGCCGTCCTCTCCTGTTCCGACCGCCGCTACCTGCCCGAACACTACGCCGAAGCGGACCGCGCGCTCATGCTTGAGGAATTCTCCAGGCTCAGATTGCGCGGAGAGGTTACAAACCTGTGAGACGCGCACGGTTAGGCCCTGGCCGGGGGCTTGCCCTTGGCGGAATCGAGGATGCCAGCCATGATGCTGGCGGGCACGGGCTCGAAGCGAAGCGGCTCCATGGAGTAGGAAGCACGGCCCTTGGAGAGCGACCGAATGGCGGTAGCGTAGCCGAACATTTCGGCCAGGGGCACCTCCGCGTTCAAAACGGTTGAGGAGTCTTTGGCTTCGATATGGACGATGTGTCCACGTCGGCGGTTGAGGTCGCCGAGCAGATCGCCCTGGTATTCGTCGGGGGTGGTGACTTCGACCTTCATGACCGGTTCGAGCAGGATGACGCTGGCCTTCCTGGCGGCCTCCTTGAGGGCGAAGATGCCGGCCATCTTGAAGGCCAACTCGCTGGAATCGACCTCGTGGAAGGTGCCATCGACGATCTGCACCTTGAGGTCCACCATGGGGTAGTTGGCCAGCACGCCACCGGCAACGGCCTCTTCGATGCCATCAGTGACCGCCGGGATGTATTCTTTGGGAATGGCGCCGCCAACGATCTTGTTCTCGATTTCAACCCCCTTGCCGCGCTCGTTGGGCGCCAGGGTGATCATCGCATGGCCATACTGGCCGCGTCCGCCGGATTGGCGGATGAATTTGCCCTCGCCTTCAGCCGGCTTGGTGACCGTCTCGCGATAGGCAATCTGGGGGGCCCCGGCGCTGGCGCTGACTTTGAACTCGCGCAGGAGGCGGTCGCGGATGATTTCCAGGTGCAGTTCACCCATGCCGGCGATGATGAGCTGGCCGGTCTCCTCGTTGGTGAAGCAACGGAAAGTGGGGTCTTCCTCGGCCAGGCGCTGCAGGCCTTCGCCGAGCTTTTCGCGGTCCGCTTTGGTCTTAGGTTCGACGGCCATGGAGATGACCGGTTCGGGGAAGGTTGGCGGTTCGAGAAGGACCTGGCGGTCTTCATCGCAGAGGGTGTCCCCGGTGGTGATGTTCTTGAGCCCCACCAGCGCCGCGATGTCGCCGGCGTAAGTGGCATCGACATCGATTCGTTTATCGGCCTGGATCATCATGACGCGGCTGACGCGTTCACGCTTGCGCGTGCGTGGATTGAAGATGACGTCGCCCTTCTTAAGCTGGCCGCTATAGACGCGGAAGAAGACCAGCTTGCCAACGTAAGGATCGGTCCAGAGCTTGAACGCCAGAGAACAGAATCTGGCGTTGTCGTCCGAGCGGATTTCCACGGTGTCCTCGGAACCGGCGACGAGCCCGGTTGGCGCAGGCACATCGAGCGGCGAGGGCAAGTAGTCCACGACGGCATCAATGAGAGGCTGCACGCCGCGCTTCTTGAAGGCGGAACCACACAGCACGGGAACCATTTCCAGGCGGCAGGTCAGCCGCCGAATGGCCGCTTTGAGGGCTTGGGGGGAGATCGGCCGGTTTTCGATGACCATCTCGGCTATCTCGTCATCCTTGTTGGAGACGGCATCGATCAGTTCGGTTAAAGCGAGCTGAGCGGAATCTTTGAGCTCAGCCGGGATGTCGGTGACATCGTATTTGGCGCCCAACTCATCTCCCACCGTGTACTGAATCGCCTTTTGGTTTACCACGTCGATGACGCCATCGAAATAGTCCTCTTTGCCGATGGGCAGGAAGACGGGGTAGGCGTAGGCGCCGAGTTTCTTGCGCATGTCGCTCAGGGCGTTATCGAAGTTCGCCCCGGTGCGGTCCATCTTGTTGATAAAAGCGATGCGCGGCACGCGGTACTTCGTGGCCTGGCGCCAGACGGTCTCGGACTGCGGCTGCACGCCCGCCACGCCGCAGAAGACGGCGACGGCGCCGTCGAGCACGCGCATGGAGCGCTCGACTTCGGCGGTGAAATCGACGTGGCCGGGCGTGTCGATGATGTTAATGCGGTGGGGCACGCCCCGAAAGGCCTTGTAAGTGCCGTCCTCCCGCTGGGTCCAGTAGCAGGTGGTGGCGGCGGAGGTGATGGTGATGCCGCGCTCGCGCTCCTGCTCCATCCAGTCAGTGACGGTATTGCCGTCATCGACGTCGCCCATGCGGTGGATGAGGCCGGTGTAATAAAGGATACGTTCGGTCGTGGTGGTTTTTCCGGCGTCGATATGGGCGGCGATGCCGATATTCCGCGTCTGCTCCATGGGGTAGGGGCGGTTGGGGGAATTGGGCTGCGCCGGGGCCTGCGGGGCCCGCCTGGGTTGTTCCAATACTGCTTCCATCCAATGCTCTTTATAAATTGGTTAATTGGGCCTTCTGAGAATAAAAACGCCCCGAGCAACATCGGCCTTCGGGGCGCTACCAAAAAAGTGTAATCTTACCAGCGGAAATGCGCAAAGGCCTTGTTGGCCTGGGCCATCTTGTGAACTTCGTCGCGTTTGCGAATGGCATTGCCCTGCCCTTGATAGGCATCGAGGATCTCCCCGGCGAGGGCATCTTTCATCGGAATGCCCTTTCGGGCGTCGGCAAAATCGACCAGCCAGCGCAAGGCCAAGGCGAACTGGCGGTCAGCCGGCACTTCCAACGGCACCTGGTAGGTCGCCCCGCCAACGCGCCGGGCCTTGACCTCCAGGCGCGGCTTGGCGTTATCCACGGCGCGCTGGAGCACCTCCAGGGGATTGGAGGCGGGATTCTTGGAAATAATCTGGTCGAAGGCCCCATAGACAATGCGCTGGGCGACGGTTTTCTTGCCGCGCTGTATGACCGTATTGACCAGCCGCGTGACCAAGGTGCTGTTGAATTTCGCATCCTTGGTGAGCGGACGTTTAATCGCTTGACGACGTCGAGACATTATGTTTCCAACAAACTTAAGGGGTTACAGAGTCAAAATCAACGGCCGAATGGCTTGAACCGGCTACGCGGCTCCGGCCGCTTTGGGCGCCGCCTTCGGGCGCTTGACCCCGTATTTGGAGCGGCTCACTCGCCGCTTTTCCACGCCGGCGGCATCAAGGGTGCCCCGCACAATGTGGTAGCGCACGCCCGGCAAATCCTTGACACGACCGCCACGCACCAGGACGATCGAGTGTTCCTGCAGGTTATGGCCCTCGTCCGGGATGTAGGCGATGACCTCATAGCCGTTGGTCAGGCGGACCTTGGCCACCTTGCGCATGGCGGAATTAGGCTTCTTGGGCGTGCGGGTCATCACTTGGATACAGACCCCGCGGCGGAAAGGAGAATTACTCAGCGCCGGTGACTTGGACTTGGGCTTGAGCTTCCTGCGGCCCTTGTTGATCAGTTGATTAATTGTCGGCATTTATAGCAAAAATCTGGTCCGCCTTGCCCTGCAAGCAAAAACAGAGCGGTCACTATAGCAGAGAGTGGACTGAATGCAACGGGAATTTGAAAAATATCGACGTGGGGCTTGACTCAGGCCACGAGCGCCTCTTCGCGGGTAATCCAGTCGTAGCCCTTTTCTTCGAGGGCCAGGGCCAGGGCCTTGTCCCCGGTGCGCACGATTCGGCCATCGACCAGGACATGCACGAAATCGGGGACGATGTAATTGAGCAGGCGCTGGTAATGGGTGATGACCAACTGGGCATTATCGGGCCGGCGGAGCTTGTTGACGCCGTTGGAGACCACCTTCAAGGCGTCAATGTCAAGACCCGAATCGGTCTCGTCAAGAACCGCCAGCCGCGGTTCCAGCACCGCCATCTGGAAGATTTCGTTGCGCTTCTTCTCGCCGCCCGAGAAGCCTTCGTTGACCGAACGGCGCAGGAGGTCTTCGTTGAGTTCGAGGACTTTCATCCGGTCCTTGACCAGCGTCAGGAATTCCAGGGCATCCAGTTCGGGCAGGCCCTTATGTTTGCGGACCTCGTTCAGAGCGGCCTTGAGAAAGTAGGTGCTGTTGACGCCGGGGATCTCCACGGGGTACTGGAAGGCGAGGAAGAGGCCCTCCCGCGCGCGCTCTTCGGGGTCCATCTCCAGCAAGTCGCCTCCGGCATAGAGGACCTGTCCGGCGGTCACGTCGTAGCCCTCGCGCCCGGCCAACACGGCGGCCAGCGTGCTCTTGCCGCTGCCGTTTGGTCCCATGATGGCGTGGACCTCGCCCAGGCCGATGGCCAAGTTGATGCCCTTGAGGATCGGCTTGCCATCCACCCCGGCGCTGAGGTCCCGGATTTCGAGTATCGGTCTTGTGTTTATGCTCATCAGTACAGGCTCGCGAACATCGTACAATCCCGCGCGATGTCAACCTCGGAGACCGTTGGGGTCACATCTCAACATTTGACAATTTGCATCGCACAAACGTTGGAGTTGACGTAATTGTCAAATGTTGAGATGTGACCCCAACGCCGCTAGCCGACGCTGCCCTCCAAGCTGACGCCCAGGAGCTTTTGCGCCTCGACTGCGAACTCCATCGGCAGCTCGCGAAACACCTCTTTGCAAAAGCCGTTGACGATCATGTTGACCGCGTCCTGCGTCGAAAGCCCGCGCTGGTTGCAGTAGAATATCTGGTCCTCGCCAATCTTGGAGGTGGAGGCCTCGTGCTCAACCCGGGCCGTGGTGTTTTTGACCTCGATGTAAGGGAAAGTATGGGCGCCACAGAGGCTGCCCAACAACAATGAATCGCACTGCGAGAAATTCCGCGCGTTGGCCGCCCCCTTCTGGATCTTGACCAGCCCGCGGTAGCTGTTCTGCCCATGCCCGGCGGAGATGCCCTTGGAGACGATGGTGCTGCGGGTGTTCTTGCCGATGTGAACCATCTTCGTGCCGGTATCGGCCTGCTGGTAGTTGTTGGTGAGGGCCACGGAATAGAATTCGCCGATGGAATTATCACCCTGCAGGATGCAGCTTGGATACTTCCACGTAATGGCCGAGCCGGTCTCGACCTGCGTCCAGGAGATCTTCGAGTTCCGGCCTTTGCACAGCCCGCGTTTGGTCACAAAGTTGTAGATGCCGCCCCGGCCTTGCTCGTCGCCCGGATACCAGTTCTGCACGGTGGAGTACTTGATTTGCGCTCCTTCCAGCGCCACCAACTCCACCACCGCCGCATGCAACTGGTGCTCGTCGCGCATCGGGGCGGTGCAGCCCTCCAGGTAACTCACGTACGCGCCTTCGTCGGCGATAATGAGCGTCCGCTCGAACTGCCCCGTATTGGCCGCGTTGATGCGGAAATAAGTGGACAATTCCATCGGGCAGCGCACCCCTTTGGGAATGTAGCAGAACGAACCGTCGCTGAAGACCGCCGCGTTCAGCGCCGCGAAGTAATTGTCCGTATAAGGCACTACCGAGCCCAGGTACTTCTGCACCAGCTCCGGGTATTGCTCAACGGCCTCAGTGAAGGAGCAGAAGAGGATTCCTTTCTCGCTTAGCTTTTCCTTGAACGTGGTGCCAACCGAGACGCTGTCAAACACCGCGTCCACCGCCACACCCGCCAGGCGCTCCCGTTCCTTTAGAGGAATGCCCAGCTTTTCGTAGGTCTCCAGCAACTTCGGGTCCACTTCCTCCAGGCTCTTGGGCCCTTCCCCTTTCTTTTTCGGGGCCGAATAATAGACCGCGTTCTGGTAATCAATGGGCGGATGATGGAGATGCGGCCAAGTCGGCTCCTTCAGCCCTTTCCAATGCCGATAGGCTTTCAGCCTCCATTCCAGCATGAAGGCCGGCTCGTTCTTCTTCGCGGAAATCAGCCGGACGATATCCTCATTCAATCCCGGCGGCGCCGCGTCGGCCTCGATATCCGTGTAAAAACCGTACTTGTACTCCTTCTGGACCAGACCTTCGATTGTCTCAGTTGCTGTGCTCATCAGTTCCGCATTGCACCAGGGCCTCCAGGCAATTATACACGGTCGCCCGCGATATCTCAGGCATCGCCTGCTTTGCCCGGATAAAGACCTCTTCGGCCGTGGGGTGGTCGCGCCTTTTCAGCAGCACAGAATAGACCCGCTCCCGTTGCGGCGTAAAACGGAATCCGCCCTTGGCCAAACGCTCGTTCAGCCGGCTCATCTTCTGTCTTCTCTCCGGCACCTGCTCCATGGTTCTGTCAGGCTGGAGGCGTCCCCGCCCCCGAGTGTCTATCTCCGCGGTTCCGTCGATCATTGTCATTTCACCATTCAATTTAACCCGCGGGGGACCGGTGTCAATATTTCGAATAATTCTAAATGAAGCGCCCGCCAACCCGGTTCCCAGCGACGCCTCCAGCGACCGGCACGCCGCGACAATAAATTGCGCGGCCGCGTATTCTATTGTCGCATCAAAGAGGACTGGCGAACTCCATCCATTGGCAATTTCACCGCAAGCATAGTTCCCGGAACTGTCCGCGGCTAATGCGGATAGCGGCTCTAAGCTAAGAAGCACCTCGTGAAAGTGGCAGGACCGCCGTTCCGGTTGCCGCTGCAAGCACTGTCTCGGTGTGTTACGGGCCCGAAAAGGGGGCGGGACGCCTCCGGAACTCGCAGGCGAGGACGCCTGCGTCGCGTTTTCAAATTACGTTTTACGGCGACCGCCTCCGAAACGCGAGAAGTCCCAGGGCGCCAAGGCCAGTCAGCGCCACGGAGGCCGGCTCGGGAACGGCTGTCGGGGTCGGGATGAGTTGGCCGCGAATCTCTCCGCCCGGGAAGGTGCTGGAATGGATATTCATGTAGAGGTCTGAGGCGAGCAGAGCCGTCTGCAAATCGGGCGTCAGGGACACCGAGCCCATGAAAAAGCCGCTATTGTTTCCCACTGCGGTATGGATGGGCGCCAAGTCGATCACAATGGGGCCGTTCACCCCGGCGGCGCCTTGGTGGATATGGGCCATAGTATAGCTGCCGGTCAAGGGCTGAAACCCAAAAAGGCCGTAGGCCACATTGATGTCCAGCAGCCCCGTTGAGGTATCGTAAGTGATGCCGTTACCGACCTCCCCGCCGGTCGCGGTGCTGGAGTTGGGCGGCACCTCCGCCGTCCCATTTAACGTGCCCGCGTACATATCGATGTTGGTCACGTTCAGACCGAAACTGAGGACATCGGCACGGCAGGCTGCCGCGGCGAGTATCAAAGGCAGGATGAATGCGATCCTTTTCATGCGTTTCTTTAGGCTATTATGGCTTACTTGTACACTGAAACGAACGGCATGTCAACAGGAATTTTCGCTCCGAGCCTCCTCCGGGCGCAGGTGAAGCAAAAGTTCGTCGCCGACCAACGGCGGCCCGCCGTAGAGCCTCCGGCAAGCCGCCGCCTCAGGACTCCTGATCCCAGGAAAGCAGCCTGTGCATTTTCCCCACACCGTCCGTTGCGAATTCTCCAAAAACAACCCTGGCATTCATTGTGTTGGGAGCGCAGTCGTGTCAGGAAAATTCCATGCGCCGCAAAACCAGCGCGCGGGCGATCAGGAGTCTTGAGGCTTCAGCAAGGCTGCCAGACAGAGGCGTCGGCCCACAGGGAGACGTGACCCGCCGTTCGTAAATCGCAAATCCAAAATCGCAAATTGATATTGGGCCCTCTGAGCCGGGGCCTGGTGCCGGTCGCACGGTCTGGGAGAGCCTGCGACGCGCCGTTCCCAAATCGCAAATCGCAAATTGGTATGAGCGCCGTTCCCAAATCGCAAATCGCAAATCTAAACTCGCAAATCCCCAGCGCGGGTGTCGTCACATTGACAGCAGTTTCCGCAAGGGCTCCGCGTCCTTGATGGGGCTGACCAGGGCGAGGTTGAACCTCTCCGGTCGGAAGAAGTCCCGGGCCGAGTTGCGGATTTCGGCCCCGGTGACCCCGCTGAGCCGGCGTTTGATTTCGTCCGGAACTACGACGTGTCCATATCCGATGAGCTGTTCGCCCAGCCAATTCATCTGGTTCTCGGTGCTCTCGAGGCTCAGATCAATCTGCCCCAGCACATAATCCCGGGCGCGGCGCAGTTCGGAGAGGCCGGGCGATTTCGCCGCGATGCGGCGCAACTCTCGCAGAACAAGCCTGGTTGCTTTGGCCAGGTTGACCTCATCCAGGCCCGCCGAGATGACAAAGTCTCCGGTGTCGTGGAAAAAACTGGGGCTGGTATAGACGGAATAGGCCAGGCCGCGGTCTTCGCGGAGGGCTTGGAAGAGCCTGGAGCTCATGTTCTCACCCAGGATGGTATTCAAAAGGCGAAGGGCGTATCGCCGCTCGTCGTGCCGTGAGCAAGTTCGGATTCCCATCGCGAGCTGGGTCTGCTCCGTCTTCTTGGTGAAGAGGCAGACCCGAGGCGAAAGCTGCGAGTTTTGAGCGGGAGTGAATTGAGGCCGGGCACCAGTTGGGAAATGGCGGGCGTATGGCCTGACGGCTTGGACGACCTGCCGATGGGTAAGCGGCCCGGCAACGGTGACCAGCGTGTTGGCCGCCACGTAAGTGTGGCGCAAGTATCCTACGAGGTGGCAGCGGCGCATCGCGTCCAGCGTCCGGCTGGTGCCGGTGATTGGCCGGCCCAGCGGCTGGTCCGGCCAGAGGGTGGCGTTGAGCAATTCCTGCACTTGGTGCTGGGGTTCATCGAGGTACATCGCCATCTCCTCTTTAATGACTTCGCGCTCTTTGGCGATGTCACTCGGAGCAAATCGCGAATTGAGCAGCATGTCCACCAGCACGTCCAGCAACTCTTCGAAACGGTCGTGGCGGGCCCGGGCGTGGAAACAGGTGGTTTCCTCGCTCGTAAAGGCGTTGAGGTAGCCCCCGATGCCCTCGACCGCTTCCGAGATCTGCCTGGGGGAACGCTTCTTTGTCCCCTTGAAGACCAGGTGTTCGATAAAATGGCAAACGCCGTTCTGTTCCGGGTTTTCGTAACGCGAGCCCACTCCAAGCCACAACCCAACGCTCACGCTGACCATACCCGGCATTTCCGCAGTGGCAATGGTCAGCCCGTTATCGAGACGGGAGACGCGATAGGGAGACTTCTGCCTCATGGCGGATTTGCGATTTGCGATTTGCGATTTGCGATTGGGGCGGCCATTTCATCCTTTTCGCGCGGGCAGCACTGGCGGGATGCGCTACTCAGCAGCGGCCCAGCGACATTTCTCATTAAGCATTGGTCATTGGTCATTGGAGCAGCCAGCAGCCGATTCAGAAAGGCTCCGGCACCCGTTCGATCTCGCGCCAGAAACCGAAATTCTCAACGAAGATCCCGCCAAATCGCAAATCGCAAATCTAAAATCGAAAATTAGGGTTGCGGGGACGCGGTTTTCTCGGTCTGGCGGCGTCTTCAGGCAAAGGCTCTTGGCACCATCTCCGGCGGGCCGACGCGCCGCTCGTAATCCAGGATGACATCAATCGCCTCCTGTGGATCGTCAGTAAGGGTTACCAAACCCAGGTCGCCCGGCCCGATGTATTTTGCTTTTTCCAGCATCCGCCTCTTCAGCCACTGCAGCAGTCCGGACCAGTGTTCCTTGCCAAAGAGGATGAGGGGGAACTCCGGGATGCGCTCGGTCTGCACCAGGGTAAGGACCTCAAAGAATTCATCGAGCGTGCCGAAGCCTCCAGGCATGAAGACAAATCCCAGGCTGTATTTCACAAAACAGACTTTCCGGGAGAAGAAGTAGTGAAAGTGTATCGGGATGTTCGCGTAGCCGTTTCCTTTTTGTTCCCGCGGCAGCGCGATGTTGAGGCCGATGGACTTTCCACGCGCCAAGGCCGCGCCTTTATTCGCCGCCTCCATGATGCCCGGTCCGCCGCCGGTAATAACAGCCAGATTATGCTTCGCCAAGCCTCGCGCCAGATCGACGGTGGCTTTGTAATAGGGGTCGGTCCGGGGAATACGCGCGGAGCCAAAGACCGTTACCGCCGGGCCCGCCCGCGAGAGAATTTCAAAGGAATCGACGAACTCCGCCATAATGCGGAAAATGCGCCACGGGTCTTCCTTGATGAAGCTAAGCTGCGTGTTATTCATTTCGGCCCAGCATACCCACTTCGTCGCTCTAAGGCCAGCGGGCCGGCGCTCAGAACCCCTGTTTTTGTCAGGGAGGGCGGTGTTGCTTTGCTCTTCCCAATCGTCTCCGGGGGGAAATGGCTCGCGTCGCGCGGGCCGTCGCGACCGTTACCACTACCCTTGCCGGCAGACCAAAAGGGTCCTTCTCACCCGCGGCCTGGCCCCCGGCCAGCGCGCCGTAGCCGTCCGGCTGCCCAGGAACTCTTTGGCCCGCGTGGCGCCGCTGCTCGCGGCCCCTCGAACGGGAGGACAGGAAAGAGCGGGAGAAAGCATTGAGCCGCGGCCACCGTCAGCAGTCGAGCCCGAAACTCAGGATTCCAGGGGATTCCACACGCGCGAGAAACCGAAGCCTTCGAAGTCCTTGGCGTTGGCGGTGGCAAATTCTGTGACCCCGTAGTGGCGCAGCGTTAGCGCGAGCCGGGCGTCGATGATGCGGCGGATGGCAAAGTCATGCTGGCTTGCTGACTGCCACACCTCATCCATCACGGGGGCGTTCTCGACCAACAGCCAGTTCTTGTTTCTCCTGAATCTCTGGCAAAAACCGGCGGCCTCCGCGGCGCCATAGGGATCGGTCAACACCTTCGGACTGCGAATCTTCAGATAGACCTCCACTAGGACCAGCTCACAAAGTGCGACATCCCGACGGTTACGAAGTGAGTCGAGAAACGACCGAGCCGATTCACATTCGGGCGCATTGGAGTTCGCCGCATAGACTACCAAGTTTGTGTCAAAGGCGAGCATGATTGTGCTGCTCACACATCGTGCGAGAGCTCGGTCCATTGCTCTTCCGGCGCGAGGAATCGCCCACATGGCCGCGCGGGTGGCAAGCACCACTCCTTTCCAGGCGTCCGACCGGGGGGATTGACACTAATGATAATCTCGAGCCCGCGCCGTACCACCTCAGCAAAGGACCATTCCTTTTCCGCAGCCAGGCGCTTCGCCTCGCGATACATTTCATCCGGGATCTGAACCTGCGTCTTAACCATCAATGTAATATGCCATGATGGCGATTTGATGTAAAGGCTTTAGCGGATTGCACGGCCTGGGCGCGACGCGCCGTCCCTCGCCCTGCCAAACCCGCTTCTCCAGGGGGAGGGCCTCAGCAACGTTTCCCCAATCGCAAATCGCAAATCTAAAATCGCAAATCTCCGGACACTTATTGCGGCGGAGTCGGGGACTTGGCGATGACTTGCTTTATCTGGTCGAGAAGTGTCGTCGTGATTTTGGTCTGCGCCGGGGTTAGGCTGGAGTTCTTGGAGAGCGTATCGAGGTCGGCCAGAGCCTCCACGTAACGTCCGTAACGGATGTTTAACTGGACATCGGCCTCCATCGTCTTTTGGTCGGGAGGGCAGTTGGCGAACGCGTCGAGGAACTTCGGCAGGTCCACCTTGACCCCATTGATGTTCATGGGCTCCATTGTCGGTGCGGAACCGGATTTGCTACAGGAGGAGGCAAACCCGACGAGACCCACCAACGCAACGGCGAGAAGCCAGCGTACAACTTTCATATATCTGTATTAAGGTTCTTCCACTGAAGCGGGGCCCCGCCTTCGTCTTAGCAAGGCCCCTGCATCACCGGTACCTAGCGCAAGTTGACTTAGTACCACAAACCGCTGACGCCCGCAGCCGCCTGTTGGCACCACTTGACGTCCGGGTCGTTCGGGATGTTTATATTCAGTTGCAGCAACTCGCCCGGGTGGACGGGTGGCGCGGTGCGGCCATCCCGGAAGTGGTGGATTTCAGCATGGCCATCGTCGAAGCCATAACCACAAGACTGCCCGTGATAACCGGCCGGGCGATCCACCATCTGCCATTTTACGGTGGGGTCAGAAGCATACCAGCCGTCATTAATACTGGCGTAGCTCTCATCCACGAACGTGAAGCAATTTGCCGGCGACTGGACATTGGCGGACTTGGGATTCAGGTGATAGCGGTTGCCACTCCAGAGACGGGACATCGTGCCGATGTAGTTGTTCATGGAAATGCTCCGCACGCGGTCATAAGTGCGGCCAGCGATCAGGACGGTCGATACGTCGGCGGGGCATTTGAAGGCCTTGGGATTCCTGATGTAGGGCCCCAAGTAGGCGGCCCAGGGATACATCTTATGATTGATGAGGAGGTTGATGTTGGTGTTATCGGTGCTGGCGCTGTAATCCTCCCACCCGCCAACCCAAGCGGCGTCACCTTTGTCTTTGCCCACTTGTCCTCCGTCCCGGTTGGGCGGGAAGGAGCCATTGTTGTCATCGGTGTACATGTACAGAGACAGGGTCATCTGTTTTTCATTATTCATGCAATAGGTGGCTTGGGTCTTCTCCTTGGCGTGGGCCAAGGCGGGAAGGAGCATAGCCGCCAAAATGGCGATGATCGCAATAACCACCAGTAATTCAATGAGGGTAAAGCCGGGGTGGTGCCGCCGGGCTTTCGCTTTCGGAAGGAGCTTCATAACCGTTACTTTCGCGTTCTTCATAGGAAGGCAGATTAAGCTTATATATTGCCGGTACAACGGAACTGGACAAACGCTATAGTTACATCTTTTAGTGTGAGGCGTCAACGGCTAAAATTACATTTCTGTAAAATTTGTTGGATTTGCGATTTCCACAGATTTGCGATTTAGGCGCTAGATCTGCGAATATTCGGCCGGCGCCAATGGCCGATTGGTGATGCCACAAAGAATATTCTTGTCCATGTATTCCGGCATCCGGCTCAGCCTCTTCCAATCGGGGTGCGCGCCGAATCGTTTCCAGGCCGCCTGTTCTTCTTCCATGTTCTTGAATCCGAGCATATAGGTCAGGTTGGGCAGCTTGGCGCCGACCACCGCCCGCCCGTAAAACACCGGGTTGAGCCCGACTTCGCGGAAGATCCGGATTTCACCCGCCTTCTCGAACATCTCGATCTTCTTGAGATTGGTCTTTTCGCTCGGACTCTCGTAAGTCCGCAACTGAAAGACGCGATCAGAATTGTCGGTGTTCACGGGCGTTTCGAGCCGCGGCACGGTTTTGAAAGCGATGAGCAGGAAACTCTCAATGCGCTTGTAGGCGGGCGAGTCCGCCGTGGCATCGATGTAATCCGCCCCCGCCGAGAGAAACTCCGAGTCCTCCGCCAAACGTTCGGTCAGAGTGGCAACCGATTCGGCCGAAGGATGCCGCAAGATAGCCCAGATGACGCCGGTTTGGTTGGTTGGCGCCTGCGGATGGGGATAGAACACGCCGACGGGCCGAATCCCAAGCCGGTTGACGGCCGGGATGGCCGCCTCCCTCAGGAAGGCATCGACGCGCTGCTTTTGCCCGTCGTTTTCCACAAGGTATTTCCGCACCTCGTAGTAATCGCGCCCGGAGCCTGATTCGGCCGCGGAAGTGGGAGAGGTGATCGCCGCCAAACCGGCGGCGCCGGACAGAGAGATGAATTGCCTGCGGTTCATGGTGTCTTTCGTGTTGCCTTACGTTAGGGCGGCAGATTACGAGCAGGTCGGCCTGGACGGCAAGCCGGATCAGTTGACGCCGGGCCAGCAGGGCGTATCTCACTTTCTTGAGCCGGGTTCCCCATCTTGCTCCAAAGCCCCAGCGGGGCGCACGACAAAATTCCTTTCCTTTGTTTGCTTCTGTACAAATCGGCCATGCCCGGATTCACTCCCGGACACGCACCAGCGTTTTGACGAACCGGTTCCCTTCGGCCATCGAGCGGAACAACCGCGGCAACTCGCTCAGCGGACAGTCGCCATCGACAAAGTCGCGGGAGCGGATGGCGCCGGCCTCGATGCGGGCGAGGGCCTTTCGGACCGTGCCGGGGGTGTGATGAAAGCTCGAGCACAGGTTCAGGCTCGAATAATGCATCAGAGACGTGTCGAGCGACACCGATGTTCCAGCGGGACAGCCTCCAAATAAATTCACCGTTCCCCCTTTGCGAACCAGGCGGACGGCCAAATCCCAGGTCTCTGGCTTGCCCACCGCCTCGATGACCACGTCAAAGGCCGAGCCGCGAGAAAGGGCGCTGCGCGACTGGCCGAGCTCCGTGCCGGTGACAACGTGATGGGCGCCGAGCCGTCGGGCCGTTTCCAGCCGCCGTTCCCCTCTGCCGGCAACCGTCACGAAACAGCCTTGGTCCAGCGCCAGCTTCAGGAACATCAGGCCGATTGGTCCGGCCCCGATGACCAGCACGTTCTGGCCGGGCTTCAAGCGGCAGTCCTCAATCCCTTGCACGACGCATGCCAAGGGCTCAACCAGCGCCGCGTCCCGGAAATCGGTCTCCGCCTTTAACTTGAGAAGATTCTTCTCAACCAACCGGGCCGGGACGCTGACCATTTCGGCGTAGGCGCCGTTGAGGAAGAGGAGGTCGTCGCAAAGGTTCTCCTGTTGATTGGCGCAGGAGGGGCAATGCCCGCACGGGGCGGAATTGGCAACGACCACGCGGTCGCCAACCGCCCAGCCTCCGTTGAGCGAGGGGCCTAGCTCGCAGACGCGCCCGGCCAATTCATGACCGAAAGGGGCGGGCGGCACCAGCATCCTGGCGTGATAGCCGCGCTTGAACACTTTCAGATCAGTGCCGCAAGTCAGGGCCGCTTCGACCTGAATACGCACCTCGCCCGGACCTAACGGCCGCGGCTGAGCCCGTTCAATGCGCAAGTCTTCCTTTCCGTATAGGATTGCAGCCTTCATTGAGCGAATATTTATGAAGACCAGTTCGCGAGAAGGAAAGCAGAATTTGAAGCGGTTTGACAAATCGCTCTTACGGGGCACGGTATTCATCGAAATCAGAATATGAGGCGGCAAGCATTGACGGGTGATCCTTATCCTCTCGGCGCCACCTGGGACGGGGAGGGGGTAAACTTCGCGTTGTTCTCCGAACAGGCGCAGCGCGTTGAGCTTTGCCTGTTCGATTCTCCGGAGGCAACCCAGGAAACCGAGCGAATCCCGCTCCGTGAGAAGACCAACCTGGTCTGGCACGTTCGCGTGACGGGCATCGGCCCGGGCCAACTTTATGGCTACCGGGTGCAGGGGCCTTATGATCCAGCGGCGGGACACCGCTTCAACCCTCATAAAGTCCTCCTTGACCCTTACGCCAAGGCCATCGGGCGCGCGGTTCAATGGGGAGACGAACTCTTCGGTTATACGATAGGCGACGAGGACGCCGATCTATCGATGGATGAGCGCGACAGCGCGGCCCTGGCCCCGCTGGGGGCGGTGGTGGATGACCGCTTCGACTGGAGCGGCGACCGTCTGCTCCGTCGCCGCTGGCGCGAGACCATCATTTACGAGACGCACCTCAAAGGGTTCACCCAGCGCCATCCAGACGTTCCTGAAAAGCAGAGGGGCACCTACGCCGGGATGGCCTCCGAAGGGGCCATTGCGCATCTGAAACGGCTGGGAGTCACCGCCGTCGAATTGATGCCGGTGCATCACTTCGTCCAGGACCGCTGCTTGCTCAGCCGTCATCTGTCCAATTACTGGGGCTACAATACGCTGGCCTTCTTCGCGCCGGAGCCGCGCTACGCCTCGACGGGCTCGCCCGTCGATGCGGTGCGCGAGTTCAAGCAGATGGTCAAGGCGCTCCATCGGGCGGGCATCGAGGTCATCCTGGATGTCGTCTATAACCACACCGCCGAAGGCAATCAACTGGGCCCGACGCTCTCCTTCCGTGGAATTGACAATTTCGCCTACTACCGGCTCGTGGCGGGGGACTTGCGCTATTACCGCGACTACACCGGCTGCGGCAACACGCTCGACGTCACCACGCCCCAGGTGCTCCAACTCATCATGGACAGCCTTCGCTACTGGGTCCTCGAGATGCACGTTGACGGCTTCCGCTTCGACCTCGCGGCCGCCCTCGCCCGCGAATTCCATGAAGTGGATCGGCTGGGCGCCTTCTTCGACATCATTCATCAGGACCCGGTCATCTCCCAGGTCAAACTGATTGCCGAGCCTTGGGACCTCGGAGAGGGAGGCTACCAGGTGGGCAACTTCCCCGTAGGCTGGACGGAGTGGAACGGCAGATACCGCGATGACGTTCGCCGATTCTGGAAGGGAGACGAGGGCACGGTGAGCGAATTGGCCACACGGCTATGCGGGAGCAGCGACCTCTATGAATCGAGCGGGCGCCGGCCTTCGGCCAGCATCAATTTTGTCACCGCGCACGATGGGTTCGCTTTACACGACCTTCTCAGTTACGACCATAAGCACAACGAAGCTAACGGCGAGGAGAATCACGATGGGAGCGACGACAACCATTCCTGGAATCATGGCGTTGAGGGCCCGACCGAAGACAAGGCCATCATTGAACTGCGCGAACGCCAGAAGCGCAACTTCCTGGCAACATTGCTCTTCTCGCAAGGCGTGCCGATGATTTGCGGCGGCGATGAAATCGGGCGCACGCAGCAAGGCAACAACAACGCCTATTGCCAGGACAACGAGATTTCCTGGTATGACTGGAATCTGGACGAGCGGAAACGGGCGCTGTTGGATTACACGAGCCAACTGATCGCCTTCCGCCGCAAGCATCCCAACCTGCGCCGCCACAAATACTTCCAAGGCCGGGCCATTCGCGGCAGCGAAATCAAGGATGTCGTTTGGATGCGAGCGGATGGCGTAGAGATGACGGACGAGGAATGGGCCGCCGGCTGGCACCGCGCGCTGGGCCTGCGGCTCAACGGGGATGCGACCGACATCCGCGACGAACGCGGCCAGCGGGTGACCGATGACACGCTGCTGCTGTTGGTCAACGCCCATCACGAGCCGATCCCCTTTGTCCTGCCGGCCTTTGTGCCTGATTCACGCTGGGCCGTGGTCTTTGACACCAATCGGCCCAACCTCAAGCCGGAGCAGGAAACACTCGCCGGCCAGGAATCCATCACCATGGAGTCCCGTTCGCTGATTATGCTGCGCCTCGCTCAAACTGCGGCGGCATCATAAGCGCCGGCGGGGCGCCCGCTGTTCCACATCTTCTCGATCTGCTCCAGCGTTCGGCCCTTGGTTTCCGGAACCATGGCGAACACGAAGACGAAGGAGATCAGGCTTACGATAGCGTAGGCCCAAAAGGTCTTGGCGGGGCCGATGGCCGGGTTGTCTTTGAGCATGGGAAACGTCTGGGTCACGATGTAGTCGGAGACCCACACGGTCAAGGCGGCCATGGACATGGCGCGTCCACGAATCTTGTTTGGGAAAATCTCGGAGCAGAACAGCCAGCCAACGGGCCCCATGGCCATCGCAAAGGCGGCGATGAAGAGGATGACAAACGCCAGCAGTGGAGCGCCGGAAATCCCTTCGTGGAACATCCACCCAATCGGCCCCAGCGCCAAGGCCTGAACCGCGGTGCCAATGAGCAGCAAACGGCGGCGCCCGGCTTTGTCCACAAACCCGATGGCCACGAAGGTGAAAGCAAGGTTGATGAGCCCGACCCAAGCGGAGGCACTGAAGGCGGCATTCTGACCACCGCCGGCTGAGGCGAAGATTATCGTCGAGTAATAAATGATGGCATTGATGCCGCAGAATTGGGAGAAGGCCATGAGCGCGACGGCTATCAGCAACGGCTTGCGGAACGGCCCGGTGAACAGTTCCGAGAAACGGCCCTCTTCGAGGCCGACGGCCTCGCGAATGGAGGCCATTTCCGCCCGGGCATGTTCGGGGCCGCCTGCCCTTTGCAGGATACTCAGCGCCTCGGCTTCACGCCCCCTTTGCGCCAGCCAGCGCGGGCTTTCCGGCACCGCAAAGAGCAGCAGGACAAAGACCAAGGCCGGCACGACCTCCATGCCCAGCATCCAGCGCCAGCCGTAGGCGACATTCCACACCTCATTGCCCATGCCTTGAATGACCTTGTTGATAAAGAGCGTGAGAAAAATGCCAGCGACGATCCCGAGCTGAAAGAGCGTGCCTAGCCGCCCGCGGGATTTTTCCGGGGCGATTTCGGCGATATAGACCGGGCAAATCATCGACGAGGCGCCAATACCCAGGCCGCTGATGAACCGGGCCGCGAGAAACTCGGCAAAGGTCCTGGGAATGGCCGAGAGCAGGCCGGAGACGGCGTAGAGCAAAGCGCAAAAGAAGAGCAACTTTTTTCGTCCAAACCGGTCGCTCAGAAAGCCCGCGAACATCGCCCCTGGGATGCAGCCCAGGATAGCGCTGGCCCCGGCCATCC
>JAJYHY010000435.1 GCA_021784555.1 bacterium
CTACTGCGGACGGAACCGCAGGTTCGGCTTATGTTCTTACTTCTCATATCGAACCATCATAGCAACCACTTCATCTCGCACATGTATGTGATACACAAAATGCCGGACGAGATCGTTAGGCGCTCGCCGGTTGCCGCAGGCGGGCAGCGTTGCGGTGGGTGTGAATCGAGGGCGTAGCGGCGCATATCCGAGGGAGGGAATGAATCTGCCGAACCCCAGGGATGCTATCGGAGAAGCAGTCTACCTTGCACCCAACGGTGCAGTTCCCGAGCTGAACACAGTTTTACAGTTCTGTTGGTGTTGACGTCTGCTTGGTTTAGACTATATAGTTCAAGCATGGTTTTAACTAATCGATATGGACTACTCAAACGCCTACAAACAGATATCCCGAGAGGAGAGCCTTTCGACCATGAGCAACTCAGAGAATTGGGCGTGTCGCCAGCCCTGGCGCACCATTATTTTAAGTCAGGATGGCTGGGGCGGCTGGGGCGTGGTGTTTTCACATTCCCCAGCGACACACTGCGCCGGGACGATTGCTTGAGATTCCTGTCGCGCCGAGTGGCTGGCTTTCACGTTGGGGGCAAGACGGCATTAGCCTGGCGCGGGATTCGCCACAATGTCCCGACGCGTGAACCGCTCTCATTGTGGGGCGAAGAACAGGGGGGCTTGCCAGAATGGTTTCAAAGATTGTTTCCCTCACGCTACACAGTACGAAATCCCTTTTCTTCCGAGTTGCCGAAAGACTTCGGTTTGCCGCCGCTGCCGGAAACGCCCGAGGGCGCTCCCGTGTCGGTGCCCGAGAGGGCGCTGTTGGAAATGTTGAGTGAAGTGGGCATTCATCAGGAGATCGAAGAAGCGCGCAACATCATGGAAGGGGCAAGGTCACTGCGGTCGGATGTGTTGGGCACGCTGCTGGAGAACTGTCGGCGCGTCAAGGTGGCACGACTCTGCGTCCTTTGGGCTGAGGAGTTGAATTTGCCATGGGCGGCCACCGCAAGAAAGACGGCGAGAGATCGCCTGGGCCGTGGTCGCTGGACACATCGCCTGAAAGACGGAACTCTGTTGGTCCTGAAACGTTGATGGACAAGACCTACATTGAAACGGTCCGGCTATTGCTCGACAGTGCCCCTGCGGTTTTTGAGACAGCGCAGTTTGCCATGAAAGGCGGCACGGCAATGAATCTGTTCATGGGAGATATACCCCGGCTGTCGGTAGACATTGACGTGGTTTACACCGACTACCGAGCAGCCCGTGAGGAGGCATTGAAATCCATTTCAAGGGGATTGAACGCCACGCGAAGGCGACTCGCCGATCTTGGCATAGGAGCGGAGATTTCGGCCGCTAAGGAGGGCGAGGAAATCAAACTGTTCATCCGCCGAGGGCGCCATCAGGTGAAGGTTGAGGTCAATCATGTTTTTCGTGGCACGGTGCTGCCGGTGGAGGTGCAACGCCTCGGCGAAGAGGCGAGGAGGCTGTTTACCACCGAGTTGTCGGTGCCAGTTCTAGCGGCGCCGGAGCTTTATGGGAGCAAACTCGTCGCCGCAATGGACCGCCAACACCCGCGCGACATTTTCGATGTCTGCGCCCTGTTCGAGCGTGGCGGCCTTACAGCCGAAATCGTCGAGTGTTTCGTCTGGTACCTCGCCGGCCACAATCGTCCGGTGCATGAGGTTTTGTTCTCGCGTGACCGGGATATGACCTCTGCTTTTGAGAATGAATTTGCGGGCCTGGCCAGGAATCCAGTGACATTAGCGAGATTGCAAGAGGTTCGTCACAAATTAAGAACCGAATTACCCGCCGCCTTGACGGCAAATCAGCGTGAATTCCTGCTTGGCTTGGTCGCCAACGACCCTGATTGGCGGCTGATGAAATACCCTCATCTGTCACAGTTGCCGGCGCTCCGTTGGAAACTTCAGAACCTGACCAGACTCAAGAGGTCCAATCCGAGCAAGTTCGCCCAACAAGCTGAGGAACTTCGTAGGAGACTCGCCGGGTAACTTATTGTCGCCACAATTGGTGGACGACTCGAACCAGCCTTGTCGGCTGTTTTT
Organism: bacterium; assembly: GCA_021784555.1. Classification (GTDB taxonomy): domain Bacteria; phylum Verrucomicrobiota; class Verrucomicrobiia; order Limisphaerales; family UBA8199; genus JAJYHY01. The sequence continues at coordinate 2,052 of JAJYHY010000435.1, forward strand.
CGCGCCGTACGGTGTCAAGAACCCTGGATTGGGCTTTGGGAGTAGGTCGGGGGTTCTGCGGGATTCATTGCACTAATTCCAAGTCTGGTATTTGAAGCCGGCGACGGCGGTGGGGAATCGGCCATTGGCGAGCATGTTGGGATTGCGGAGCAGGCGCAGGCGGAGTTTGAAGTTGAATCCCTCCGAGAAGGTTTTTCCTTCAAAAATGCCGGTGCGGACGATCTGGCCGCTCACGGTGGCCAGCACTTCGCTTTGATGGACGGCGAGGATGTCGATGCGGGCAATTTCAGGTTTTTGGTGGAGCTGTTTGGCGCGGAACTCGACGGCCTCGCGCGTTTGCTCCTCCTGAGCCTTCCGCAGGGCTGGTTTGAGGAACATCTGCCTCAACAAATCCGGGTCGTCAAAGCCTTTGGGGTTGCGCTGGAGGAAGGCTAGCGTGGCCAACTCGGCCTGCTGGACGTGGAGCGCCTTGGCTTCGCGGAAATCGAGCAGCGGGCTGACATAGTAGGTGCCTGCCGGGTCGATGATGACGACCCGCTCCCGCTGCTTGAACTGGCTGATAAGGTGGTAACGGTCGAAGGCGGCCAGCACGGTTACGGCCACGGCGACCAGGAACCAGAACCGGGGCAGGCGGTCGCGCTGGACAAAGAGTCGGGTAGGGTCGAACCGTTTGCGGGGGATGCGGCCGGTTGTTGGAGTGTTGCCCGTGGATGTTTGGCGTGCGGCGGTCGTGTTTTGCATAAGGATCAGTAGTAATGGCTTTTGGTTTTGGCGATGAGTTCGCGGACGGCCTTGTCCCCGGTGATGTCATCGCCCGGCCGGCCCCGGGCGGAGCGCGGCGGCAAGCCCGAACCGGCGATGATGATGGCGCCGGCGGCGCCGTGGCCGGCGGGGGTGGACAGGGTGCTGAGACCGGCGGCCATGCCGGCGGCGGCCATGGTGGCCAGGGGCAGGCCGGTGGCGGAGGCAACGGCGGCGGCCCCGGCGGTGGTCCCGGCGGTTTGGAAGAAGCTGCTGAAGGCGCCGGCAATGAGCTGGTTGCCGGCCAGGGCGCCGTAGCTGAGGACTTTCTGGATGATGATGGGCGCGGCAATGGTGCTGAAGACGATCCAGAAGGCGAGCACGGCCACACCGAAGGTGGTTTGCAGAGTGTAGAGGGTGGAGGTGGGGTCGATGAACTTGAGCGAAGGGTCGGTCATGAAATCCAGGACGCCCTGGGTGATGAGCGCCGCCACCGCCCAGCCCAGGGGCCAGAGCAGCACGCCGGTTAGTTGGAGGAGGTAACGATTGCCGATGGAGCGTAATGGCGGGATCGCCATGAACCCGATAAGCACGGGCGAGAGGGCGTAGCCGGAGAACAGGATGAACTTTTGGATGATGTAGGCCCAGAACAGGAGCAGGGAGGCGAACTCGCCGACCAGCCACAGGATGCCGGAAATCATGTGCTGGACGGTAAAGCTGGTGAGGTTGCTCAGGAGGTCCCACCAGGAGGAGTGAGTGGTGGGATTGGTGTCCTGCTGTTTGACGACCAGGAGCTGGTTGTATTGGTCCTCGACCTGGGCGGGATCGACGCCCAGGCCGTCGAGGACGGCGCTCTGGAGCAGGTCCTGCGCTTGGTTGCCCCATTGGGGCAACTCGACGAGCAACGCGGTCAAGAGCAGCAGGCGCACCAAGTAGAGCATGAGGGTCTTGCCCTTGAACCCGTGCGTGACGAACAGGATCGTCCCGACGATGAACAGCATGAAGGCCGCCACCCGCAGCAAGTCGTGCAACTCGGCGCACTTTTGCAGGAAGGTTGGGAAGAGGGATTCAAACGAGGCCATGGAACGGGGCGGTTGGATTTGGACAGCGGATTAGTCCGTGGGGAACGGGGTGGGCGCGTCCAGCAGATGGAATGTCTGGCCGTATTTCTGAAATGCCTCGGTGAACTCGGCCTGGACCTGCTCCTTTCGCGCCTCAAGCTGGCGCTGGCGGTCGTTGCGATTGGCGATGTCCTGGACCAGGGCGGAGGCGCTGGCCTGGTTGAGCTCGTAATCGGTGTTGTTAAGCGCGGCGGAGAGGCCGGTGAGCACGCCGTTGAGTTTCTGGACTCCGGCGTCGGTGGCGGCTGGCTTGAGTTGAGTGGTAGTGGCGGCGATCTGCTGTTTCAACGCGGTCCGGCGCGTGGCGGCGTCGGCCGAGACGGCCAGGTAATTATCGGTCGTCTTCTGGACGGCGGCGAGCGGTAGATAAGGGATCTCCGGGCGGTTCACGGTTTGGCCGTCCGGGGTGGTGAAGGTCTTGCCGATGCTCTGGAACAACCCGTTGGCATTGTAGAGCATGGCTTGGCCGGCATCGACCGTGTCCTGAAGCGTGCTCAGGGTCTGGCCAAGTTCGGTCTTCCGCAAGTCGTTGACCAAGGGTTGGACCGTGGGCAACAGCACCTTGGAGGGGTCGCCGAAGAGGTCTTCGTAATGCTTGAATTCGTTGAGTTGCGAGGTGAGGGTGTGGATTTGCTGGACCTGGTTGTTGACCATCTGGACGTATTTGGCGATTTGCTGGGCCGTGTCGATGATCTGCTGCACGTGCATGGTGGGGTCATAGACGACCCACTGTGCGCGCGCCGGGAACACGGTGCTGACTGTGAAGGTTGCGAGTGCGATGAGCTTTTTCATGATGTTGTCCTTTCGTGGTTGAGAGCTTGGAAGGGGCTTGGCACGCTTGTTGAACTATTCTTCAATGCGGAGGTATTTGGTGGTTGGTTCGAACGTCACCCCGTCAATGCGCTGTTCGGGCAGATGGACGGGGTAAAGGCGAACCGTGCCGGTTTGGCCGCGCCGGCGCTGCATGGAGACATAAAGCCAATACTGTTGTTTCACGGCGTCGCTCCGGCCCTGGTCGTAGCCGGAGGCGTAGGCTTTGGCCGCCTGGCTCTTGGCGGCGTAGTGGAGGCCCTCGCCGAGCAGCACGCCACCGGCCGCGCCGACGGCGGTGGCCAGAGGGCTGCCGTTGGACAGCTCGTTGCCGGCGAAGGCCCCGCCCGCCCCCAGCGCGGCGTCGGTGAGAGGGCGGGTGAGGGAGCAGCCGGCGGCCATGCCTGCCAGGAGCGCGAGCAGTAATGTTTTGGGGATGTAGAACGCGAATGTTCGTTTCATATCTTTGATTCGGTTACAGGTTGTGGATGGTTGTCGGTTTGATGATTGGCGTGGAAAATAATGCCCTCGACCACGCTTGGACTCTGGCGCAGTTCGCGGGCGCGCCGGTCGAAGTGCTCTCCGCTCGAACTGGAGCAGTAGAGCATCTCGGGCGAGGCCACATTGTGGACGGTGCCGCACAGGTTGCGGGCCAAGTCGGTGTGCAGGTAGGTGAAAGGGGAGTATTTCTGGCCGGCCTGGTGGTCGGGGAGCGGGTAATTCATGATGGCGTGCTGGGTGACATCGAGCAGGGCGATGTCCTTGCCCATGTCCTCCAGGTCGGCCCGGTCGTTCTGGCGCAGGATGAAGAACTGGCGGGAGTTGCCGAAGACGGCGGGCCGGATGCGGGACTGCTTGAAGCGGGCATACTGCTGGACAATCGAGATGTTCCAGCAGTTGAACCTGCGCAGTTGGGCGTAGCTCTAAGCAGTTGGTCGTGGCGCTTCTTGCACCAATCCTGAAAGGCGTCCTCGTAAAGGATGTTGAGGTATTTGGCGATTTGGGCCTGGCGGAGCATCTGCTTGTCCTCCTGGGCGCTGAGGCCGATCATGCGCGCCACCAGCGCGGTGGAGACGGAGAGATGGTCCGGGGTCAAGGGCAGCCCTTTGGTGTCCAGGTAATTGATGGTCAGGTCGCCGTCGGGATGGATGATAATGGGCCGCGCGCCCGGCTCGACCGTCTGGGTGTAGATGCCGTAGGAGAGGCCCTCCTCAATGATGACGGTGTAGGCGA
>JAJYHY010000060.1 GCA_021784555.1 bacterium
AGCACGAATATGAACGGAACTGAACAGACCTAACGCCACCGCCCTTTTTCGCCCTGAGGGCTCTCGGAAAAATCACAAACTAACCCTCCGGGACCTGCGGAATGTGGGTTTCAGAGCAGCTCGGAACCGCTTATCCACGCTGATAAGCGCTGATACACTTGACGGCAACTCGTTCACAAGGGGGAACACGGGCGATTTTGGAAAACGTTTCAAGAGTTTTTTGTGAAATTTGCGATTTTAGATTTGCGATTTGCGATTTGGGGCTTCATCGCTCGCTTCGCAGTCGGAGTGGTGGAGTCTTGGAGTGCTGGAGCATCGGGGCCTGGGGATGCGCCAGCCTGGACCGGCGGCGTCATGTGGTGCTGACATTGCCCGGCTAGACGCGGTCGTATTGCCGGCAACACACCGTCGACGATGCCAGTCCGCTGGAAATGCTTCAAAGTCATAGGATGTTTTTCCGCCCGCTTTTGGGAGCGCTCGGAATTCGCCTGAGATTCCGCAGGGATTAGACGGTGGCAAGGGCGGCTTTGCAAGGCGAAAGGCCGGCGGCGGTGTAACGATTTTTCTACAATAAGTAGAATCCGTCCCGGGCTTGAGCCTGCCCGGCACTCGCGCCCGCGTCTTCCCCTGGCCCTTCGTAAAGCAGACGCGACACCGGGAGGCCGGTGCGGGCGGAAAGCCGCTCGAGATGCGACGCGGAGGGGAAGCGGGCGCCGCGTTCCCAGGCGGAAATAGTGGAGATGGACACGCCCAGTTCGGCGGCCATCCGCTTTAGCGGGATTCGCCTGGAAAGGCGCCACTGGCGCAGGCGGGCTGAGAGGATGCGCGCCAGAGTGGAAGCGGGGGCGCAGTAAGCGGGAGGGGGATCGGCGGGCTCCCCGTTTGAGATCGTTGACAGGGTTTGCATGGTTGTTCCGCTCCGGACGGGCCGATTTAGCGCATAACTCGCCGGGTTTGTCAAGGGCGTGGTGGGATTTTAGATTTGCGATTTGCGGTTTGCGATTTGAGGGGCGGGAGGACCGCGGGTCGGGCCAGGCTTTCCGGCGCCGGGCCGGCCGGCGTGGGAGAAAGGCGGTAGCCAAGCGGGCGGGAAGGCGCGATTTTATGTTTGAGATTCGAGATTTCAAAGCGGTCATCCAAGGGGTTAAGTACGCGAGGCGAACAAAAGATTCATGGGACTCTCGATTTTAGATTTGCGATTTGCGATTTGCGATTTGATGGGCAAGAGGCCGGGGGGCGGCATCAGGCTGGGAACCGCTCCCCCGCGCTGATAAAGGCTGGCACATTCGGTCGCAACTCATTCACAGGAGGGAACACGGACGATTTTGGAAAACGTTTCAAAGATTTTTGTGAATTTGCGATTTTAGATTTGCGATTTGCGATTGCCCGCGCCACCGGTTTGGCGGATCGGGGTGTGGAGTGCTGGAGTAAGGGAGTGATGGAGCGTTGGGGTAATGGAGTGGAGTGGTGGAGTATCGGGGCCTTGGGATGCGCTGGCCGGACCTGGCGCGAGGGAGCGCAAGGAGGGCGAAGAGTTCCGGCGGACTCATCCATAGGGCTATGTGGTTCGGAGAGCGGGCTGGTGATTTCAGACTGGAGATTTGAGATTTCAAACTCGACGAGGGCGGCATCGCGCGCCTCTTCGGAGGAGCGTCCTTGCCAAGCCGTGCTGAGGGTGCATACTGAAGGGATGAGATTAACCGCGGTTTTCGAGCCAGCCGCCGAGGGCGGATACACCTGCTTTGTCGAAGAAATCCCGGCCGCTATTTCCCAAGGCGAGACTCTTGAAGAGGCCAAGGTCAATTTGCTAGACGCGTTGAAACTGGTGCTGGAATGCCAGCGCGAATTAGCGGAAAAAGAACTCTCCCGGCAAGCGGTGCGCGAGCCTATCGAGTTCACCGAAGTGTAAGACTCGTGAAACGCGCGAATTTGCAGGAGCATTTGCGGGGGCACGGGTGCGTTTTCTACCGTGAGGGAGGCGCTCACAGCATTTGGCTCAATCCCGCCAACCGCAGGTTGGCCAGCGTCCCGCGGCATCGTGAAATCAAAGAAACAACGGCGCGCGCCATCTGCAGGCAACTGGAAATCCCGCGACCATAGCTTCCCAGCAGCGCTCGAGCGCAGGGCATCGAGGAATACCCCTTCGCCATGGAGGTGCCGGTGGCCGAGGACATGGAAGTCATTCTGTAGCGCGCATGCATCCCCGTGAGGCCGATCGTGTTTCCCTACAAGATGGTTGGTGCGCGGTGGTCGCCGATGATTTCGGCGGGCATCCGGGCGAGTGATGGGTGGCAGCCGGTGGAATTCTTCGTTGATTCCGGCGCCACCGAGCATTTCAAGGTCTGTTTTCACGGGAAGCAGCGGGGCGTCTCGTTCCTGCCGTGCCATTGATCCTGAGACCTCCTCGTTCCGCATTTTGCGTTCTTCCTTTCCTTCATCGGACAGGGTCGCCGCCGCGCATCCAGCGGGGCAGGAGGCGGAAGCGCTTGGCGGGATAGACTTTCCGGACGGCGGCCTGCGTGTCGGTGACGTGGAGTTTGTGGTGGATGTTGCGGATGTGGGCCTTGATGGTTTCCGGACTGAGGTTGAAACGGGTGGCGAGTTCCTTGCGTTCGTAGCCTTGGGCCAGGAATTCGAGCAACTCGGCCTCGCGGGGCGAGAGTTTGTTGCGCTCCTGGCGGTCGGGAGGCGGATTGCGAAAGCTCTGCCAAATCAGGCGCAGGACTTCGGGGGAGAACCTGGGCAAACCGTCCTGTACCTCGAGGATGGCAGCGGGCAGTTCGGCCAGCGGCAGAGATTTGCGGAGGTAACCAAACGCGCCGAGTTGGGCGGCCCGGAAGATGGCGGCGGGGTCATCGACGACGGTGAGGACAAGGAACTTGGTGTCGGGCAGTTGGTGGAGGAGAGCGGGGAGGATGTCGAGGCCGTCGCATCCGGCGCCGAGATCGAGGTCGAGGAGGACGACGTTCGGTTTCCAGGCGGGGAGGCGGGCCAGGGCGTCGGCGCGGGTCGAGCAAAGGCCGGCACAGCGGATGCCGGGGGCGGAGCGCAACGCCGAGAGGAGCCGCTGGCTGAAGCGCGGGTCGTCTTCGACAACGGCCACGGTGACGGCGTTAGTTGGTTCCGCAAAGTTCATCCATTCAATCTGCGGATGAGGTTTTACCAGAAGAGCGCGAATTCCGCTGTACCCCTCGCGGGGGTACGTCCCAATGAAGCATGAAGAATGAGGGCGATGGAATGCGAGGACTGAGATTCTCCTGCGGAGAACAATCCTGATTGAGCATTGATAATTGGGAATTGGTCATTGATCGTCGAGGATGTCGCGCGCAGGGGACAAGGAATTGTTTGCGTGTTGCCATTCCTTTGTCTTGTTCACTGGATGCCGTCATGCTCCAGGGGCAGGCGGATTGTCACTTCGGTTCCCTGGCCGGGGGCGGACTTGATCTGCACGGAGCCGCCGAGGCGTTGCACGCGGGCGCGCATGTTGGCCAGGCCACGCCCGCCGGCAGGCTGGGAGCGCGGCTGGAGGCCCTGGCCGTTGTCGCGGAAGGCGAGGGTCAGCGAAGTGTCATCCACGGCGAGCCCGGTGGCCAGCTTGGTGGCGCGGGCGTGTTTGACCACGTTGTTCAAGACCTCATGGCAAAGATGCATCACCTGCCCGACGACGGCCGCACTGACGGCCAGATCGGGTATTGGCGCCGGCCACGCGCTGAAGTCCGGCTCGATGCCGTGCGGTTTGAGCCGCTCGCGAAGTTGGGCGCGGAGGTGGGCGGCCAGTTGAGGCAGATGCTCGCTGGCCGGGTCGGCGGCCCAGAGCAAATCGCCGATGGCGGTTTCGGCGTCGCGGGCGGCGGCGGCGAGTTCACGGGCGCGCTCGCGCACGGTGGGAGGAAAGGCAGAAGATTCCAGAGAGGTTTCGTCGGCGAGCTGGGCCAGGTAGGCGATGTCGGCGCTGGCGCGGTCATGGAGGTCGCGCACGAAGCGGGCGCGTTCTTCGCGCTGGGTTTGGTGGCGGGTGGCGGCGACGGCCCGTGGCAGGCGGCGGCGGGCCGTCCACCACCAAAACCAGGCGGCCGTGCAGAACGCGAGCAGGGCCGCCCAAGCCCACGGCGCGGCGCCACGCCACCAGCGCCAAGCCGGAATCTGGTCCGGCGATACGACGGCAAAGGGAAATTCTCCGGAGCTGAGTCCACCGGGATTGATGACCTCCACCGACCAGTGGCCGGGGACGCTGGTGAAGTCGGGCCGGATGGAGAGGAACCGGTAATCGCGATAGATCTGCTTGCGGTTGCGAAAGGTCTCGCCGGAATCTTTCTGGCGCAGGATGACCTCGGAGCCGTGCATAAAGTTCAACCCATAGACGGTGAACACTTGCGGGGTGTCTATGGCCGGCACCGGGGACGGGCTAACCTCGGTGACCACCGGCCGGTCAGGTTCCAGGCGGATATGGAAGTAGCGCGTCTCGGAGAAGGCACCCAGGTTGGTGCCTGCCATGGCCGCCATGTTCCAGCGGTAGGCATCGCCGCTGGCGAGGGTGAGCTCCAGATCAGTAGCATCCCAGGCCACGGAAAACCTCCTCACCTCCTTGGTTCTGAGATCGCGGAGGAAGACGCTATAGCCGCCGGCGCCGGGCACCGCTTGCCATCGGAGGTAAATGGTTTGGGCGCCGAGTTCCGGCCCTGGCGCATTGGTGCTGCCCGGACCGAGCAGGGTGGGAGCATTCAGCCCGGCGCAGGCGGAGGCGGCAGGGGTGAGAAGGAGCAGGGCCAGGAGCCGTGAGGCAGCGATGGAGTGCGTGGAGCAATGGAGCATTGGAGTGATGGAATGCGGCGCGAGGCCTTCCGGCGCCGGGCTGGCCAGCGTGGGAGAAAGGTAACGACGAGGCGGGTCTGAGGCGGCGATTTCACATTTGAGATTCGAGGTTTCAAAGCGGTCATCCAAAGGGTTAAGGGGGCGGGAGGGGCAGAAGGTTCATCGGATTTGCGATTTTAGATTTGCGATTTGCGATTTGGGGGGCGGTGGCGGACTCGGAACCGCCCGTTCGGGCTGATAAACGCGGGTACGTATGGTCGCAACTCATTCACAAGGGGAGAACACGGGCGATTTTGGAAAACGTTTCAAAGATTTTTCTGAAATTTGCGATTTTAGATTTGCGATTTGCGATTTGGGGGGCGGTGGCGGACTCGGAACCGCTTGTCCACGCTGATAAACGCTGATTGTGCGGAAAGGTGGGCGGTTTCCATCTTTGCGCAGGACTGGGGGGCGCAAGGATTCATTGCCACGCGCAGGTAAGCCGGCGTTTTTGTCCGGCCTTTGACAGGCCGGGCTTCCGGTTGTAGAAAGGTGCTATGACGACTCTGACGATCACTGAGGCGAAGAAGAATCTGGGGCGGTGGCTGGCGGCCGCCGCCCAGGGCGAGGACATCGGCATCGTCTCCGGGGCGGACATCATCGCCCTGCGCAAGGTCGAGGCCGAAGGCGCCGACTATGCATTCCGGGAGTACGGGGTGACTGCCCGGGAGTTGGAGGCGTTCGAGCAAGCGGCGGAAAAGCGTTACCGGCGGTCTAAACGCGCCGGCAAGCTGATCGTAAAAACGCCCCGGGACCTGAGGAAGATGATTGACGAAACCGCTGGTCATTGACGCCGGGGTCCTGCGCAAATTGACGCGGATGTCCAAGGCGGATCGGGTCGAGTGTCTGCTCGCCCTTTGCGAACTGGCCGAGGCCTTCGGCCAACCGCACAAACACTCCGGTCTAAGCATTCGAAAGCTCACTGGTTCCACGTTCGAATGTCGCGGAGACTTGGGCTGGCGATTACTGTTCCACAACCGGCCCGATGGCTTGTACGTGTCGTTCCTGGGGACCCATGAGGAAGTCCGTGCCGCCTTGAAGAGCGGTCGGTTTGATTGAGTTCCTTGAGTTGCGAGTTGAGGGTCTCGACTCAGATTGAAGCGGGTGGCGGCTCCCGGTGGGAAGGCGGCGGACCGAGGCGCCAGCCGCAGTGCGGGGGCATGGGGGAGTATGGACCGCCGGATGCTCATTTCTTGACGACCCTCGTGCCGGCGAGCTTATCGCCGAGGCGCTCGCCGTAGGAGATGATCAGTTTGGTTAAACATGCCGTGCCCTTTCATCTCTGGCGTTCATGGAGCGGCGGCGTGATGCGGTGTTGACATTGCCCGGCCAGGGCCGTCGTATGGCCGGCAAGACGCCGCCGAAGATGCCAGCCCGCTGGAAAAGCTTCAAAGTCATAGGATGTTTTTCCGCCCGCTTTTGGGAGCGCTCGGAATTCGCCTGAGATTCCGTAGGGATTAGACGGTGGCAAGGGCGGCTTTGCAAGGCGAAAGGCCGGCGGCGGTGTAACGATTTTTCTACAATAAGTAGAGCCTGTCCCAAACTACTTGACGCACCACAAGCTGTTGAGGTTTTCGGCCTCTCAGGAACACAATATGTTGTATATTCGTCAAGACCCTGGGACAGGCTCTAAGTAGAATCCGCGCCCCCGCTTAAAATTGCGCGGCACCCCCGCCCGCCTCGGCCGGGAGCAGGGAGCGGGGAGCAGGGAGGATGAACCCGCGCGTGGGGCAGGCGACCTGTAGCAGCCGGCGGTGGCGGCAAAGAATGGCGAGTTCGGCCCGACAGGGGTCCGCCGCGCCCAGGGGCTTAAAGCCGGCGGTAAACCTCGGAACGATGTTGTATGCGGTAGATCCGAATAACCCGCTGGGCGTGATACGGCCAGTAGAGAATGCGGTAGTCGCCCACGCGCAGCTTGCACAGGCCAGCCAGATCCTCTGGCATCCCTACGAGGCGTCGATGCACGAGGGCCCCGGCATTTTCAGCCAGCCACTGAATCTTACGTTCGACGCTCATGCCAACGGCCGCGTCGAGTCCGGCGAGCTGCGCGTCGGCCTTGATGCCTATTTCGATTTTGTACGGCGGCATGCCAAGTGGCGGGGCTTCCAGGGTCTAAACTTGCCCGCGAGGTCCTGACGCCGCGCCTTTCTCAGTTCGTCCAGTATCTTCGGGTTCTGCCCGGTAAGCCAGTCCTGCAATTCGTCCAGCGTCTCGACAGATGCGAGAACGGCTGCCGGAATTTCCACGATTTCCGTCTTCACGGGCACACTATAGCACCGGGTGCGCCCCCGGGTAAGCGGATTCCTGCGCCAAGGACTTGCCCCCCAAGAGCGCCTCACCCTCTCGCTTGGGCTTAACAAGGAGCATAGTGCGGAAAGAGAGTTGAGGATGTGTCACGACAATTGGCTCCAGGGCAGGGGAAGGAAGACGAAACCGGTCCCGACGTGTGTCGGGACACTCCAAGGGCTCCGCCAGGAAAACGTTTCAGGAATTTTTCTGAATTTGCGATTTTAGATTTGCGAGTTGCGATTTGGGCGTTCATTCAGGTCACGCCCCACTTGGGCCGGGTGTTGTGGGTTTGGTTAGGGGAAAGCCCGGCGGCAGTGTAGCGATTTTTCCACGATAAGTATACACGACGACACAATTCTTTGCGGATTGAATTGAGCCCAAGAATGAACAGGAGCAAACAGAGGCAACAGAGAGAGAAGGAACTCTGTTACCTCTGTTTGCTCCTGTTCAAATTCCCCGCAGTCATTTTTGACGCCGTGTATAGAATCCGACCCCCGCCCTAAACCCGCGCGGCACGCCCACTCGCCTCTTCCACCGGCCCTTCGCAGAGCAGTCGCGAGACGGGGGCGTCCAGCCGAGCGGAAAGCCTCTCGAGAATCCAAGACGTTAAGTACGCGAGGGGAGCAAAAGGTTGATGGGATTTGAGATTTTAGATTTGCGATTTGCGATTTGAGGGCAGGAGGACCGCGAGCCGCGCGAGGCCTTCCGGCGCCGGGCTGGCCAGGATGGGGGAAAGGCGACGACGAGGCAGGCGTGAGGTGGCGATTTCACATTTGGGATTTGCGATTTTAGATTTGCGATTTGAGGGGCAGGAGGACCGCGAGTCGCGCGAGGCTTTCCGGCGCCGGGCTGGCCAGCATGGGGGAAAGGCGACGACGAGGCAGGCGTGAGGTGGCGATTTCACATTTGAGATTTGAGATTTGCGAGTTGCGAGTTGCGATTTGGGGGGCGGCATCGGACTCGGAACCGCACATCCACGCTGATAAGGGCTGACTGGGAAAGGCGGATGGTTTCGCCGATTTGAGATCTTAGATTTGCGATTTGAGGGGCGGCCCGGACTTGGAACCACTCATCCGCGCCGGAGCCTGGCCGACACGCATAGTGGACCGGCGGAAGCGGGAAAAGCCCCGGCCGAATCAGGGGTATCTGGCGGCGCGCTGAAGCTCGAGCCGAATGCGAAGGCGCGGCGGGGTGTTGAATTGCAGCAGTTCGACGGTCGCGCGGCCCTTGGCGGTGATCCCGGCGATACGGGGACCTTCCAGGCGGAAGTGCTCCACCCACTTGTCGCGGCGCGGATGGGAAAGCTCAACGACGCGGCCCGTTTCTGGGTCCACTGAGGAGAGGTTCGGCCCCTTTCGCCGGTTGCAGTCGAAGCAAGCGAGGGCCAGGTTCGCCGCCGAAGTGGGTCCCCGGTGCTGGAGGGCAATGACGTGGTCCGGTTCGTGAAGTGAAGGATAAACCTCAGGAATCAGACAGTAGTCGCACCGGTCCTGAGCTCGGCGGCGCACCAGGGCAAGCAGCGGCTCCGGGATTTGGCTCAGGATCGGGCCGGCAACTGCCGCCAGGCGCGGGCCTTGACCAGCGCAAAGAGATGGTTCAGGGCTTCGACGGTGTCCAACTCCGCTTGCTCTTCGCGCGTGAGAGTCCCCGCGCGGTTCCGGTCCAGCAACTCGCGAACGCGCTTCTGCGATTGTTCCGACGCGTGGAAGGCAACGATTTCTTCGGGCCGGGGGCCGCGGCACAAAAAATCAAGGATCTCATCGGCAAAGGCCACCCGGGGCACTTGCTTGAGAACCTCGCCCAGCCATTGTTCCAGCTCTTGGCGGGGCATTCCCAGGCTTCGGGCCTGCTCGTCGGGGATCTCGATGGTCAGTTGCATCGACGCAAAAGTATGCTACCGCAAGCGATGGGTCAACTTCGGTTGGTGGTCATTGAGGATGTCGCGCGCAAGCGATAAGGAATGATTCGTTTGTCCTCATTCCTTTGTCCTGTTCACTGGAGTGAAGAATGACGAATGGTGAATGGTGACGCCGGAAAAGACCCCGGCCATCTGGCAGGAGCGGGCGCAAAGAGCGCCCTCCCGGCGCCGTCTTTCGCGCTCTTTGCGTTCTGTCGCGGAGGCTATCCGAAAAGGTCACTTTATCGCCCACCACGTCGCCCACTTAATCGAGAGTCACGTAAATTCGATGAAGTGGACGATTAAGTGATGCTTTTCGGATAGCCCCTCGCTGGGAAAGGTGCTCTGGGCGCGGTTCCTACAAAGATACCGTCCCTACGGAACTGGAAGATGTTTGTGATTGCAATGAATTGCTGTCAGCAAGAGCAGCAAGAGCAGGAGGCTTGCGCGCGGCGTGGATTCCTGCTAAGCCGTGCGCATGAAGCGGGATTCGGAAGGTCTGGCGGCGGCATCGGGCGTTGTCGCCGAGGTGTCGGACCATCGAATACTCACCAAGATTGGAGAAGGGGGCTACGGCGAGGTGTGGCTGGCGCAGAATCGGGCGACGCCGGAGGTTTATCGGGCGGTGAAAGTGCTGTATCGCCGCGACCTCGGCGGCGCCAGGCCCTACGAAACGGAGTTTGAGGGGATCCGCAGTTTTGAGCCGGTTTCGCGCCAACACGAGGGTTTGATGCAGGTGCTGCACGTGGCTCGCGACGAGGAGGACGCCTACTTCTACTACGTGACGGAACTGGCGGATGACCAGGCTACGGGCCAGGACATCGACCCCGGCCGGTACACGCCCAAAACGCTGCGGAGCGAACTGAAGCGGCGGGGGCGTCTCCCGTTCGCCGAGAGCCTGGAGATAGGACTGGCGGTGGCCGGCGGCTTGAGCTACTTGCATCAAAAGGGGCTGGTGCATCGGGACATCAAGCCTTCCAACATCGTGTTCGTCGGCGGGAAACCGAAATTGGCGGACGCCGGACTCGTCACCGTTCCGAAGAAGAAGTCCTCCTCGCTCGGCACGGCGGGCTACGTTGCCCCGGAAGGTTCGGGTGCAGGTTGCCGGTGCGCGCCGAAGGCCCGGTGTGCTGGGCGCAGGGCGCAGGACAAAATGCATTTCGCTTGCGTTAGGCGGTCGAGGCAGGCATAAAAGTCGGCCGATTATGCGCTTATCCTCTATAATTCGAACCTTCGTTTTGATTTCAATGATCGCCGCGGGCGCTGCTTTTGCGGCGGATAACCCGTTTCTGGGCAGTTGGGAATTGACCATTCCAGGCGGCGCCGCGGGCTGGCTGGGCGTCCGTGAAACCGGCGGCCACCTGGATTCGAGCATGCTCTGGGGCTGGGGTAGCGTTGAGCCTATCACCTCCACGCGGTTGGACCACGGCCAACTCGTTCTGAGGCGCGTCCACCACTTTGAAGAAAAAGACGTCTATGGCAACAGGGTGCGCAAGACCTCCATTGAAACCATCTTTGCCCAAACCGACGGGCGCCATCTCCACCTTCTCCGCGTCCAGCCACGGCGCAACGGAGACGGCTTCGACACCGCCCAGTTCTCCGGCCGGCGCACTCCGCCGATGCCGCCCGCCCCAGACTTGAGCGAGGTGGAGTACGGCGCCCCGATCCAGCTCTTCGACGGAGAAGACCTTGCGGGGTGGCGGTTGACCGATCCTCACGCGGTTTCCGGCTGGAGCGTGCATGACGGGACGCTCATCAACAACCCGGTGCAGGTCAAGGGTCAGCCGCATAAGGACTACGGCAATTTGCGCACGGACAAGGTATTCAAGGATTTCAATTTGAAGGTCGAAGTGCGCGTCGGCAAAGGCGAAAACAGCGGCGTCTATCTGCGCGGGATTTATGAGGTGCAGGTCGAAGACAGCTACGGCCAAGGAGTGGATTCACACCACATGGGCGCCATCTACAGCCGCATCACACCCAGCGTGGCCGCCGAGAGACCCCCCGGCCAATGGCAAAACCTGGACATCACGTTTGTGCGCCGCCATGTAACCGTTATCCTCAACGGGCAGAAAATCATCGACAACCAACCGGTCGAAGGCTGCACAGGGGGCGCCCTCTGGTCCGACGTGAGCCGACCCGGCCCGATTTACCTTCAGGGCGACCACACCGGGATCGAGTATCGGAGCATCGTTCTGCGCCCGGTCATCGATTGACCTGCGGCTTGGTTGGAACCCATGAACGTCTTTGTCACCGGTGGGGCCGGCTACATCGGCTCGGTCTGCGCGGAGGAATTGCTTCGTGCCGGGCACCAGGTCACTGTCTATGACGATCTGAGCGAGGGGCACCGCTCGGCGGTGGATGAGCGGGCCCAATTCGTTTTGGGTCATCCGGAGCAGGAGGGACATATTCTCGACGCGGTCAAGGAGGCCAAGCCGGATGCTATCCTTCACTTCGCGGCCAACGCCCTGGTTGGGGAATCGATGGCCAACCCCGGCAAGTATTTCCGCAACAACGTGGTAAACGGCTTAAGGCTGCTGGATGCGGCGGTGGCGGCGGGTGTGAAGAAATTCGTGTTCAGTTCCACCTGCGCCACATACGGCCCTCCGGACCGTGTGCCCATGACGGAGGACCTGCCTCAGCGCCCGATCAATCCATACGGGGAGTCCAAGCTCATGTTCGAGCGGATGCTGTGCTGGTATCACCAGATTCACGGGCTGGAGTTTGTCGTGTTCCGGTATTTCAACGCCGCTGGGGCCAGTCCCAGGTTCGGAGAACACCACCGCCTGGAAACCCACCTCATCCCGAATGTCCTGAGGGTGCCGCTCGGCCGGGCTGAGCATTGCGAAATCCACGGCGCCGACTACCCCACGGCGGATGGCACTTGCATCCGGGACTACATCCACATTATCGACCTCGCCCAGGCCCATATCCTCGCGCTTGAACCCGGCAAGCAAGGCTTTTTCAACCTTGGCAACGGCAATGGCTACTCGGTGCGCGATGTAATCCGGGCCTGCGAGAAGGTCACCGGCACCGTGATTCCCGTTGTGGAAAAGTCTCGCCGTCCAGGTGATCCGCCTCGGCTAATCGCCTCAGCGGCCAAAGCTATCAACCAGTTGGGCTGGCGGCCCCAATACCCCGCGCTGGAGGACATCGTGGCCAGTGCCTGGGCATGGCACAAAGGCCATCCGAGCGGCTACCCGGATTAGAGTCCTTGACTCTCGAAACGTGTTGCGGACAGGTCAAGTTCTGCCGCGTCTGCGGGGAGGGATGAGCGGCTTGCGGCGCGCACGGAGTGACGCGCCGTACCCCAGCCAGACCCCATGGGTGGTTCAGCCAAGATGCGCCCCCCAGGACCCGTGGCTTTACTTGCGCCTCCCCGGCTGGTAGGCTGCGGGTGTTGTTGGGCGCATGTTCGGCGCCGGCTTTTTATGATTCAAGTTGAAGGGTTGACAAAGCTGTACGGCGAATTTGTTGCCGTGAACGACCTGTCTTTCGCGGTGGCGCCAGGAGAAGTGATGGGGCTGGTCGGACCGAATGGGGCGGGCAAGACGACCACGCTGAGGTCTCTGGCGGGCATAATCCCGCCTACCCGCGGCACAATCCATATTTGCGGACATGACTTGGCCACGGAACCTCTCGCGGCAAAGCGGGAGTTGGCGTTCTTCACGGATGAACCGAGGCTGTTCGATTATCTGACCGTCGAACAACACCTGGCCTTCACCGCCCGAATCTACCAGGTGGCCGATTACCAGGCCGTTGGCGCCCGCCTGCTCGATGAACTGGAACTTAGCCCCAAACGAAATGCCCTCCCCGGCGAACTCTCCCGCGGGATGAAACAAAAACTGGCGATTGCCTGCGGCCTGCTCCACTCGCCCAAGGTCATTTATTTTGATGAACCGCTTACCGGGCTGGATCCGCTGGGAATTCGCCGGATGAAGGATTCGATTCTGAAGCGGGCAAGGTCCGGCGCCGCCATTATTATCAGTTCCCACTTGCTGCACTTGGTGGAGGAGATCTGTTCGCATATCCTCATCCTGAAGAGCGGGCGCAAGGTCATCCATGGCACGCTCCAGGAAATCACACGCCAGTTTTCGGAACAAGCGGGCGACGCCAACCTGGAGGAGGTGTTCTTCCGCGCCACCAACGAGACGGAGGTCGCGCCGCCAGTCCCGGTCAGCGCACCGCCAGAACGGACACAGGGTCCGATATGAAGCAAACGACGGAATACACGGAACACACGGAAAGAGAAGGCAACCATGCTCATACACGGCCTGCACGCCACCGGCCCCAAGGTCGGGCTGCGCATCAACCTCGGCCATTACCCTGGCGTGGAGCACGAAGGGTGTGTGATGTGAATTCAAGCGCCAATCCCCGAACCACGCGCAGGCGGGCTTTCCCTTTTCCGTGTACTCCGTGTATTCGGTGGTTCTCAGTCCTCTTGAAGTGATGGTCTGAGGTGCGCTTCACATGATCTCGGCTCTACTTTATCTCCAAGCGCACTCGTTCCGGAACCAGGTGGTCAGCCGGTGCAAGCGGCTTCGGCAGCCGAAATACCTGGTGGGAGCCATCGCCGGGCTCGCTTATTTCTATTTTTATTTCTTCCGGTTTCTGTTTGTTCCGCACCGGCACGGGCATGGGCTTCCCGGCGGCATTACGGCCGGCCACCCGTTGCTGCTCGAATCGGCGGCGGCGCTGGCGCTCTTCGTGGTAGTGGTGCTGGCGTGGGTGATTCCTCACGAACGGGCGGCGCTGACCTTTTCGGAGGCCGAGGTGGCGTTTCTGTTCCCGGCGCCTATTAGCCGCCGGGGGCTGATCCATTTCAAATTGGTGCGCTCGCAATTGAGGATTCTTTTTACGGTATTGCTGCTGGACCTGTTTTCGGCCCGGATGGGAGGCAGCCTCTGGATGCACGCGGTGGGGCTGTGGCTGGTCTTCTCGACACTCAACCTGCACTTCCTTGGGTCGTCGTTTGGACGGACCCTGCTGTTGGACCGAGGCATGTCCAACGCGTTGCGCCGCGCGTTGGTACTGGGGCTGGCCGCGGCGCTGGCGGCTGGGGTGGTTGTGTGGGCCAGGAGAACGATGCCTGGCCTGACGGGTTCGGATAGCACCACGCCCGACGCCCTCCTCGGCTACGCGGAGCGCGTGTTGACCTCCGGTCCGGCCCTGTTCCTGCTGTATCCGTTCCGGCTCCTGGTGCGGCCGTTCTTCGCTGGCGGCGCGCAGGCCTTTCTGGTTGCGCTTGGCCCCGCCATTCTGATCGTCGCGCTGCACTATGCGTGGGTCATCTATTCCAATGTGGCCTTCGAAGAGGCCTCGGTTGCGGCCTCGCAAAGGCTGGCGGCGCGCATCGCCGCCATGCGCTCGGGGAATTGGCAGGCCGCCAAGACAAGCCAGAAGGGCAAACGCCCATGGTTTACCCTGGCTCCAACCGGCCCGCCCGCCACCGCGCTGTTTTGGAAGAATCTGATCGGCGCCGGCCAGGCCGTTACCTGGCGCATCTGGCTGTCGCTGGGGATCGTGTGCGTGGCGCTCTTCATGGCGTTTGGCCGCACCGCACACGGCCCTGAGGTTTTGGTTACGCTGGTGAGCGTGTTTCTGGTCTATTCTCTGTTCCTCGGACCGCAGTTCTTGCGGCAGGATTTCCGTCAGGACCTCGCTCAGGCGGATGTGCTCAAGGCCTTTCCCATGCGGGGCTGGCAGATCGCCTTGGGCGAAGTCCTCGCGCCGGTTATCATTCTGGCTGCCGTGCAATGGCTGCTGTTGTTCTTTGGCATCCTTTTCCAGGCTGGCGTTCATACTGCCCGCGCGCATCTGTTCCTGGCCGGAGGGCTCGGCGCGGTGTTTCTCCTCCCGGCCATGGACGCGCTGCTCCTGCTTATCCCCAACGCGGCCGTCCTCTTGTTTCCCTCCTGGATTCAAGCCGGCAAAGACTCCGCACGCGGGATCGAGGCGACGGGCCAGCGGCTGGTCTTTTTCTTCGGCCAGGTGCTGGTGCTTGCCATCGCGCTGGTGCCCGCCGCGATTGTATTTGCCGTGGTCTTCTTCCTGCTCAGGGCGTTGCTTGGGCCTGCGCCGGCCCTGACCTTGGGCGCCATGGTCGCCGCGGTGGTGGTGGCGGTGGAAGCGGCGCTGGGTGTCTTGCTCCTGGGAAAACTCTTCGAGAGGTTCGACCTCTCAGCGGAGGGCAACGCTTCCTGAGTGTGTCTGAGCTTCAGTAAACGATGCGGCGCAAGCCGGGAACGCGGTCGCGTTCAATTCTGTCAAGCCTCTCCAGGCTGGCTCTTTTTTCCCGCGCGGATGGAGATGACGGTGATTGCCAGGGCCAAAGCGAAAACGCCGGCAAGGTAACTCATGCCGATGGCCTGGGCGGCCTTGGCCACGGCCTTGGCGACGACTTCGGTCTCTGGATACGCCGGAATCATCCACTTGAATACGTAGGCTTGCAGCGTGACCAAGACCCCGACGATGGCCGTCAGAAGGATCGAGTGCTTGAGCGAAAAGCGGAGGATATCTCCATCATGGCCAATCATACCCGTGGCGGAAGTCGCCACCGCGACGGACTGGGGTGAAATCATTTTGCCGCAGACGCCTCCGGAGGAGTTCGCGGCTACCAGTACCACGGGATCGATCCCGATCTTCCGCGCGGTAACCACGTGCATCTTGGCGAAAAAGGCGTTGGAGGAGGTGTCCGAACCGGTCGTGAAGACCCCAAGCCATCCCAGAAACGGCGCAAAGAACGGGAACAAGGGGCCGGTGGCGGCAAACGCGGCGCCCAGGCTGACAACCATGCCCGAGAAATTGAAAACAAAGGCGAAGCCGAGAATCAACGCGATGGTAAGGATGGCCCATTTCAGCTTGTCGAGGGTCTGAGCGGCAACCTGGATTGCGCCTTGCATGGAGGCGCCCGTGACCGGGACGGAGAAGATTCCGGCAAAAAGAATGGCGGTTCCGGCGGCACTGAGAAGGTTCAGGTTGAGGACTGCCGCTAGCGGCGTGGCACCCTTTACAACCATGCCGTTGAGCCCGGGGATCGGGAATTTGACCGGGAACAGCTTATTGAGCGCCGCCGAAATGGCCGGAATGCCCCAGGCGGCGACGAAGATTGAAAGAATGACAAAAGGCGCCCAGGCCCGGAAGACCTGACCGGCGCTGTACTTGAGTTCCGCCCGGCCAAGGCTCTTCTCTTCGGCCGGGAAATGCCAACTCTGCTCCGGGCGCCAGACTTTCAGGAACAGTACCACACAGAGGATCGAGGTTGTCGAGGCCAGGATGTCCGGCAGCAGGGGGCCCATGAAATTTGAGACCGTGAATTGTACCAGGGCGAATGAACCACCGCAGACCAGGCAAGCCGGCCAGACCTGCAGACCCTTTTCCCAGCCGGACATCAGGATGGTAATGTAGAACGGAATGAGAACGCTCAGGAATGGCAGCGTGCGTCCTACCATTTGGCTGATGGCCAAATCCGGAAGCCCCGAGACCTTGCCCGCCACGACAATCGGGATGCCGATGCTGCCGAAGGCAACCGGAGCCGTATTGGCGATAAGGCAGACACCGGCCGCGTAGAGCGGATCGAACCCAACCCCCGCCAGCATCGCGGCGGTGATGGCGACCGGCGTGCCGAACCCTCCGGCGCCCTCCAGGAACGCGCCGAAGGAGAAGGCGATGAGCAGCGCCTGCATCCGCCGATCATCGGTAATGGAGGCCAGAGAATTCTTGATGACTTCGAACTGTCCGGTCTTCACCGACAGGTTGTAGATGAAGAGGGCCGTGATAATAATCCAACAAACAGGAAAGATGCCGAACATGGCTCCGTAGAGGGCGGAGAGCAGGGCCACTCTCGCCGGCATCCCATAGACAATCACCGCCACCAGCAGGGCCAGAAGCGTTGCCCCGAGCGCCGCCCAGTGTCCCTTCATCCTTTTCCATGCCAGGGCCCAGAAAAGAAAGAGGATAGGAAGGGCAGCGACCGAGGCCGACAGCCCGACATTCCCAAAGGGATCAACGGCTTGTTTCCAAGGCATAATGTGTGTCCCTCAACGGAAAGGCTTGCTGGCCTTTAGCGCTTAAGCCACGGCCGAGGCAGTATTCGCGATAGTTGATTGTCGGCGTGTCCCGGTTCGGATACGGGGCATCTAAGGCAAGCCGGGTGAATCGGCCGCGTGCTACCTCAGTTCCCTGAGCCTGATCCCGCGGTACTCGACTTTCATCTTCAGCCCGGGATGGATCTGCAGGCCGATGGGGGCCGGGTCCGAATACTTGGGATTCGTGTAATGGCTGACCACCTCTTTGCCGTTGAGCCAGACGGTGAATGTGTCTCCTTCGGCCCGGAGGAGGATGTGATTCCACTTCCCTGGCTTGAAGTACTTCTCGAGGTCTTTTGCGCGGCCGGTCCGAGGGTAGATGTCTCTGCCACCGGTGTAGAATGAGCAACTCATGTCGCGCTTGAGGCTGCGGGAAACACCAAGCTGGAGCTGGAGCTCCGGCTTCCTCAGCATGATGCCGCTGTCGATCTCGCCACTCCAGCGCACCTCGAAATCGAGGACAAAGTCCTTATAGGCCTTTTGCGTATAGAGCACGTCGCCGCGCCTTGCCGGATCGTTCTCCCCAATCAGCACTCCGTGGCGCACCTGCCAGAACGGGTTTGGCTCCGACTCCCGCCAACCCGCCAGACTCTTGCCATTAAAGATGGGCCGCAGACCCCTGGCGTGGCCCTCCGCGGCGATGAGTGCTTGGGGGGCGGCGAGGCAAAGCCACCCGGCCAGAACGGCTATGGAGAAGGTGGCGAGCCGTGGGGTCAAGGCCGCCTGGGGTTTCTCGCTTGACGACCATCCAGCAGGCGTTGCGGGACGAGGCGTTTGTCGCACTTGGGAATAACTCAATTTCGTCTTCATGGGCTGATCGATTTCAGAAGAAGTCTGACCGCGCCGGAAAGGAGCGTCCAGCACATTCTCGATCTGCCACAGAGGCGCGGGCAGGGCTGATGAAATCGAGCGCCCTGGCCCCGCCAGCCTGGCTATTGGCGAAGCCCGCACCCCGTTGCGCGGGCTTCTCCTGAGGTGCGAGGTGTTGCGGGCGCCTGGGAGCGGCTTGACTTGCATGAGCACACCTTGCAAGGTGTGCTCATGCAACCTGCCCCACCGCTTCAGCCAACGCTCTGGCGCACCTGCCGCGCCTTGGCCAACCGCACTCGCCTTCGGTTCTTCGCCTCCCCCGCGCGGCAGCCCGGCCAACCGTTGATGCCCTTGCCCAGCGGATGCGGAGGTCTGGGCTACGACCTTGTCAACCGCGGCGGCGCATTCTGGACCAAATTGAAAGCGACATTAAGGAGGAGTTGCGTCGGCGCGCCCGAACACCTCACTATGTCCATGTGCTTTACTGACCAGCAAGCAGAGTAGGAACGCGATTGACACCTCTGCCGGAACGTTTAGGCTGGCGCATTATGAGATTCGGAATCAACACCTTTCTATTTACTTCGCCATTTACCAACAAGAGTACTCGGCTCTTTCCTCAGTTCAGAGAGTGGGGCTTCCAGACGATTGAAATCCCCATTGAAGATCCCTCCCACATCGACCCGGCCTACGTGAAGGGCGAGCTGGACCGATGCGGCCTTGTGTGCGGGTCGGCTTGCGCCTGCCTGGGACCCGACCGCGACCTGCGCGGCACGCCCCAGCAGCAAAAGAACAGCCTGGATTACATGATGAGGGTCATTGACCAAATGGTTGTCCTGGAGTGTCCGAGCCTCATTGGTCCGGTCTATTCGGCTGTGGGACGGGCCGATGCGGTGCCCGCACCCGAATATAAGCGGCAATGGCGAACGGTGGTCAAGAACCTGAAAACCCTCTGCAAGTACGCCGAGAAGCACGGCAAGCAGATCTGTATGGAACCGCTCAACCGCTTCGAGACGGACTTCATCAACACCTGCGACCAGGCCCTTCAGATGGTCAAAGACGTTGGCAGCCCCGCCCTGAAATTGCACCTGGACACCTTCCACATGAACATCGAGGAGAAATTCCAGGCCACCGCCATTCGCAAGGCGGGCAAGCTCCTGGGCCATTTCCACGCCTGCGGGAGCGACCGTGGCACTCCGGGCAGCGACCATATCGACTGGCCCTCCATCGCCAAGGCCCTCAAGGGAGTCGGCTATAAAGGGGACATGGTCATCGAGTCGTTCACGACCGACGTAAAGGTCATCGCGCGCGCGGCGGCCATCTGGCGCCGCATTGAGCCGACGCGCAATGAAATCGCCGTCAACGGGCTGAAATTCTTGAAGAAAACACTTCCCGCTTAACTTATGAAAAGAACAATCCTCATCAAGTCGTTAGCCCTGGCGAGTCTGGCAACCCAGCTTGCGTCGGGCCAGATCGTGCCAAGGAACCCCGGCGCCCCGGAGATGCCTCTGCAAACGCGCGATAAAGTTCTCCTGGACGACCGCGGTTCGCAGGCCGGCTTCAAAAGCATTTTTACCGGCGTGGACCTGACCGGATGGAGCGGTAATCCCAAGCTCTGGTCCGTCCAGGACGGCGCGATTACCGGCCAGACGACCGCCAAGGATCCGGCCAGCGGAAACACCTTCCTTATCTGGACCAACGGCGCCGTCTCCGATTTCGAGTTGCGCTGTTCGTTCCTCATCATGCCGGGCGACAGCCACGGATTTGCCAATTCGGGCATCCAATATCGCAGCAAGGTGCTGGACCCAAAGAACTGGGTCGTGGGCGGTTACCAGGCGGACATGGAGGCCGGGCCGACCTACACCGGGGGCCTCTACGAAGAGCGCATGAGCCGCGGCACGATGGCGGCGCGCGGCGAGAAGGTGGTCTGGGACAGGAACTGCCGGAAACACGTTGTGGGTTATGTAGGCGATGCCGACGCCATTCAGGCCTCCATCAAAAAGGGCGGATGGAACACTTATAGAATCATTGCCAAAGGCGACCATCTCCAGCAGTTCGTCAACGGCCAGATGACCGTTGATGTGACCGACAACTGCGAATCCAAGCGCGCCATGAGCGGCGTCCTGGCCCTCCAACTCCACGCCGGTCCGCCAATGATGGTGCAGTTCAAAAATCTGCGCCTCAAAGACCTCTCCGGCTCAACCTCCAGCAACGCCGATGACCTTAACAGGCTGCAAGGGGCCTGGCGTGTCGCGAGCGTCGAGGCGAACGGCTCGCCCATGGATCAAGCCGACATCTCGAACCTGAGCGTCATCATCCATGGGAATGCCTACACGCTGACCAATGGTGATGGTGACCAAACCGACAAAGGCACCTTCTCCCTCGACCCGTCGAAGACGCCCAGGCAAATGGACGTCCATCACACGAACAACTATGGCGACCAGGAGACGCTGCTCGCCATCTACGAGATTGTGCCGGAGGGCTTCCGCGTCTGCTATCCGCAGAATGGCGGTGACCGGCCGGCTTCGTTTACGACAACCCAGGATTCCGGAACCATTCTCGTGACCTACAAACGCAAATAGACCCGACTCCAAACCAACCGCCACTGTACCATGAAACGCGTCCTATCCTGCCTGCTATTGAACACCCTATTGGTAACCGCGGCCTTCGCCGCCAACAAGAAGATCGTTTTCATTGCCGGCACGCCCAGCCACGGCCCCGGCGAGCACGAACACCGCGCCGATTGCCTCCTGCTCAAGGCCTGCCTAGACCACGTCCCCGGCGTCACTTCCGCGGTCTATAGCAACGGCTGGCCCGCCGACCCTAGCGCGGCCTTCAAGAACGCGGCGACCATTGTTGTCGATAGCGACGGCGGCTCCGGCCACCCCTTGCTCCAGGACCACCGGCTGCAGGTCATCGGCAAGTTGATGAAGAAAGGCGTGGGCTTCGTCTGCATTCACTACGCCGTCGAGCCGACTCCAGAGAAGGGTGAAAAGGAGTTTCTCGATTGGATGGGGGGCTGCTTTGAGATTAACCGCTCCGTCAACCCGATGTGGACGGCCGATTTCAAGACGTTGCCTGACCATCCCATTACCCGCGGCGTCAAGCCTTTCAAAATATATGACGAATGGTACTTCTACATGCGCTTCCGCCACGGCATGCAGGGCGTCACCCCCATCCTCAGCGCCGTTGCGCCCGAAAGCACGATGAGCCGTCCCGACGGGCCGCACGAAGGCAATCCGGCGGTGCGCGCCTCGGTCAAGCGCGGCGACACGCAGATTATGGCTTGGGCTTACGAACGCCCGGATGGAGGGCGGGGCTTCGGCTTCACCGGCGCCCATTATCACAAGAACTTCGGTAATCCTAACTTCCGCAAGCTCGTCCTCAATGCCATCCTCTGGACGGCCAAGGTCCCGGTCCCGCCTAATGGCGTACAGAGCCGGGTCACTCCGGAGGAGTTGAGCGCAAATCTGGACCCAAAGTGAAGAGGGGCGAGCAGTGTTTCTGCTGGCGAGGTCCTCGATGTGTGCCTAGGCCGTCTCATCCAACCGAAGTTGCGCGCTGAATCGGCGTTGCGGAGGGCCGGCAAACAGGTAGAGTGCTTCCATGAAAGCGACGGTTTCTGGTCGCGTGTCATAAACTCTTTGCAGCAACATGGTCAATTGCCGTGGAAGCGGCAAGGTCAAAGTTTGGCCGAGGTTTGCGGCGGCTCTTTTGCCCGTGGCCTTCGTTGGCGCGCTCCCTACAGCCCGCAGGGGGATGATCGGGGCGCGCCGCTCAGAGATCTGCCCTTTCCACAACGACCTTCATCTTCGCCAGGCCCGTGCTGGCCACGACCAGCGGGTCCTGCTCCCAATACCTTCGGCTGAAAAGTTCGAGCGAAAGCACCTTTTGTCCCCCGGTTTGGTGCAGGAGCCGCAAGGTCTCAGCCAAGGGCGCGACCCCGTCTCCGGGATAGACTCTGTAGCTGTCATTAATCTTCTCCCGCGGTGGTTCGCTCGGATAATCGTTTATATGAAGCACCTGGACGGCATCCGGCCCCAGCAGATGCAGTCCCTCAATCTGCGACCCGCCTTTATAGAGATGAAAGACGTCGGCCAGAACGCAGGCCTTTGGGTGGCCCGTTTCCATCGCCACGCACACGCACTCCCCCAGCCGGCTCAGATTCTTCGAGAAGCCCCACAACTCCAGTTCTGGAACGATCCCCAGGTTGCCGGCTGCCTCCAGCAAGACCCGGTATCGTTCCGCAATGACCCCCAGGTCTAGCCTCGGCAACCCCGTTGCCCCGGCCGGCGGCGCGGCAAAGCGCCTGGCGCCAATGCGGGCCGCCAGTTCCATCTCGCGCTTGGCTTGCTCAATTCCCTCGGCGCGCCGCGCCCTGTCGTCCACCAGCCATTGCGCGAACGCAATCGTGCCCTCGACGGTCAATCCTGAATCCTGAATCCGGTCGTGCAGCTCCTTCAAGTCGCCGCCGTTCCGGGCATACAACTCGATGGCGTCCGCCCAGGGCTCGATGGCATCGTAGCCCGCTTGGGCGGCGACCTCGACCTCTTTGACAATCCCCAGCTTCTGTCCCCGAATTGTGGCGGTGTTCAGACAGTAGCGAAACGGGCGGCCGGCCCTCCGCTGAGAGGCCGCCTCCGAACCTGTGCCAGCTTGAACCTTTCTCGCCGCGAGGGCGGTTCCCATAAGGACACCGGTTCGAACAATGGCGTCGCGACGCGAGAGCTTGCTGTTAGTCATGGCTCTCAATTACCGGAAACATATCGCCTTGGCGAGATCAGTTTGAACCGGCAGTCCAACTTCTTGCAAGCATTCTTGCGGCTGTTTCGGGGCGGGCTGATTTCAAACGACGCCTAGGTTCAACGGCTCAAAGGGCATCCACCTTCCACAGAAAGCAACTCACATTTTGGCGATGACCTTGGGTCGGGTTCCCGCATGGACGCGACAATAAAATACGCGATCGCGTATTTTATTGTCGCGTGGCGAAGGACCCGATACTCAGCCATATTCAATGGACCATTCGGCGAATCGCATTTGCCGCCCCGGCGCCTTGATGGAGTCCTCCCGACGACTTTGTCAAAACCGCGGTGCATTCGGGCCACCGCCGCAGGCGAATGCGATTCCGCTTGACCCGCGATGGATTTCTTATTAACTATCCAGTTAGTTAATTAACCGTGCGGAAGAGTTTTGATTTCAAGAAGGCGAGAAGCGCCCCAAGGGAGCGGGAGAAGACCCGTGCCGCCATCCTGGCGGCCGCGGAACGGGCCTTTGCCGCCCAGGGCCTGGAGGGGGCGCGCACGGACGCCATCGCCGCCGACGCCGGGGTCAATAAGGCCCTGCTCTATTACTATTTCGGGAGCAAGGAACGCCTCTACTACGCGGTGCTCGAAGACCACCTCAAGGAGTTCAATGAGCGCGCGCTGGAGGTCCTGGCCGAGCCGGGACCTGCCAGCGAAGTGCTGCTCCGCTATGTCAGCCTGCACTTTGATTTCATCAGCGCGCGCCATCGCTACGCGCCCCTGTTTCAGCGGTTCATGAGCGCCGGAGGAAAGCGGCGTCAAGCCCTGGTGCGCAAGTATTTTGAACCTCGGAGCAGGGCATTTGAAAAATTGCTGCGCAGAGGCGAGCGGGAGGGTGAGTTGCGCCCAACCGACCACTTCCACACCGCCGTTTCGATAGGCGCGCTAGTCGTTTTCTATTTTTCCTCGGCTCCGCTGGTCAAGATGCTGGGCCGTTCGGACGCCTACGCGACGGCGAACCTGAGGCGGCGAAAGCAGCAGGTCCTCGATTTCGTCCGGCACGGTCTGTTTTTGGGCCCCGGCCTTTCCCACCAATGAAGCCAAAGATCGGAATTTTGATTCTCTGTGCGGCGGCGGTCATCGCCATCACCGTTTATCTTTCGACCCGGCCTCCGCGGCAGATCGTGCTAACCGGCACAGTGACGACCGATGAAACCATCGTCAGCCCGGAGGTGCAGGGCCGGCTTGAGCGCCTGCTGGTCAACGAGGGCGATTCGGTCACCAACGGCCAGTTGCTGGCCGTGATTCAGTCCAGGGAATGGCTGGCGGACCTGGCCTTTTACGCCAGCAGCCAGGCGCAATCCACCGCCGAGGTGGCCCAGGCTGAAGCGGACCTTAAGTACCAGGAGGACCAAACGAGCAATCAAATCCTTGAGGCGGAGGCAACCCTCGCGGCGACGCAGGCTCAACATAAGCAGGCCCAGGCGGACCTCGAAAGCGCCGAGTTGACTTTCCATCGGGCCGAGGACCTCTCCCGGCGTGGCGTTAATTCCAAGCAGGATTACGACCAGGCCCGCACTGCGTATCAGGCGGGGCAGGCGCATGCTGAGTCGCTGGCTCAAGAAGTCCAAGCCGCCCAGGCCGCCCTCGCGCTGGCCAAGTCCAACATCGAGCGAGTCGCCGCCCAGCGGGCTGCGCTGGAGGCCAACATTCACCGCCTCGGCGCGGCAAATGCGCAGAGGGAAAAAGCGAAAGTGCGCCTGGATTACACCAAGATTTGGGCCCCCATCAGTGGCATTGTCGATAGCCGCGTGGCGTTGCAGGGCGAGATGGTCAATCCCGGCCAGACCATCGTCACCCTGATCAACCCGGACGACCTCTGGGTGCGGGCGGACGTGGAGGAGACCTATATCGACCGCATCCACCTGGGACAGAGGCTCAAAGTTAGGCTGGCTTCTGGCGTGGTTAAGGAAGGCACCGTGTTTTACCGGGGAGTGGATGCCGATTATGCTACACAGCGGGACGTCAGCCGGACCAAACGGGACATCAAGACCTTCGAAATCCGGCTGCGGTGCAACAACAGCGACCGCAGCCTGGCGCTGGGGATGACCGCCTACGTGCTCCTGCCCCTGGCTAAGAGTTAATTGCCTTATGGCTGATGTCGAGGTCAACCAATTGACGAAGCGCTTCGGCGACTTCTGCGCTGTCGATGCCTTGAGCTTCGAGGTCGCGCACGGCGAGGTGTTCGGGTTGCTCGGACCGAACGGGGCCGGCAAATCGACGCTCATCCGCATGCTCACCACCCTCGTTCCCCCGACCGGCGGCGCGGCGCGCATCAACGGGTTCGACGTGGTTCATCAGGCCAACCCGGTGCGTAAGTGCATCGGCGTCATCCCCCAGGCGATGACTTCCGACCTCGACCTCAGTGCCGAGGAAAACATGACCATCTTCGCCAAGCTCTACGGCATCCCCCGCGAGCGACGCCGCCATGCTATCCACGACCTCCTCGAAGCGGTCGATCTCAGCAAATGGGCGGACAAGCCGGTCAGAATGTTTTCGGGGGGCATGCGCCGGCGGTTGGAGATTGCGCGCGGTCTCGTTCACGAGCCTAAGATCTTCTTCCTGGATGAGCCTACGACCGGGCTGGACCCGGTCTCTCGAGTGGCGGTGTGGGAGATGCTGGTGCGGCTCAAACGCGAACGGGACCTGACCATCCTCGTTACCACGCACTACATGGATGAGGCTGACAAGCTCTGCGACCGCATCGCGATTGTGGACCACGGCAAGCTCGTAGCCTTGGATTCACCCCTCAAGCTGAAGGCCTCCATCCCCGGCAAGAACATTCTGGAAATCAGCTTCTCGGAGGTCCCGGCAGGCTGGGGCGAGACCTTGCGCCGTCTTCCGGAGGTCGCCGAAGTCAAGGCGGTGGATCATGTGTTCCGCATCTCCTCGAACAACGGCCCGCGCACCACGGTGGCCTTGATGGAAGCCACGCGCCAGGCGGGGATAACCGTAGCCTCGCTTTCGGTTCAGAGCACCACCCTGGATGACGTCTTCGTTCATTACACCGGTCATCAACTGCGCGATGCCCTGCAGAGCGCCTCCTACGGCAGCGCCCTTGTGCGCCCGCGCTGACACGCAATTACCTATCCATGCATCGAATCTGGGCCATTATCGAACGCGACCTCCGCCGGTTCCGGCGCAGCCCCACGCTGGTCATCGTCTCGCTCATCATGCCCCTGGTGCAATTGGTGGTGCTGGGGTATGCCTTTGGGGGGAAGGTCAAGAACCTCGACCTGGGAGTCGTCGATCAGGACCACCACCTCCCCGCCGTGCAGCTCCAGAGCATGCTGCGCGCGGTCGCTGCCAACGCACGAACGTTCCGAACCATCGACTATGCTGACCAGGGCCAAGCCCTGCATGACCTGCGCAACGGAAAGATTAATGGCGTGATCACGATTCCCCCTCGCTTTTCTCGGGAATTACTCGCGGGGGCCAATCCACGGGTCGCCTTGGTGGAGGACAACACCGACCAGTTCTCCTCCTCGGCGCTCCAGGCCTCGCTCAACTCGCTCGTTGCGGCCTACAACAAGCCCGCCACCCAGGCGCGGATGACCGCCGCCGTCGATCTCTCCGTGGTGGAGATTTACCCCTACGTTCCGTACATTCAGTTCCTGCTCCCTGGCACCATCTCGCTGGCCATTTTTGTCTCCGCCATGATTGGGGGCGGCATCATTTTCATCGACGACAAGGCGCGTGGGTTGCACGAGGGCTATCTCGTAACACCGATCAGCAAATTCGAGCTGATCATGGGCTTTAACCTCGCCGGGGCGGCCAAAGCCATCATCGCCGGGGTCGTCCTGGTCACCTTCGGCTCTATCATCGCCGGAATACCGAACCCGCTCGACCCGCTGCGCCTGGCTCGAATGCTGCTCGTGGTCATTGTGACAGCTCTGGCCCTAATCAGCATGATGTTCCTGCTCATGGTGCGGGTCAGCGATCCCCTGGTGCCGCGCGCGATTTTCGGCGTCCTTAATACGGTCCTGTTCTTTCCCAGCGGCGCGGTCTATCCTACGGCGGCGTTTCCAACATGGATGAAGGTGATTACGGTGGTCGATCCCTTCACTTACGCGGTGCATGGGTTCAAGGAACTCGTTCTCAAGAACACCAGCCTGCTGGCGATTCTCCCCGACCTGGCGTTCTTAACCGCGTTTAGCCTCGTGGCCATGGGCGCGGCCACCCTGCTCTTCCGCAGAACGCTTTAGACAGAGCCGGCTCCAAACCCACGTCCATCGTAGGAGACGAGGCAACGAGTCTCTGATTTATTGGGCTTTTCGGAGGGAACGGAGACCCGTTACGTCGTCTCCTACGGTTCTGGGACAGGCTTTAAATCGCTTTCTGTTCTTGAATTCGCGCGCGGGCGTCTTTATTCTGTGCGCCGCATTACGCAAACTAAAACACTAACAACGAATACGGAGAATCAGCTATGTCCAAGAGACCCCTCAATGTCGGTTTGGTTGGCGGCGGTAAAGGCGCCTTCATCGTTCAGCCGCATCAGAAAGCAATCCATTTTGACGGAACGCGCCGGGTGACGGCCGCCGCGCTCTTCCCCGATCCCAAGATCGCGCTCGAAGAGGCGGAGAACTGGCCTTATCCGATCAACGGCTACGGCTCTTACGACGAGATGATTTCCGCCAACGCGAAACTGCCGGAGGACCAGAAGCTCGATTACATCGTCATCGTCACGCCCAACCACGTTCACTATGACCCCGCCATGAAGGCGCTCAAGGCCGGCATCGCCGTCTTGTGCGAAAAGCCGCTCTGTCTGAATCTGCGGGAGGCCACCAATCTCGTGAAGGCGGTGCGCAAATACGAAATCCCCTTTGGGGTCGCACACACCTACCTGGGGCATTGGACTACGCGCTTTGCCCGCTACATCGTGCAGGCCGGCTTGCTGGGGGAGATTCGCTGGGTGGATTCCTACTACCTCCAGGGCTGGCTGGCTACCAAGCTCGAAGCCACCGGCCAAATGCAGGCAAGCTGGCGCACAAATCCCAAGCTGGCCGGCGGCTCCGGCTGCGGCGGCGACATCGGCACCCACGCTCTGATGCACCTGCGCTATATCACCGGGCTGGACGTGGTGCAGTTGTCGGGCCAATTGGAGACCTTCGTCGAAGGGCGCCCGCTCGATGACCACTTCACCACCTACTGCAAGCTGAGCAATGGCGGCAAAGCTCTGGTTCGGGCGTCGCAGATCTCCATCGGACATAAGAACGACTTGGGCATCGAAATCGCCGGCACAAAAGGCAGTCTGCACTGGAGCCAGGAGCAGCCCGAATCGGTTACCGTTTGCCTCAGTGGCCAGCCGGACATGGTCTATTGGCGCGGGGCCGTGACCCCGGGCGACGGCTTCCTGCCGAAGAATGTCCCTGCCGAGCTTATGGCCGAGCCGACCGTCCCTTCCGGCCATCCCGAAGCGTTCCACGACGCCTACGCCCGGCTCCATCGCTGCTTCGAAGCCGATGTCCGCAAATGGAAGGCGGGCCAACCCTTCAAGTGCGACGGCTCGAAATACGCCAACGTGGAAGACGGCTGGATGGGCATCGCCTTTATCGAGACGGCCGTCAAGAGCAGCAAGAAGAAAGGCGCCTGGACCCCGATGCCCAAGCCGGTTTAAGCGGCTCACGGGCAAATCTGAAATACGGCAGGACGTGCGGGCGCGGACAAGGCGCCCGCATGCTTTTCCCAGCCGAAAAGGGCTGGTCAAGCGCCGGTTCTTCGGGCAGGATTGCATCGCATGAGCCGCTCCCGAAACCCTAGAGATCAAACCGACCCCGCCTGGAAGATCGCCATTGAACTGTTTCTGGAACATAACGTGTATCACACGGAGATGGCAGGGTGCATCCGGCATTTTGAGTTCCCCATATTCAAGGTGTTGGACTTTGCGGACCCCATCGGGGTGTTTGAGCGGACGGGCAATCCCTTTGCGCTGGTGATTGCGGCGCACCAGGCCGCGCTGAAGACGTGGGGCAAGCCGGAGCTTCGCTACGAGGAGCGGTTCCGGTTGGTGCATCAATTGAGGCGGGGCGGATTGGACAAACAAAAGGTCCGGGATTTGGCGAAGGTGATGAGTTGGATGACCGTGTTGCCGGAGGAACTGGAATTGCGGTTTGTGGA
>JAJYHY010000436.1 GCA_021784555.1 bacterium
AAGGCGGGCCATGAGTCCCGAAAAAAGTTCAACTATTTTCGACCTCTTGGCGGCCTGCTATAACCCGCCCTACCCCCGCCAGCGATTAACCCCCATTTCCGGCCTCCAAAGATTGTGAGATGCGCACAGCGCCGATGAATTAGTGCATTAGTACTTGCCAGCCACCGCGCAGGTGATAGGCTGGGGCCTATGAGGAAAGCACCCGTTACGCAACGCAGGACAGCGGCCGGACCTCGGGAGGCGGCCTTCACGCTCATTGAACTGCTGGTGGTTATAGCGATCATTGCCATCCTGGCGGCCATGCTGCTGCCGGCGCTGGCTATGGCCAAGGCCCAAGCCATCCGAACTACCTGCGTGAATAACAACCGCCAGATCGGACTGGCGACCCAGATGTACGCCACGGACAACCAGGACCGAATGCCTTACCCCAACTGGGGCAACGACCTGCCGGGGTGGCTTTACACGCCAACAAACGGAGCACCGCCGCAGTTGAACCCCGCCAACCGGCAGGTGGCCTACCAGGGAGGCCAGCTCTGGACCTACATCAAGAACTTCCAGGTTTATATCTGCCCCGCTGACATCACCAATAACAACCGGTATTATGCGATTCGCCAGAACAAACTCTCCACTTACGTCTGGAATGGGGCCGTCACCGATTATGGCAGTTTTCACGGCCGCACTTACCGCCTCGGCCAGTTCAACCCGGAGGCCTACTATGTTTGGGAACCGGACGAGGCCAATTACTACAAGTTCTTTCCCGGTCAAAGCTGTTACAATGATGGCGCCAGCGCCCCGACCCAAGGCGAGGGCCTCGGACGCCGTCACGGCAAGATAGGCGGAATCATGCTCGCCTTCGACGGCCACGTCCTTGCTGTCAGATATGAAGAATTCAACCGGGAACGGCTCCTCCACCCGGGCCTGCTTTGGTGCGTGCCGGGCGACCCGACAGGGGGTTATTGAGCTTTATTGGAGTCATGCTCTTCCGCCAACAAAGACCATGCGCAGTCCGGCGGAGCATGCCGAGGTTGAGAGCCGGCGCGCTGCTGCTGGGCTGGCTGACGTGCGGCTTGGCGGTTCATGCCGCTGCCCAGCCGCCGCACCTGCGAGATGAATGGGTCGATCCGGACACAGGCCATCGCGTGGTACGGCTCTCGCGCGTGCCCGGCAGGAGTATCAGTTTCTATTTCCATCAAAATGCCTTTACGCCTCAAGGGGACAAGATGGTGTTCGACAATATGGCGCCCGCGGAGGGGCATCGATTGCTGGTGTTGGACCTGGCATCGCGCCGGGTGCAACCGCTCACGGCCTCCGGTGTTCAAGGCGGAGTAGTCGCCAGGCACAGCCGGACGGTGTTTTATGAGCGGCACGGCGCGGTGTATGAAACCGCCATTGACAGCGGAGTAACCCGTCTCATAGCCCGACTCCCGTTTCATGGCAGCGCCGCCACGGTCAATGCGGACGGGACCTTGCTGGCGGGGACTTTTGCTGAGCCGGGGCATGGTCCTGTCTTCAGGGGAAAACGTCCTCGCGACTGGTTTGAGAAGATCTTTGAGGCCAGGCGCCCGCAATGGCTTTTCACCGTCGATATTGCCACGGGGCAGATACACAACTTCTACCGATACCAGGGCTGGGTGGGACACGTGCAGTTCTCGCCGACGGACCCAACCCTGCTGATGTTCTGCCACGAGGGACCATGGCAGAAGGTGGATCGCATTTGGGTTATCCGGACCGATGGCAGCGGGCTGCGGTTGCTGCACAAGCGAAGCATCCCGATGGAAATTGCCGGGCACGAGTTCTGGGCGCCGGACGGAAAGACCGTCTGGTTCGACCTGCAAGTGCCGCGGGGAAAGGAGTTCTATCTGGCCGGCGTCAACCTGGAGACGGGGCATGAAACGCGCTACCGCATCGAGCGGGACGAGTGGTCGGTTCACTACAACATTTCCAGAGACGGCAAACTCTTCGCCGGGGATGGCGGCGCTCCGAACATGGTGGCGCACGCGGCCCACGGCAAGTGGATTTACCTCTTTACTCCGCGGGCGGACGGCGCCCTGCGCGCGGAGAAGCTGGTGAACATGGCCAGACAGGATTATTCGCTGGAGCCAAACGTCAATTTCACCCCGGACGGCAAATGGATCGTCTTTCGGGGCAATTTCGACGGTGTCCCGCAGGTGTACGCCGTCTCCGTTAAAAAAGACTGAATGTCCTCCCACGAGCAGCCCTGCGGGAAAACCTAACATTCAACACTCAACCTCGAGCGTCCAACACCCCAGCCATGAAGGCAGCCGCTGGATGTTGGCTGTTGGCTGTTCGATGTTGGATGTTCGATGTTGGATGTTGAGCACCCCCACACTCAACGATCTCAAGGCAGGACCCCTCGGCGAATTCTCCCTCTGCCCTTTATGGAATCCACACAAGGTCCGGGTTGTTCGTTCGGCCCGCCTGCGCCTCGAAATCCCAATAATCCGTGTTCTGGAACCGGGCGGAGTGGCCGTCGAGGAAGGTGAACTGCGCTCCACGGCTATGGAGGTTGGTGTGGACGTTGTTCTGCTGGGCCACGCCCGCCAGCTTTCCGTTGTCGAAGAGCCAGACGGTCCTGACTGGCGCGGGAATTGAGCAAAGCCGGACCTGCTTGCCGGCGCCGGTTCCATTCACGTGTTCGTTGAGGCAATAATGGAAGAGATTGTTGCCGTTGCTTCGCCGGCGGTTGGCCGGGCAAATCCAGAGTGAACGGCCCGGTTCGATGTTCGCGTTGGTGCGCCAGGGCATTGCTCTGTAAGGAGGCAGGTTGAGCACGCGGGGCAAATCGTTGTACCAGCCATCGTTGAGGGATGTGCCGTTAGGCGTGCCATCCTTGGGCAGCAGATCGTTGTTGTCCAAGGCGAATAGTTGCGTAGCCAGCCCCCACTGCTTCAAATTGTTCAGGCAGACGGCCGCTTTGGCCTTTTCTTTTGCGCGACTGAGGGCCGGCAATAACAGGCTGGCCAGTATGGCGATGAGGGCAATCACCACCAACAACTCGATCAAGGTGAATCCACGTGGCGTTTTCATCACTTTTTCCTGAACCGGCGCATGCAAAGAAACACTAAAGGGCTCCGCGCGCCAAATAAAGGAGAAAAATAGCCGCCGACGCCGCCTCATGGGGCCAAGCCGGCAACGAGGTTGGCGGCGTCGCGGGTCGGTTCCGGATAGCGACGCAGTGTCTGGACCAACCGGCGGCGCGGGCTCAACGCCTTCGGGCGGGCCGTACCGCCCATGGGCATATCGAACGATAAGTCCGCGCCGCAGCAACCGGCCCAACCCGGTATTCACGGCGTGCAAAGTGGTCCCCGCCGCATTTGCCAGTTCCGCCACCGAAAAAACCACCTTCCCATGCTGGGAACGCTGTTGAGCAAAAAACCGTTGCCACTCCAATGTCTTCATTGAGGAAGAGCCCTCGTGAGCAGGTTGAGCACCGCATCCAAGACGGCCTTCCCGCCTCCGCCGGCGTTCAGTTGCTGAGCGGCGACCGCTTCCACCTGCTCGTCAATAACCTTTTGAATGGCCTTGCCATGATATTCCCCATTCCCGTCAAGGTCTCCCAGTCTCGCGCGAACCGCTTGAGGGTGTAGTTGTAACCTGGCTAGCTTCTCTTTCAGCCGCCCAGGCGCATCGGGGGCCAGCTTGTCCCCATACAGAAAGACATCCACCAAATCGCGGTGCTGAAGGAAAACCCGGTTTAGTACCGCAAGGATCTTGCTCTCGATGAGGTCGGCGTCCGAGAGCGTGGGATGCACCGTTCCGGCGGCCGTTCGGATGATTGGCGGGTCCAGGCAGACAACCTGGGTAATCTCCAAAGGGACTTCGACCTGGAGGTTGCGCTTCCAGAATCGAAGATCCATGAACCTCGCGTTGGGTGAGTCCGCGTCGGGTCCAGTGCGTGCCGCAGCCGATCCCTCGTAGCCAAGCTCCCGGCGGGCCTGGCCCAGAATGGTCCGGCGACAAAGACTCAGCAGCTCCCGCTGTTTGGCCTCTAAGTCTCCACCCCAATGATAATCGATGTCCACGGAGAACGGCTGGCTGTTGTCAAGCAGCCGATAGCGAAATCCCCCAATCAACAGGAGGTTTACCCCGGCAGGGCTTTTAGCTATCAGCCGGGCGACGAACCTCTGCAATCGGTCGGTTTCCTGAAGGCCAATGTTCACCTCTGGATCGTTTAATCCATCGCGGAACAATCTACAACACAAATGTTGTAGATTGCGCACCCGGCCAGAAGGCCCTCTCGGTATCAGACCTTGGCAGGCTTGAGGTTCTCAGCATCTCAGCAACTCCCCAACGCTCTTGCCCTTCCGCGACACGGCCGCGCGCCCCAGAGCAGCGCGAGAGCGCCCAGGCCAAACAACGCGAGGGCACCCGGCTCAGGAACCTGGGTGATCGTGAAGATGTCCCCGATCTGTTCCTCGTGCGCGTAGAAGCCGTTCCCGATTGGGCCGATGCCCCCGTCACTGAAGGTCAACTCACGCACCGGGATTGGCGATATAAAGCCGAAGAAGGTCGAATATGGAGCCGCCTGGGCGCTGAAGGTGAACTGCTCCCCGGTGTCCAACGTGAGCGTTGCCGTGAAGTTGGAGACGTACGGCGAAGGGCCGGTGGAGAAATACGCCCCCAGCGCATATACGGGGTCAGCGAAATGCACCGAGAGAGGGTTCCTCGTGTTGTCAAAATTTCTGAGCACGGGACCGGCCAGACTCTCGCTGGTGAAACTGCTGGCGATTAGGGTCCGGTCGCCCTCGCCCCCAGCCTCGAACGTCGCGCTCGACACGTAGGTGGGGAAAGGGATCCTAAGGTCGATGCCCGGGACGACGACGGCCGGCGTCTCGAAAATAATACTCTCATTCGGGTCCGGCACGAAGTCCTCGAAGGTGAAGGCAACCGGCCTCCGGTTCAGGTCATAGTCGACGAGGGCGTTGGCCGCGTTGGAGAACGCAGCGGCGTCCGAGAAGGTGGCGGTCTGCGCGCCGCAAATGGCGGACCACAGCAGCGGGAGGCAGCACACTATGGTGTGGATCTCTGTTTTCATGGACAGTAGAGGGCTCCCTGGCCAGGCGGCATACCGCCAAAGCTGGGAGTCCGTTGGATTGAGCTCATGGTCTGGAAGGTGCCGGTGGTGGTGGTAGGCCCCTGTACCAGTAGAGCGTGAAGTCGTTTGGGTCGAGGCCCGGGTAGCCGTTGGCCAAGAAGTAGTTGTACAGGTCCGTCATTGCGCTTTGGATGTTGGCCGCGCCGTCGCTGTCCAGGCTCGAGGTCGTAATTCCGCCGATGAAGGCCAGCGGTTGGCCCGGCTCCGGGAGCGGCAGGAAGATGCCCCCGCCGCTGTCTCCATCCGGCGTGCCGAAGATGAAGCCTGGCACGTTCGCGTCCATCTGGCCGGCCTGGGATTTCCTGAAGCAGATGTGGTACAGAAGGTCGTCCGCATGCGGGGGCGGTGTCATCACGTAGGGGATGTTGGTGATGCCAGCGCCTAGCTGGGAAATTGGCGTTTCGAAGAAGACGAGCGTGAAATCGTAGGAGTCCCCAAAGGCTGCCGGGTTGCCCACCCAGGCGCCGCCGATGACGTCTTTCCTTGGCACATTACCCGTGTCCCAGAACCAGACCCTCACGCCGGCCCAGTCGTTGGGCCCGACGGTTGGCGTGTGCAGGCCCCTTGGTCCGGCGATGCCGTGGCCGCGGAGGTAGCCGATGCGCTGGGTCAGGGCTGTGATCGGGGCTGTTCCAGGGTTGACCACGCCGTTGTTCGGGTCCTTCTCCCTTTCCTCGCACAGGGAGATACCAGTGTAGCCGAGCTTGCCGTAGAAGGGGTTGTTAACTGTCCAGGAGATGGTGGTGGGGTCAACGTCCGGCCAACCGGTGGGGTGAACGTGGGCGGTCGCGT
>JAJYHY010000437.1 GCA_021784555.1 bacterium
GGGGGGCCGCCTGGGGTGATTGACTTCCAGAGTTGGCCGTTGGGATCGTAAATGTCGGCCTGGATAAACCTGTTACCGCAGCAGTCGTCACCGCTGTTCAAAGCAACAATGAGCAACTCTCCCGCGCTCGCGACAAGCGCGTAGGGCTTCATTTGCGTTGGGTCAGTGGTCCTGCCGCTGACGGTCTGTCCGCAGGCAAGCGACATTCCGCCACACCCGCCCGCCGTGACGCGTTGAACACTCAGGGAGTAACTTCCAAGATCATTGTAGGCCGGTGAATGCACAAGGATTGAATATGTGCCCGTGAGCGTCGGACTCACGCTGATGGAGGGGGGGCCGCCTGGGGTGATTGACTTCCAGAGTTGGCCGTTGGGATCGTAAATGTCGGCCTGGATAAACCTGTTACCGCAGCAGTCGTCACCGCTGTTCAAAGCAACAATGAGCAACTGTCCGGCGCTTGCTGCATAGGAGTACTGGTCCATCTGACTCCCAGTCATGGTTTTACCGGTAACGGTTTGGCCGCAGGCAATGGGCGTTTGGCAAAGGCCCACGCGCGCCAGGCAAACGGCTCCGACTAGAAGAATAATGGTCTTCAACAACCGCCCTATCGGCTGACCCGGGTTAGAGTGGGCGGTGGCGTTTAGCTGAGTCGTGGTTTTCATGGTTTGGTTTATGGCTTTTATGTAGTTCAGAGATTTGGTCTTAGTCACCCGCCCGCGCCGAGTGGCGACACTCCTCCCGCAAGGTCACAATGACACGAGCCGATAATACTTGGCACTGCTGTCTCTGGTGCTCTCGAAGACGGAGATGTACTGACCTGTGCCTGCAATAGGCGCTTCCAAGTTCGTCCAGGTTTTCAGGTCAGGCGAGGCCTGGATTTGGTAGTTCACGCCAAGCGACGTGAGAAACCGCAATTCGACAGCCGCGAACACGTTGAGACCGAACGGCTCAACGTCCAGGCGCGCCGCCCTCGACATATCCACATCGCCAGAAATCGTGTAGGTGATCCTCGCGCTATAAAGTCCGTCGTCGTTCGTGGTCACGTTCGAGATAACCAACTGGCTGCTCGTGGCGCCGGTGATGGGGGCGCCGTTGAAGAGCCATTGGTATTGCACGTCCGACGGCGGGACGTTGGTAACTGCCACGGAGAACACAGCGGTGGAACCGGCGACAACCTGCTGTGGCTGCGGCTCTTGGACAATGGTAAAGAAGGGACCAAAGTCGCTCACCTGCGCCGCGACCGTCTCCCCTGGAGCCAGCGCGTCCTCATTGTGGGCGGTCGTGGCGATGCCCAGCAGCAAGCTCTGTGAAAGGCCATTTGGGGAGCCG
The DNA here is from genome assembly GCA_021784555.1 of bacterium. GTDB lineage: Bacteria > Verrucomicrobiota > Verrucomicrobiia > Limisphaerales > UBA8199 > JAJYHY01. Next base: position 1,330 of record JAJYHY010000437.1, read on the forward strand.
TTGGTGCTGGTGTCGTGCGTGAAGAATTGCTGCCAGGTCTCTCCGTCCGTGCTGTAGTAGTACTTGAAAATCGAGCCTTCGCGGCGGAGCCGCAGCCATGCGTTCGGAAAGGACGCTGGCGGGCCCGCGTGGGAGGTTACCACAGTCGCCGACCAACTCCAGAAATCTGGCAGGTCCCGCCCCTGCGCGTCGTAAAAGTCATGGCCCTGTGGAGGGGTTGCGAGGCAAAACACGTGTGGGCTTCCAGGCGTCAGGCTTTCTCGGGCCATGATGCCGCATTTTGACCATCCAGATGAGCTGGGGTCAGTCATCGATAGCACCCTGAGACGATAGTCGAAGTCCCCGCTGACCGGGAAATAATCGAACACAAACCCGTCCAAGGGAACATAGTTGCCCGAGCTGTCAGTTGTGTCCCACACATCGAGGCCGCCAGCGACAATGTTCGTAACCCCACCCACGACCGTCACAGACCAGAGATTCGTGTTGTTAACGTTAGCAACTTGCTGGGGCTGGGCTTCCGCGTTGCCCTGGAAGGAGGACAGCAGGTTTCCCGGGATGGGAGTGACCCCATCGATGCTCACGGAGAGATTGTCACCCCCGCCGCCCTGCTTCATCAGGGCTTCGATATAGTACGGCTTGCCCTTGGTGAGAGTGATCACGTTGCCTGTAGGCCACTGCGTAGCGGTGAACTGGTCAGAGCGCTTCGCCGATAGATTGCTGCTGCCATCGGAGGAGGTGTACTGCCGCGGGTTGGACCACGTGGTCTCCTCGGCGATCAACAGCTTGTTGGCGGGATTGTCATCCGTGCTGAGGAAGAGCTGCGAGTTGTCGTCGGAGCACAGATAGAACGTGTAGTTTGTCGTCGCAGGCGGGTAAAAATAGCCGTACATCTGGGCGCCATAGTTGGAATAGGATGACGTAGTGAGCGGAGGGGTGCCGAGGTCACCAGTGGCCCAGAGCTCGAAGTAAGGCTCATAGACCACCATGTCCGGTGAATCCGGGAACAGGGGGTCGGCCAGGAGGCCGGATAAGAAGTCTGTTGGGCCGCAATTCATATAGGCTCGGGCCGTAACGAAGCCATCCGCGCTGGCTGGGGCGCCGGCAGCGACAGCCCCACGGGGCAACATTAGGGCGGCGAGAAGAAGCGCGGCACAAATGAGGCCGATTAGTCGCCGCGCGTGTTTTGGAGGTCGTTTCCGGGCCTCGCGCGGTGTCTCCTCGCTGTCGCGGCAAATGGATTTGTGGGTCGGATTACATTGTGGGTCTAATGTCTGCGTTTTCATTCTGTTTTTCTTTAGTTGGTTTGCTACGTTGCGATGGCGCCAGTTCGACATGAGCCCGCATCGCGCTACCTGTTGATTCGAGATCTCCGAGCACGGGGTTACGGGCGAATTTCAGCGTTCCTGCCAAAGGCTGGCGAAGCCCAAGGCTCAGGCTGCGCGGCCCGCACCGTGATTTGGTGGTTGTAGAGAAGGGCATGCGGCGCGCGACACTCTCGGCGGGCTCGAGTATGCCACGCCGAAGGACCGCGCCTCTCGCGCAACGGAGGAGGTCCAATTTGAAGACCTTGGATGACCGACGTCTTCCCCCGGATACTGACCGGCAAAGGGGGATGTTCGTGGAGGCAAATCCTGCGCAAGGAAGCGGAATGCAACGGCCCTTTTCGCTTCGATTTGCCAACGGCTCCGCCAGAAGGGTCGGTTCCACGCTGGTATGGTCAATCCAGGGTTTGGTCGGCGGACGGAAGGAGATTAGACAAAGTGCCGTCTCGATTGCAAGAACTGATTCTTGCTGGTAATGGGCGGTATCGGCAGTTCTCCCGGCGGTCAAGCCCCGCAAACACCGGCGCGCGCTGGCGCGCCTGCTATTGGGCGATGTTGGACCATCTTGCGAATCCCCGCACGGTAGGATCCTCAAATGCTTTTTCGTGAGAGTGGTCCTGTTCATTGAAAGTGTCGAGACGATGGTGAAAGAATCGTTTCGTGATTCGTTGTCGCGCAAAGACGGGTCATGGCCAGCCTCGCAGCATGGTTTTCATAGCTCTTCTCGGTTTCAAAACGGTTATCTGATCTCTGCTTCAACTCCTGCATCGAAAAATCATCCTTGGAGGTTACGGCCAGCCCTGCAAGAATCGGCCCGGCCAGCCGGGCTTCCACCGGCGTGGCGGCGGTGTGTGGCGGAGCCAGCGCTCCGCTTCGTGCGGCCGCCTCCGTTGGCGCAGGGCGTGAAGCCGCTGCAGAAACTCCCCGGTTGATCTCTGATCCACGCCTGCCATCATAGCCCCCCGATGGGCTCCGTCTATCGGACCAAGTACTGACGCGCATGGAGACCGGCGCCGGCGTGGACCGCCTCCGGTGTTGCAGCCTCAACGGCAAAGTTGGGCTAGTGGTTGGACCGGACTGGCGCAATCCTTTGTCCGGCAGATGCCCCTCTGGCCTCGGATGAATTCCGGCGACGAACGGCGCCTTTCGCGGATGACCGTCACAGAACTCTTGGTTGGACTGATACATTGCTGGTTTCATTTACTTTTCCGCCTCCAGCCGGCCTTGCATGCGCCGAACTGGTGGCCTCTACCAAGGTTATGAGGAAAAGAGGCCAAAACGTTTCACATTAGTTTTTTGTTGCCAGGGTTTGGCCGCTCGCTAGAGTGGCGATGTCTCAGAATAGTTGCAGCCACGCCATGCATCGCGACAGCGGAAATCTTGAGGTCTCGGACAAGCAAGGCGCGTGGGTTACCACGCATTGGAGCGTGGTTCTCAGCGCCCAGGACCCTTCATCCCCCGGCGCGAGTGAGGCCCTGGAGATTCTCTGCCGGACATATTGGTATCCACTCTATGCTTATGCCAGGCGCGCGGGGCACGACGAGGCCTCCGCTCAGGATCTGACTCAGGGGTTTTTCGCCAAGCTCCTGGAGAAGAACTATATCGGCCAGGCGAATCGCGACAGGGGCCGGTTCCGCAGCTTTCTGTTGACCGCTTTCAAGAACTTCGCCGCCGACGAACACGACAAAGCCAGCGCCAAAAAGCGAGGTGGGGGCGTCATTTTCGAGTCGCTCAATGTCGAGGACGGCGAGGGCCGGTACGTTCACGAACCGGTGGACACGATGGACCCGGAGAAGCTCTATGAGCGGCGGTGGGCCTTGACGCTGCTGGACAGCGCCTGGACGCGGTTGGAGAAAGAATTCGTCGATGCCGGCAAGGCCGAGCTTTTCAAGCGTTTGCTGTCTTTCGAGGGGGCGGGCGCGGAGGTGCCCAGCTATGCGGAAGTCGCCCCTCAGCTTGGGATTTCGGAGAGTGGATTGCGGACGGCGGTGTTTCGGATGCGGCGTCGCTACCGGGAGTTAATCCGCGATGAAGTGGCCCACACCGTGAATAGCCCGGCCGAAGTGGACGAAGAGTTGCGATACCTGCTCCGTATCATCAGCGGATAGGCCGAGGGTGGCAATCTGGTCCCATGCCCGCCGGTCGCGGTGGTGTTACGGCTCAGCCGGTGGCGGAATGATCTTGGGCGCCTCGGAAATTCGTGTGAAGCGTTTGGCTCCGTTTTCCTCAGTAACCGGTAAAGGCATTGGTTATGAAACGGCTTGGCTGAGTCTATGAGCAAAACATGTCCTGAATGCGGAATGCCGCTGCCTGCGGAAGGTCCCGAGAGGCCCTGTCCGGCCTGCGCGCTCAAGGGGGCGCTGGCACTGTCGGGGGCGGATGCTGAGCGGGCGGTGAGCGAGCAGGCCGGCCAGTGCATCGGCGCCTACAAGCTCCTCGAGGAAATTGGCGAGGGCGGTTACGGCGTGGTGTATCGGGCGGAACAGGAGGCGCCAATCCGGCGTGTGGTGGCCCTTAAAGTCATCAAGCCGGGAAAGGACACCAAGCAGGTCATTGCCCGGTTCGAAGCCGAGCGGCAGGCGCTGGCGATGATGGACCATCCCAACATCGCCAGGGTCTTCGAGGCGGGAGCAACCGAAACCGGCCGGCCCTATTTTGTGATGGAGTTGGTGGAAGGGGACAGAATCACGGATTATTGCGACTCTCACAACCTCTCCACGCGCGAGCGGCTGCAACTCTTCATCCAGGTGTGCCGCGCTGTCCAACACGCGCACCAGAAAGGAATCATCCATAGGGACTTGAAACCTTCCAACATCCTGGTAGTGGAACAGGACGGGGTTCCGACACCCAAGGTGATTGATTTTGGCATCGCCAAGGCCACCCAGGCACCGCTCTCGGAGAGTGCGGTCTCGACGGCCTTTGAACAATTCGTGGGAACGCCTGCCTATATGAGTCCTGAGCAGGCAGGTTTGGAAACAAAGGACGTGGACACCCGCAGCGACATTTACAGCCTAGGGGTACTCCTTTACGAATTGCTGACCGCCCACACGCCCTTCGAGCGCGAGGAATTGCTCGAATCCGGCATAAATGAAATGCGCCGCGTCATCCGGGAGAAGGAACCGCCGAAGCCCTCCACCCGGCTGACGACGCTCAGCGCGCCGGATCTGGAGGAAGTCGCCAGGCGCCAAAGGGCCGGCGTGCCCCAATTGCTCCAGCTTGTTCGCGGCGACCTG
>JAJYHY010000438.1 GCA_021784555.1 bacterium
CCGATCTGCGAGTTCATCCAGCCCCCGGCGGGTGAATATTATCTGTTGCTCAACGTGCTCACCGCTCGCGACAAGAGCATCTTGATGAGCCTGAGCACCGACCCGGCATTCCAAAGCGCCGTCAACACCTTGAGCGAGACGGCCACCAACGTGATACAAGTCCCGCCCGATTCGACCGGTTTCGACAGCCTGGCTCTGACCGCGGGCGACGCGAAAGGCGAGGGCTATGTGACGCTGGCCTTCGGGAATAACACCAACCTGACCCCAGTTGCCGAGCCGGTCAGCCTCTCGGTTATTAAAGTCAATTGCCCGCTCTACCAGGGCGAGCTCAAGGTGATTGAATCGGAAGACCCCTTCGCCGAGAAGCTCACCTTGCGCCACAGCGGCGATTTCGCCGGCAAGGCCGACGATTACATCTTTGAGTGGCGCACCTTGCCGCCGGTCGATGGTTTGCCCTCGACCGCACCGCCCGACCAGTGGACCCAATTTACTCCCACACCCGCCAGCGGACAGGGGGCCGAAGATATCACGATCCAAGGGCCCGGCCTGTTCACGCTCAGCGACAACTATTTCATCTGCCGCTATCGCCCCGTCTCCGCGCCGTTGTGTTCGAGCCCGGCCAACACCTTGGGCTGGAGCGATTGGACGGCGCCCATGCTGGCGGAGGGATGGGTCAAGCGGGTGCTGGCGGGCATCAATCCTTTCGAGCAGCGGTTCTCCTCCTATGGACAAAACCAGGTCGATACGGTGGTGAGCATGATCAGCCAGGCCGGCCCGCCATACGAAGGCCCGATCGCCCTCAACCAACAAAACGCGGATTCCTTCGGCCTCATTCAGGCCTACGAAACGGTCCTGCAGCGCGGCATGAGCTTGAGCATCAACGGCGCGCCCCCGGTCAATTACGGTCCGGCCAACAATGCCCTGCTCCTGGCGGCGGGGCGGCTCTCGGATCTGTACATGCTCCTGGGCAACGAGGCCTACGCCGACGCCGAAGACCCGACCATCGCTATTGGCACCTCGGATCCAACCTACGGGTCCATGGCCACCTCGCTCTTTTGCTTCGAGAACCAATGCTCCTCGCTGATGGAGGAAGAACTGGACCTGCTTCGCGGACGGGATGATACGCTCCAGCCCGGCACGCACACCCCACCGGTCTATAACCGCTTGTATTGGAACTTCACGCAGGGTATTGACGGCGGAGAAGTGGCGTACGCCCTCAACTACAATATCCGCGCGCAGGACGGGAACGTCTCGGGAACTATCAGCGCCGCCGATGCCGCCAAGCTCTACCCGCAAGGCCACGGCGATGCCTGGGGCCATTACCTGAGCGCCATCAAGGATTATTACTTCCTCCTGCGCAATACCAACTTCACTTGGGTTCCGCAGATCGAATCGGTCGTGGTGGGCGGAGTCCCGGTGTCCGTGGGCTATGAACACGAGCGCAAGTTCGCCGCCGCCGCGGCGGCCCTCGCGCGGACCGGGGCGGAGATCGTAAACCTGACCTATCGTAACGCTTATGTTGAGAATCCCAGCGGGCAGTGGCAGGGCTACACCGACTCGGACACCAACCGCGCCTGGGGCCTCTCCGAGTGGGGCAGCCGGGCGGGCCAGGGAGCGTTCTTCAACTGGGTCACCGCCAATTCCCTCCTCCCGGCTACCGATCCCAATCCCTCCCACACCGGCATCCAGAAGATTGATCGCACCACCGTGACTGAACTGGGCGAGATCGCCGCCGACTTCACCGACATTCAAAACAAAGTCGATCAGGCCGACTCAGGCCTCAACCCTCTGGGGCTGGCCAAGAACGTGGTTCCTTTCGATATTGATCCGAGCCTCGTTTCCCAGGGCAAGACCCACTTTGAACAAATCTACGGCCGCGCTCTCACGGCTCTGAATAACGCCATTACTGTTTTTAATCGGGCTAATAACTCCACCCAGCAACTCCGCGCCCAGTCAGACACCGTCGCCAATTTCCAGAAAACCGTCGCCGACCAGGAAGCCGACTTCAACAGCCGCCTCATCGAGATCTTTGGCTATCCCTACGGCGATGATATCGGGCCGACGGGAAGCTATCCCAGCGGCTATGACGGCCCTGACATTTACCACTACGACTACGTCGATGCCTCCCAATTGGAGGGGCAGACCCCGCCCCCGACACAGACCTTTACCGTTACCCTCTCAGACACCTCCGTCGGCGCCGATGGTCAGCTCGTTACTAGCAATCATGACGTCTTCTTCAATATTGCCTCCGATTACCTCGGGTTTGTCAAACCCGCCTCCTGGACACAGCCGCGCCGCGCTCCGGGCCAAATCCAATTGGCCCGCTCCGACTTGCTGCAAGAGTACGCCAAGTTCCAGCAAGCCATTATCGATTACAATAACCTCATCGCCCAGATCGAAGACAGGGCCACCCTTCTCAAGCAGCAGTACGACACTGATTCGAGCGAGATCGAGATCATGAACCAAAACCTCCACACCCAGGAATCCTACAATGACATGATCACGGCCGCTCATGCTATCGCCTATCTCTGCACTGGGCTGGCGAATTTTGCCCAAAGTTCGGCCGATGCCGTGGCGGAGGCCATGCCCAAGGAGGTGGGCTTGGATAACGACGTGACCGCGCCCCTGCGCGGCGCGGTAAAGGCCCAGGCGTCGTTGGAGACCAAGGTGCTCAACACGGCCGCTGACATACAGAACGGGGTGGCAAACTACTATCAGCAGGCGAAGGATATCGCCTCGATGCAGAGCCAGATCAACATCACCACGGTCCAGACCAAGCAGGCGGAAGCCAGCGCATTGAGCGAATTGGGGGTCCTGGCGCGGCAGGAGGCAGCCTCGCGGCTGGCGCTATTAACCCAACGGGAGGCCCTTGAACAGGCGGTTGGCAAGTACCAGGCCGCCCTGGCTAGCGGCGAGCGGTTGCTGGAGGACCGTCTCCGCTTCCGCCAGGAAACCGCCGCCCAGGTCCAGCAATACCGCTACCAGGACATGGCCTTCCGCATCTTTCGCAACGATGCCTTGCAGAAGTATCGCGCCCAGTTTGACCTGGCGGCCATGTATGTCTATCTGGCGGCGCGCGCTTACGATTACGAGACCAACCTCAAGCCGGGCGACCCTCGAGGACCCGGCTCCGATTTCATGACCAGCATCGTTCGCGCCCAATCGCTGGGCCTGGTTCAGAACGGTCTGCCGGAGGTTGCCAGCGGCAGCGGCGATCCCGGCCTGGCCGATCCCATGGCCAAAATGAATCTCGACTGGACCCTCGTTCTCAAGGGCCAGCTTGGCTTCAACAACCCCCAGACCGAGACGGGACGCTTTTCCCTGCGCTCGGAATTGTTCCGTATCCAGCCCGGCTCCGCCGGCAGCAAGATCTGGCGGGATACGCTGAGCCAAAACGTCGTTTCCAATCTCCTCACGATGCCCGAGTTCAAACGCTTCTGCATTCCCTTCCAGCCGCAGCAAGCGGTCGAACCGGGCATTGTCATTCCGTTTTCGACCTCCATCAACTTCGGCCAGAACTTCTTCGGTTGGCCGCTGGGCCCTGGGGACAACACCTACGATTCCACCCACTTCGCCACAAAGATTCGCAGCGTCGGCGTCTGGTTCGACAATTACAACAACGTGGCTTTGGTGAACACACCCCACGTTTACCTCATCCCGGTTGGCGAGGATGTGATGCGCTCTCCTTCGGGCAATGTCGGTGACATCCGCTCCTGGACCATCCTGGACCAGGCCCTTCCGGTTCCGTTCCCATTGAGCGCCGCGACCTTAAACGATCCCAGCTACATTCCGATGGATGACTCTCTCTCGGAACAATTAGGCGCCATCCGCCAATACCCGGAATTCCCGGCTTATACTGACAGCGGTACTTTTGATCCGTCTCAGGTGATTAGCAATTATCGCTTGGTTGGACGTTCGGTCTGGAACACCCGCTGGCTCCTCATTATCCCCGCTGGCGAATTGCTAAGCGATCGCAACGAGGCCCTCCAGCGGTTCATTTACGGCAGTCTGCTCCCCGACGGCACCCGCGACGGCAACGGCGTCAGTGACATCAAGATCTTTTTCCAGACCTATGCCTATTCGGGGAACTAGCGCAATAGCAAGGAAATCGTGAAACGTGAGTCCTATCTCCCAAGCTCCGTCCCGCCAAGGGCGCCTCACGTTTCACATCTCACGTTTCACGCCACTAGGTGCTCTGGGGCGCCGGTCCGATGACGCATTCATGATTTGCAATTTGCAATTTGCGATTCGCGATTGGAGCACAAAAGGCTCCCGTCACGGAGAATCGGATGAACGACCGGAAGGCTCTTGTCCCGGAGGGACAGGTGATAATAGCCCAACGTTTCAAACGTTGGGGTTGCGGGCGGGAAATGGGGAGAGTCCCGAAGGGACGGCTGAGACTTCCATCCTCCAATGTCGCCCCAGCCGTCCCTCCGGCACCGAGCGTCCAGGTCCGCGCCCGCTCTCGGCATGGAGCCTCGCCACAACCTTGGTTCTTTTGCTCCTCTCTGCCGCTGCAAGGGCCCAGAGCGGGCGTGTCGCCACAACCGTTTATGCCAGCAGATATTTTGAAATCCGCGACCATGATCAGCCCGTGAAATACGTGTTCAACGGCAACACGCGCGTGGCTGCCATTACCGGCTCACTCTCCTCCCGCGCTCGCGTCCAGCGCGTTCGCCTTTACCCAGGGTGGAATCTCGTCTCACTGGCCGTCACCGCCACCAACACACTGGATCAACTCAACCCCGCTCCCGGCTCGCCAATCTCCGACGTTTACCGCTGGGATCCAGGCACAGGCGGCTACTCTCAACCCACCGCCGTTCAGACGCTTTCCCCTGGCACAGTCCTATGGGTCGAGGCGCAAACCAACGCCGTCGTCGGCCTGCTTGGCGCGTATTCCGATCCGACGACGCGGCACATCGAAGCCGGAGGCGCCTACGCTCCGGGCGCGGGACTTGAGGCCTGGCAGCCCGCGTTCCCCTCCACGATGGCCGCCTGGACCTATGATGCCCAATCCGGGCAGTGGCAGGATCAGTTGCCTGGGGGTCTCGGTTTTCCATCCGCCCCGCCCCTGGTGCTGGCGCCGGGTGGGGCCATGTATCTCAATGCCGCCACCCAGGTTGATCTGCAGGTCCCTGATTCGTCTTTGCGCATTCGCTACTATCACCAGGACCACCTCGGCTCTTCGAGCGTTATCACCGATGCCAAAGGCAATGTGGTCGAAGAGACCGCCTTCTATCCCTTCGGGGTCCCGCGCAACCAGTTCGAGCCGCGGCAGCTCCAAGACCCCTACCAGTTCAGCCAGAAAGAACAAGACCAAGAGACCCGCTTGGACTACTTCGAGGCGAGATACCTGGACGCCGGTATTGGCAGATTTGTGAGTGCGGATCCTAAGTATGCCGATCTGGATTCCGTGACGGCAGACGAGCTCGGCTCATTTATCGCGACACCCGAAAAGGCCAACCTTTACGTGTACGCGGAGAACAATCCGCTCAGATACGCGGATCCCGCGGGCCGCGATGCGGTAGGCGTTGCAGCGGAAACCCCGCTCCCGACCACTGGCCTCGCCGTGGGGGGAGCGGTTAGCACCGTTAAGGCCGTTATGCACCCGACAATGAAGAACGTCTCGGACGCAACTTTCAATGACTCCCTGTGGCTAATGGCGGCGACAGGCGTTGGCGCTCCGTCCGCCCTCGTGATCAAGGCCGCAGACGTATTACACATCGGTCCCCGCCAGATGGCCGAAGGTCTCGACAACGCGATCCAGCCCGACCCCCTGTATTACGAACTGCAGACGTTCCGCAGCGAGCAATTCCAGTGGCGGCGCCTAAACGCGCAGATCCAAAGTGAAACCGAGCAAATCCACAGCGAGGAAACGGA
>JAJYHY010000439.1 GCA_021784555.1 bacterium
AATGGCCATTCCGTCATGCCACCATTGGTAACTCAGTGGGCCGCCGCCGCTGATCTGCATTCCCATGCCCAAGACTTCCCCCGGCCCGCCAATCTGCGTCGAAGGCCCCGAGACCCCAGTGATCGGCGTCGAAACCGGAGTCAGCAGAAAGCCATTGGTGTGCCCCCCGTACATCCCCCAACCAACGATTTGGCCCGAGGAGTTGAGGCCGCGCGCAACCATGAGTTCCCAGCCGCTGTTGGTTGGGATTAGGTTGTTCAAGTCCATCATGTAGGCCATCCCGCCCAAGGCGTTGGTCACCATGAAGGCGTGAAAGGCGCCGTCGGCCAGTTGGGACGAGCCGACGACCGTTCCGGCATCATCGATGCAGTAGGCCACGCTGTTGGCGCCGCCCAAGGCTCCCAGGTTCACATTGAGCCGCCCGCCCATCATCCCGCCGGGGCCGGACACAAAGGCGTGGAAGCTCCCACCCGAGCCTGCCGCCTGGCCGGCGGTCGTGCCCAGGTCATTGACGGACCAGGATTGTCCGCCGGATTGCCCCCATCCGCCCATCCCGCCCATGCCCATGACCGTCATGTTCCATTCACCCGACGACCCCTCTTCACCCATGATAGGCTCTTCGTTGCCGTCGGTCATCATCGCGTCGCCGACCACCACCCCGTTGCTGTTGATACAATCGGCCTCCGAGTCGGTCCCGCCGGCTGCACCGAGGTCCATCATGTCCCCGAAGAACCCGTTGGTGAGAAGGAAGCCGTGGGTGCTGCCGTCGGCCATCTCCGACCACCCGACGACCTCGCCCTCCATGTTGATGTTCCAGGCCGCGCTGTTGCTGCCGCCCAAAGTCTCCAGGTCCATCATGTCGGCGCCCTCCAGTGCGTTGGTGCAGAGAAACGCGTTCACGTTGGTTCCCTCGCCCGCCACTTCAAAGGCCCCGACCATCCAACCATTGTCATTGACTCCGTAGGCCCAACTGTTGCTCCCGCCCGCGGTTCCCACGTCGATCATCTGGCCTTGGTCAAACATGAACGCGTGATAGGCGCCCATGGCGGTTTGCGCGGCGCCGACGATCTGTTCGTGATTGTTGATGCCGTACGCCATGGCGTTGGTTCCTCCCAGCGTGCCAAGATCGGTAACGGCATAGAACTGGGCGCGTGACACGCTGGCCAGCGTGAGGAGCGCCGTCGCGGCCCACACGGGCCGGAACGCGCGGGATGCGTTCGTCTTGGTTTCGGTCTTCATGGTATGTCTCTGCTGTTCTTTGCTGCTTCTTACTACTTCTTTTCGGGGGCGTTCTCCGCACCCGCTCATGGCTCGGATTAAGCCAGCTTTGCGGTGGTACGGCCAACCACTTCTTGCCAATCCATGCACAAGTTTTGGCAAGTAGCCCCCCAGGCGGAGCCGGAGGGACTGCCTCGGTCGGCGGCACCGGCCCCGGGCCGCCTTCAAGGCGAAGGCTCCACTGCCTGCTTGGTGCGTTTAGCGCATCGCCGTCAGGCGCTGTGGACGAGTGAGGCCAGGCTCTCGCGCAACCGTTGGCGGGCGCGGTAAATGCGCGTTTCAACCGCCTTGACGGAGCACTTGAGAATCTGAGCGATTTCGGCTTGAGGCAATTCCTGGTAGGTCGCCAGAATGAGCGGCTGCCGGATTTCTTCGGGAAGCTCCGCGATAGCTTGGCGTACGGCTTCGGCTCGTTCTTCGGCCTCCAGGCGTTGGTCAGGCGTCGGCTCCGAGTTCCGCAGAGTCTCTCCCAAACTTGTTTCAATCTGCCCTGCGTCGGCATCGAGGGAGACGTTCGGATGACGCGAACGCCAGCGGTAGCGGTCCCGCACCAGGTTGCTGGCGATGGCGTAAAGCCAGGTGGTGAACTTTTGTTTCGGGTCAAACCTGGCGCGGTTTTGGTACACTTTCACAAACGTTTCCTGCGCCAGGTCCGCGGCATCGGATTCGTCTTGGAGGGAGCGAACCAGATAATGAAACAGCTTCTGAGCGTGGCGCTCCATCAGGGCATTGAGGGCGGCGTCATGGCCGCCCGCCAGCTCTGTCATGTCTCGGGCATCCTGTTCATCGGAATGGGGTTCGATCATGGGCGCAGGGGCGCTGTCAGTGAGCATGCTGGCCCATGGACTGCTGGCGCATGCCGGGGCGCTGCTCCATGGGCAGGGCGCTAAAGAAGGTCTGCTCTTCCACCCACGCCAGGTATCGACGGCCTTCGTCCGGGGGCATCGTACGGCTGACAGCCAGGAAGTGTTTGAGCATCTCGGCCTCGCATTGCGCCCGCGTCTTTGCCCGTTCGAGCAGGATCTCCTGGATTTGCGGGGTCACACTGGTAGTGCCGCCGAGCAGCTTCTCCAGTCTCTGGTTCTGCTCCTGGATCAGGCGGCAACGTGCCTCGCATTGGGGCAGGTATGCCTCGTGCAACTTGGAGATGCGGGCAAACTCCGCCTCGCTCAGGTGAAACTCCGTTTTCAGCCAGGCCAGTTCAGGCCGCGGGTCGCTCAACATGCGGCGGGAGGAGGCCGTGGTTGCGTAGTAGATGCCGGCAAAGGCCGCGGCGCCGAGCATCAGCCCCAATACGAGAATGAATCCGCTCTTTTTCATGGCTGCGTGGCGGCGGCGTAATACGGATCGACCGCCTGCAGGTATCGCGCGCCCAGGCTGGCTTCGAGGCGGTTGGTTCGAATCTGCGCCGCCACCGATCCCGCCGCCATTCCAAAGACCATCAGCGCGGTCAGGTAGGTTAACGCTATCCTAGGTCGAGGCAGGACCGAGTCGAGCCAGCGTTGTATTGCAGTCCAGAGCGCTGATGCGCGCCGTGTCTCCGCCCGTTGGATACGCCGCCAGACCTGCTCCTGGAAGCGGGGAGGCAGCGCCGTATCCACACTCCACTGGCGCAAGGCCCTGTCCAACGCCTCCTCTTGCTCAAATTTGGGATTGAGTTTCATACGCAACAGTTTAGAACAATACCATTTGAAACCGGCGCCAACAATCGATCGGGCGGCGTGGGGTCAGTCGTCAGTCTTTCCGCGGTACTGGAAGGCGAATTGGCGGAAAAAAGTGCAGGACTGACCCCGACGCTGAGCCCGGCTCACTTGAGGGGAGCGACCATGAATGGGACGCCCTGCTCGTTGAGCCGTTGCCGCAGACGAGGCGAGGCGGTAATCCCATCAGGACCAGTGGGGTGGTAGCCCGCGGAGGCCACCTCCGCCGCAGGCACGGTGGCGGAGGCGATCCCCGGTTTGGCCAGCATCTGGCGCACTCGTGGAGAGGCGGCTAGTCCTTCGGGGGCGCCACTTGGCTCCACAGCCACCACCGCGGAGGGGGGCATGGCGGAAACCCGCGCGGAGGCCTCTCTGTCGTTGAGCATTTGGCGGAGTCGCGGCGAGGCGGTGATGCCGTCCGCTCCGGTAGGTTTGAATTGGGCGCAGGCGCTGGTGACCAGGCCGAGGGTTGCGGCCGCAGCCGCGGCAAACAGGACTTTAGTCAGACTTTTCATAGATTTAGTTTTGTTTCCGGGCGGGCACCGCCCGCCGGTTTCTATCTGATAATACGATAGCCAAGCCGCAATCCCTTGCACGCTTATAGCGCTTATAGTTTGAGGCCGCCGTAGGTCTGCTTCAAGGCTTGTGCGGCCTCAGCCTCGGTACGGCCCTCCTTCAATTGCCTTTGCAGGAAGGCGCGTTCGGTCTGGGCGGTTTCGCAGGTGCAGACATCCACTGTCTTGCCGCAGCGATCCGCACAGGAACAAGTGAATTGGGCGGCCACCCGGGCGACGGCCGGGTCCGGCGCGGCGGGGGCCGCTGCCTCCAGGAGGGGGAAGCCGGTCGAACTCAGCGTGGAGGATACGACCGGGGCCGCTGCGGGTTGGGCGGGGGAAGCCAACGCGTACTGAGTCGGCTGCTGGTCGTGGTTCCACGCCAGGACGACGGCGCCGAGGGTGACTACGCCAATCGCAAAGCCGATGGCCATGGGGACCCAGGGGCTGTTGTTGGATAATTTGGACATATTTGCAGATTTCCGGTGTTATTGTTGGTTTCGGTTGAACGGCTTCTATATCGGCTACGGGGTGCTGGCCTACAACCTGCACCTTATTGGCCGGCAGTTGCTGGCGCGGCGCTGCGCGGCCGAGACGGTGCTGGCCGAGGCCGCCTGAGCGGCGCCAACGATTCCACTGCCGACGACCCCGACGGGCGGGGTGTGCCCGGAAGGGCCGTTCGGCGCGTGTGGGCGAGGCTAAAAGCCCCGCCGGGGGCCGGGAAAGGGGCCGTTGAAGGCAAAGGACGCCGATCGCCCATCATTTTGTGATGACTATGGCCCCGCTCCCGCGCCAAAATCACGCGTTTTCTCCCAGACACTAGTTACGGGTTTTCGCAAGGATGAATCCGTCGAGGTGCTTGCCGTGGAGACCGATTCACTCAAGGTGCGAAGGGCGGATGGCTCGGAGGGGCTATTGCCCTTGGGCCGAGACTCGGCCTCGTATGACGTGGGGGAGAAGCGGAAGCTCAGAGTGGCGGCCGGCGACAGGCTCCTGCTCCAATCCAACTGGGGAAAGAAATTCATCAACGGTGAACTGGTCGAGGTCAAAGTCCTGGCCGGTGATGCCATCGTTCTGAGGGACGGCAGGATGCTGCCGGCGGATTACCGCACCTTCACCCACGGCTACGCGGTCACTTCCCATGCCGCCCAGGGCAAGACAGCCGATGAAGTCTTGGTCGTGGCCTCGGCCCGGTCCCTGCCCGCGGTGAGCCAGGAGCAATTCCACGTCAGCATCTCGCGCGGGCGGGACCTCTGCCGCGTGTTCACCGACGACGCCGAGCGGTTACGCGCCCATGTCACCCGCTCCACGAGATTGAGCAGAAGAAGGCGGATTTCAAATGGATGAGCCGGGCGTGCGAGGTGATCCGCCTCAAATGGAGGGAGAAGAATGAACGCGCCGCAAAAAGACGGCTCAACGCGAGCACAAGATGAGCGGTGCGCCCGCGCTTCCATTATACGGAAGACGGTCACCGTCAAGGTCGGGTGCTTCGCGCCTCCACCTTGACTGCGGTGGCTCGCGCCGTGGGGTTCGCGCTTATGAGGCACGCCGCGACTATGCATCCCCATCAGATTCTCATACCCCGCGATTGTCCCCCGTTGTCAAGCTGTCGTAAGGAACTGTGAATCTGCCACTTGCCGTCCGCTGCCTTCCATCTCAATGACGTTCCGGCGGGCAAACTCACCCAAGCTTTGCTGCGGCACGCCCTTGATTTCCCAAAGAAATTCGACCCTCAATGGGTGGGTGGTTGCTGGAGAACTCACAACGCCTCGAACCGGCCCGCCGCCCATCACCGGCGGTGAGTAGCGCCAGCCCAAGGTCTGCGCCACTTGCCGGGCGCTGGTTTTGCTGCGAATTAAGTCAAGGTCTTTGCGCGTGAACGGCAGGTGCGTCCGCGAGCGCGGCTCGCGCGGCAGGTACAGTTTGGCCCAATAGTTAACCGCTTGGCCGCCCACCATAACAAAGGACTGTCCCTCATCGTCGGTCTGGGTCAGAACCGCAAGGAAATCTTCTAACTCCGTTGGATTTCTTGAAGCATCCGTTCCCATGACTCCGGCGTTGCTTTCGGAGAAAAATCCGTGTGAACAATGTCACCGGCCGAACGGATGAGAGAATTCTCTCGGTCGAGTTCCTCCGGTGTGACCTCACCCGCCGTCAGCCGCCGCTTGTCCTCGGCCCGCTGTCGGCCTTTCATCAACCGGATGTCAACGACATCGTTCATCATATTCAAATTACCGCCATTCCATTCCATAGCCAAGTCCTTCTCATAGGTTGCTGGTCTGCGCTGCTGATTTGATCGGCTTGGCAGAGCCAGCTTTGGCGGAATCCATCTGGATAATCTTTTC
>JAJYHY010000061.1 GCA_021784555.1 bacterium
ATGAGCACCTGCTGAATGGGCTGATCGAATTCCTGAATAATCCGCGCCAGCAAATCCAACTGCTCCGGCGTGCCCCGCGCCACCACCAGGTTGTGCTCGTAATCAATCGTCCAGGCCGTGTTCGTCGCCGCAAAAAACTGCTCGATGGCCTGCTCCAACGCCGGCTTATCCGGCGCCTCGTCGTTCACGAACCTCTTGTAATTGGCCGTGTCCGTCTCCGTATGCACGTTGCCCTGGGTGGTGAAGGTCTTGACGACCTGCTCGGCCCCAAACTCCGCCGGCAGCACAAACCCCTTGCGCAGCCGGAAAAAACGCGTTTCCTGCATCAGCCGCTTGGGGTCCTTGCCGTCGGTCACCCACACCAATTCATTGCCCACCTGAAACTGCAAGTCGTAGTTGCGCGAGACATACTTCAGAAACTCCCCCAGCTTGACGTGATCCAGGTTGATGGTCAGCACCTGCTTGAGGGCCGGCAGCGACTTGTCGGCCACAATATTGATCCCGCTCGATTGGCTCAACTGCACCAGCACCGTCTCCAGCGGAACGTTGTCCAGGTGGATGGAAACTTCCTTGTCCAGCAGCTTGGACATCGGGCCGGGGGCACTCTCCAGGTCAAAGAGCGGCCCCTGCTCATGGAGGGTCTTGCCGTAGCTCTCGGGAATGTAGCGGGAATTCTCGATGCGGGAGACCGTGTCCCGCACGTCCTTGCGCGGGGGCAGACCCCGATCCTTCTGCTCGGTCAGCAGGCTCTTGAGCGTGGGATTGAAGACGGAATTCTTGGCATCGACCTGCCGGATCTTGTTTTCCAGGTTCTGCTGCCGGACCACTTTGCCCTCTCGCGCTATCCAGCTTTGGACCCGCTGGACAACCGGATCAATAGCTGTATTAGAGCGGGCCGCATCCGCCTCGGCCTGGAGATAGAGCGCGTCGGCGTTGGTTTGGGCTTCTTCCCATTGGCCCTGGTTGGCCAGGCGGATAATCGCCTCAATCTGCGGGTCATACTTCTTGCTGTACTTTACGACCGGCGGTTTGGGCGCCGCTTCCGCTCGGGGCGGCGGCTTTGGCGCGGCCACTGGTTTTGGCTGCTCGCAGGCGGTGAGGCAAAAGAGCAGCAGTGGCGCCAGCGCGGCGAGCCAGCAGCAGCGTGGAAGCTCGAGCGAGTCTCCGGCTGAGGGTGAAAAAGCCGAATGCATCGTTCTTAGCCGGAACAGTTCCTGGTGCGGGTAGGGCGCGCAGTCCTCTGCGCGCCGCAGAACGGGAGGGTGCTGCCAGTTGTGGGGACGGCGGCGCGCAGAGGACTGCGCACCCTACCTGCGGACTGTCGCTGTCTCGTTCGTGGCATGAAATCTTCCGGTTAGCGCCAGCAGCCGGGAACTCTATGCCAGCCGTAATAGCCACGCACCCAGTGGGGCCGGATCCAGATCGCGTGCGGATACGGGGGAAACACCCAGCGTCCCCGAATCCAGATCCAGGTTCCGCCGCTCCAGACCCACTCGCCATCGACCCAGACGTAGTCCGGCCCGGGCGTAACGACTGTCACCTCAGTCGGCGGGGCGGCCGGCGGCGCCTCCGCGACCACCATATTGCCGGTATTGATCATGCACGCGATAACATTCTGGCTGACGCCAGAGTCGTGCAGTCCGATCAGAGTGTTGGTATCGAGGTGGTACACCGCATGGCTGTTCCGGATCTGGCCTATGATCACGTCATCGCTCAACCCAGCCCGGCTCATCGCCTCGATCTCCGCCACCGTGGGAGGAGCAGCCGGCGGGGGGACATAAACCGGCGGGGGCGGCGCGCTCTCCATAGCCTCCCGATGCCTGTCCATGCTATGCCCGATGAGGCCGCCGGTGATCAAGCCGGCCGCGCCCCCAATGAGCGCCCCGACGCCAGGTGCGCCGCGGTCCGCCACTGCGCCGATGGCGGCTCCAGACGCCCCTCCGATCAGGGCGCCGTTGGCCGTGTAATCAGGGTCGCCATAAGGGGTGTTGCAGCCGGCGAGCAGGAGAGCCAAACCGGCGGCACTGACGAATCTGACCGTAATAGCCTTCATACAAATCCAAAATCCTAAATTCTTACCCGGATTGTTACGCTTTTTTCCGCTCGATGCAAGCCCGCCGGAGCCTGAACTCCTGTCGGCACGCGAAGATTCCTCGCCGCCGGGTCTCCCGCCTGTCTATACTCGACGAGTGTTTATCCTGAACGAGAGCTTCAATGAGCAGTAAGAGCGATGATTTTGACCTTCGGCCGGTGGATTGCATCGAAGGCATGAAAACCCTGGGCGACGAATCAGTAGATATCGTGGTCACCTCGCCCCCCTATAATTTGGGCACGAAGTACGGAGCCTACAAAGACAACAAAACTCCCCAGGAATATCTGGATTGGTCATGCGCTTGGACCAGGGAGGTCAAACGCGTCCTCAAACCCAAGGGTTCCTTCTTCCTGAACCTCGGGGCATGTCCGTCAAATCCCCTCATTCCGCACGAATTGGTCGTCACCCTCAAGGGCGAAAGGGTCGGCTTTGTGCTCCAGAACACGTTCCACTGGATCAAATCCATCGCCATTCAGACCAAGGACGGCCAATTGCTCTCAGCGGGACACTACAAGCCCATCCATTCAAACCGTTACGTCAACGACTGCCACGAATACGTTTTCCACCTGACCAAGCAAGGCGACACGCCGCTGGACCGGTTGGGCCTTGGCGTTCCCTACATGCACAAATCGAATATCGGGCGCTGGGCTCACACCAAGGGCCGCGACTTGCGCTGCCGCGGCAACAATTGGTTCATCCCCTACAAAACCATCGTCAGCCGCTCCAAGCAGCGCCCGCATCCCGCCACCTTCCCGGTTGAATTGGCGGCCAACTGCATCAAGATTCACGGATTCCGGCCAGACTTGGTCGTACTCGATCCCTTCGTAGGAATCGGCCACTCCGCCCTCGCCGCAAAGGAATGCGGTGTGCGGCATTTTATCGGATTCGACATCGATGCGGAATACCTCGGAACAGCGCGGAGACTTTTGGCAAGTCGAGATTCTCGCCCAGAGGTAACTGCCGCGCTCCTATGAGGACGACGATAGTTCGCCATCGGCGACGGCGTCGAAAGCCCGTGCCAGCGGCTGGCGCCGGGGTTGGACGCGCTGGCCGGCTCCAAGAACAATCTTGACGTCAATCCCACTGAGTCATTAGGCTCCTCCGCGTGCTCTTGACCGCGGGTGCCATTTTGGCCATGTTCTGGCCGGAATGGCGTATGACATCATCTTTGCCACGCTTCCTCCGTGAGGCCGCGTCTGAGCAGATCGTGATTACTCGTCATGGTCGCCCGACGGGCATTCTCGTCGGCTTTTCAAACGAGGACGATTGGCTGGAGTACCGCCTGGAGCACGATCCGCGCTTTCTGGAGCGCATCGCTCGCGCGCGGGCTAGCATCCAGGCCGGGCGCGGCGTGCGGTCGGAAGACCTGGACGCCGTATTGGAACCAGCCAAAACCCCTGGCAAATCGCGGCAGCCGACGACCCGCCGCGCCAGGCGCGCGCCTAGCAAACGCTGAGCTTGGGCGCTCAGCAACACCGGAGGAGAGCAATATTCCGTTCGCAGTTCAGAGTGCGGGGTGCCATCCGCACGGTACGAAACCATGTATCAGATAGAACAGGCTGACTGCTTCGAATGGCTGCCGGGCTGCGCCCCGCAATCCATACACGCGGTCTGCACCGACCCGCCTTACGGCGTGCTGGAGTTCACGGAGAAGGAGTTGGCAAAGCTGCGTGGAGGGCGGGGCGGGGTTTGGCGTTTGCCGCCAAAGATCGGTGGCAGCCATCGCGATCCGCTTCCGCGCTTCACGGTGCTGACAAGCGAGCAGAAAGAACATCTGAGAGATTACTTTCGGGATTGGGGAAGGCTTCTGATACGCGCGCTCGTGCCGGGAGCGCATGTATGTGTGGCCGGGCATCCAATCCTGCAGCATCATGTGCAGGGGGCGATGACCGAGGCAGGTTTCGAGGTCCGGCCCGCCCTTATGCGCCTTTACTACAGCTTCCGTGGTGGCGACCGTCCCAAGAACGCCGAGAAGGAATTCCCCGAGGTCTGTGTTAGCGCGAAGGGGGCTTACGAACCGTGGATGCTCTTTCGCAAGCCGATTGAGACCAAGACGGTCGCCGAGAACCTGCGCCGCTGGAAGGCAGGCGGTCTAAGGCGGCTCTCGGCCGAGAAGCCCCTTCCCGACGCTATTCCCAGCGGGCGAACACCCAAATTCGAGGAACGGATTTCCGATCATCCATGCCTCAAGCCACAGCGCTTCATGCGGATCATCGTCCGCGCGTTGCTGCCTCTTGGCGAGGGCACAATTCTCGACCCGTTCATGGGCTCTGGCTCCACGATTGCCGCCGCCGAAGCGGTGGGGTATCATTCGATCGGCTTGGAGTTGGACAGCGAGTATTTCCGCATCGCCGAGGCCGCCATCCCCCGGCTGGCGAGCCTCTATCCGAGGTTCAAGGGGCAGGATCTGGAAGCGGAACTTGGCGCCACTGTCGAACCCGAATGCATGGAGGCCCAACTCGCATTTGCCTTGGCCGAACAACCGCCGGCGTACCGCACAAGGGATTCGACCCTCGAGTGAAGGCGTACGGGTCGATTCTCGGCAGCATCATTGAGATCCAGCTCCCTTACGAAGACTCGCACGCTCGCAAACCAAAGGCAATAACAAATATTGCGCATACAATATCACTGTGCCAGACTGGTTCCATGACGATGATTTGGCGGAGTGCCACTGTATGAACGTTTCTCTCGGCACCAAGTGGGAACGGTTTGTCGACTCGAAGGTCAGGCATGGAGATTTTCAAACCGCAAGTGAGGTTCTCCGGGAAGGCCTGCGGCTTCTGGAGGAAAGAGACCTCTTGAAGCGTATTTCGGTTTCTTCTCTCGACGAGCTCAAACAAGAGCTCATCAAGGGCATCGACGGCC
Organism: bacterium; assembly: GCA_021784555.1. Lineage (GTDB taxonomy): Bacteria > Verrucomicrobiota > Verrucomicrobiia > Limisphaerales > UBA8199 > JAJYHY01. Next base: position 4,958 of record JAJYHY010000061.1, read on the forward strand.
TCGACCGGGGAGAAGGCGTCGAGGGCGAGCATGCCTTTCGCCGGCTGCGAAACCGACGGAAGGACGGCAAAGCGCGTGCCTAAATTCAGTCTTTCACCGGAGGCGCTCGATGATCTCGACGCAATCTCCGCCTACATCGCCCGAGATAATCCCGAGGCGGCGGAACGCGTCATCGATGCCGCCTATCGTGTGTGCGCCAAACTGGCAGAACATCCCGAGCTCGGCCCGGCGAGGCGTTTTCCCGGAGATCATCCTCATGGCATTGGTTACTTCGTCATCCCGGATTTCCCGAACTACCTGATTTTCTACCGTACCGCCGCTGCCGGCGTTGAAGTCATCCGGGTCCTTCACGGGATGCGGGATATCGACGCGCTGTTCTCATAGGGACTGGTTACCTGGCTCCCTAGCTGCCCAAAATTCCGCTTTTTCCCGGCTCCTAGTTGTGCTTGAATAGCGTTGGCTAAGAGCCAAGCACATCCTTCAACGACGCGGACGTTTGAATTGCCGCCTTGTGGCGCGGTCAAATTATTCGGCGTAGTTGGGGGAGGAGAGCAAGGTCACGTTTGTTAGCGGGAAACACCGGGGCGAATCGCCGCGGCAGGCGGGCGGCAACGTCACACTCCGCACGCCGTTCCCCGCGCGGACGCGCGAGAATGCGTTGAGTCTCAAGCTAAAGGCGAATCGATATGTCCGGTCACAGTAAATGGGCAAAGGTAAAGCATTTTAAGGGTGCGGTCGATGCCAAGCGCGGAAAGATTTTTTCCAAGCTTAGCAAGGAAATCGTGATTGCGGCCAAGCTAGGCGGGGGCGACCCGGCGATGAATCCTCGGTTGCGCATGGTGCTGCTCAAATGCCGCGCCGCGAACATGCCTAACGATAACATTGAGCGGGCAATCAAGAAGGGAACCGGCGGTGGCGAGGCCGCCGCGTTCGAGGACCTCACTTACGAGATTTTCGGCCCGCATGGGGTGGCGCTGCTGGTCGAAATCAGCACCGACAACCGGAATCGCACCGCATCGGAGATTCGGAGCATTGTTACCAAAAACGGGGGTTCGATCGCGACGCAGGGCGCCGTCACTCGCCTTTTTCATCGCAAGGGACAGATCATCATCCCGCGCGATGGCGCCAGCGAGGATGACTTGATGGAGATGGCGTTGGAGGCCGGGGCAGAGGATTTTCGGGCCGAGCCGGAGGGCTTTGAAATCATCACCGACCCCGCGCATTTCGAGGCGGTCCACAAGCAGGTCGAGGCCAAGGGGATCAAGCCGGACGTGGCGGGGATTACCGAACTGCCCACCGTCACCGTCCCTCTGCCCGACGAACAGGCCTCCACCGCGCTCAACAGGCTGGTCGAGGCCCTTGAGGACCATGATGACGTCAAGGAGGTCTATTCCAATGCGGACTAGGTCTATAGATCCGTGCCAGGCCTTGAGGACCGCAATCTGAGCGGGGCTTTATGAAAAAGCTCACCGACACCAATCTTGTCGCCCGGGCCTTGTCGGCGCTGGCGCGCGGCCTCTTCGCGCACCCGGGTCCCTTCATCTATCCGCAGTTGGTCCTCTTTGTTTTCTGTATCTTCTATACCTTCAAGTATCTGCAATTTGACATGCGCCAGGACGACCTGGTCGGCGCAAACAAGAAGTATCACCAGACGTTTCTCAAGTTTAAGAAGGAGTTTCCCACTCAGGACGATCTGGTGGTCGTTGCCGAGAGCGACGACCCGGAAAAGAATCGGGAGTTCGTCGAGCGGCTGGCCCCGAAGCTGGAGGCCGAGACCAATTTCTTCCATGACGTGTTTTACAAGGGCGACCTCAAGACGCTCGGCTCCAAGGCCCTGCTCTTCGTTCCCGAAGCGGACTTGAAGGAACTCCGGCGAACCCTCAAGGACTATCTCCCCTTCATCCAGGAGTTCACCCACGCGACGAACCTGGACTCTCTCTTCACGATGGTGAACGCGCAGTTTCGCAACGCCAAGGAGGAGGAGAATGCCCAAAACCGTTCGCTGGTTAAGGCCCTGCCCGCGCTCAAGCGTATCGTCACCCAAGCCGACGACAGCCTCTCCAGTTCCGGCCCGCCTTTGTCACCCGGCGTGACGGCGCTGTTTGATTCCAGCCCCGACTCGGACGAGTCCGGGTATGTCACCTTTGCCGATGGCCGTATCTTCATCATCACCGCCCAGGCCCCGAGGGAATCGCTCAACGGAGCGGCGGTGGAGCGCCTGCGCACGCTGGTCAACGAGACTAAGGAGGAGGTGCCGGGCTTAAACGTCGGGATTACCGGCGAACCGGTGCTCGATCACGACCAGATGGTGCAATCAAAGCATGACGCCGCGCTGGCCAGCGTGGCGTCCCTGATCCTCTGCGCGCTCATCTTCATCTACGGCTACCAGGAAACCGGCCGCCCCATCAAGGCGACCTTCTGCCTCATCATCGGCGTGGGCTACACACTCGGCTTTGCCACTTTGACCGTGGGCCACTTGAACATCCTGACAGTGATGTTCGTTCCGATTCTGATCGGCCTGGCTATCGATTACGGAGTTCACCTCATCTCGCGCTACGAGGAGGAACTGCGCTGTGGCAGGAGCGAGCAGGCGGCGATGATCAAGGCGATGGTATTCACCGGCCAGGGCGTCTTCACCGGGGCGTTCACCACTGCGGGCGCCTTTCTGGCCATGGCCTTCACCAATTTCAAAGGCATCCAGGAGATGGGCATTATTTGCGGAGGCGGCCTGGTAGTTTGCCTGGTGCCAATGATGACGATGCTGCCGGTGTTGCTGTTGCACGGGCGGCAGAATGTCATTGATCATGAACGGGGCAACCCAGCGGAACGCCGCGCCCGCATCGAGAATCTCTGGCTTCAAAGGCCGGTGTTGGTAACCTCCATTACCGGCGTCCTCTGTGTGCTGGCCCTGACCCGGGTCTCCAAAGTCTATTTTGATTACAACCTGCTCCACCTCCAAAGCGAGGGTTTGCCCGCCGTCCAATACGAAGAGAAGCTGATCTATGCGACTAACTCCATCGCCTCGAGCAATTCCGCCCCCAAATCGGTGCTCTACGGCGCCGTCATCGCCACCAACCTCACCGAGGCGCTCGCGCTCGAACAACAACTGACCAACCTGCCCGCCGTCTCCGGCGTGGACTCCATCGCGCCATTTCTTGCCGAGAACCAAAGCAATAAGCTGGCGATCGTCGGCGACATCAAGCGCAGCCTTGCCTCGCTCACGTTTGCTCCCATCGATTCGCGTCCGGTCAATCTCAATGACCTCAGCCTGACCCTCTATTCCTCGTATGGTTACGCGGCCGACGCCGTCGGTGAGGACGGTGTCGGGCTCGACAAGCAACTGCTCTCGCTGCGCAGCGCCATCGGCGACCTGCGCCGCTCTATGCTCCTGGGCGACGATGAACAGTTGCGGGCGAACTCCCTGAAATTGGCGCAGTTCCAGCAGGTTCTCCTCAAGGACGTGCATGACACCTTCACCGCTCTGCAACATCAAGATAACAGCGCGCCCCTGCGCATTGCGGACCTGCCCGCCACCTTGCGAGACCGGTTTATCGGAGTCACCGGCAAGTATCTCCTGATGGTCAATCCCAAAAAGGACCTGTGGGACCGCGAGAATCAGAAGGAATTCGTCTCTGAAGTCAGAACCGTCTATCCCGACGTCACCGGCACCCCCGTTCAGCTTTACGAGTACACCAGTCTGCTCAAAAAGAGCTATGTCCAGGCGGCCGAGTACGCCCTGGTGGCGATTATCTTGCTGGTCCTCATCCATTTTCGAAGCCTGCTCTCCGTCGTCCTGGCCCTGGTGCCCGTGGGCGTCGGCTCGTTGTGGCTCGCGGGCCTGATGGGCTTGTTCAACATCCCAATCAACCCCGCCAATATCATGACCCTGCCGCTGGTGATCGGCATCGGCGTGACCAACGGCATCCATATCCTCAATCGTTTCGCCGAGGAACAGACTCCCAGCATCCTGGCCCGTAGCACCGGCAAGGCCGTCCTGGTTTCCGGCCTGACAACCATCGCCGGTTTTGGCAGCTTCATGCTCGGCAAACACCGCGGGTTGGAGAGCCTGGGCGAGGTCATGTCCATGGGCCTGGCCGCCTGCATGCTCGCCGGGTTAACCTTTCTGCCTGCCTTGCTGAATCTGGTGACACGGCGCGGAAGCAAGTCCCTAGCAAGGCTGAAATCCGCTCCCCGCAACACCGAGCCTTTTGCTCAGGACCAGACCTCAGACGATTGGCAGGATAGCGCCGCCGAACCCGAAGCAAGCGCGTCGGCAGCCACCACGCGCTAGCCTCCCAAGAAGGGGTCAAGCCCCGATATTGCCCGATCTGTGTCAAAATAGGGACTGTGCCGTGCAGCATCATTGGGGAGGTTGTCTCCTGCTCGCCTCGGCTTATGACGTGGGATACACCTGGAGATTGGGTTCGCAACTGACGCCGCACGAGGCGAGAGCGGCACATCGGCGCGAGAAGCAGAGGGAACTGGCAACATAGAGGCTTGACACCTTTAAAACGCGCTTGGCTTTCGGTCTCAGATGAAGCAATATGCGTATGGGTTAGCTGATGAAACGCACGGCAATAGATTTTTTGCGGGTGGACCGACGCACGATGCAGATCACCACGCGGGTGGACGCAGAGCGGGAGGACCGCCAGTTCTGGTGGGGCCGGACCCCGGAGGAACGGCTCAATCACGCGGAATCGCTGCGCAGGCTCAACTATGGATCCCAGGTCACTGACCAAAGACTTCAAAGAGTTCTTGCAGTGCTTGAACGCCCCTGGAGTTGAGTTTTTGCGCCGCGTCGTAACACCTATGGAAGCGACACACAACAATAATTATCCAAGACTGCACAATGCCATGTGGCCCGGACTGGTCGGAAAGGGCAGTCCAGGGGCCGAACCGAGTATCAACCTTGATACCATGCTCGAACTGACGGCCCAGGCCCAGCTTGATGGCGTCCGGTTTGATGGCGTTGACCTGTTCCTTTTCGAGCCGCACATTGACATCAATGCCAGCCGGGAGACCCTCCAGCGGTTGGCGGACAAGGTTCGTTCCAAGGGCTTGGTCATTGGGTCGATTGTGGCGCCGGTTTGGGCCCCGACCGGAGGGGGCTCCGCCGCGGGCACGGACGGGGAGCGCAAGCGATTCGTGGGGCAAGTGGAGAAGGCCTGCCGCATCGGGCGACTTTTGAGAGAACTCGGTGCCCGGCCCTACGGGGTAGTCCGAATCGATTCCGCGTGCGGGGTAGGCGATTGGGCGCAAGACGCGCAGGGGAACCAGGTCAAAATCGCGCGGACCTTTTCAGAAGCTTGTAACGTCGCGGAGGACTATGGAGAACGGTTGGCGGCGGAAGGGGAAATCTGCTGGGGCGGCATGCACAGTTGGAGGAAGATGGCGGAGTTGCTGGAGCGCGTGAACCGGCCCAAGACACTCGGTTTTCAGGCGGACATGGCCCACACGCTTCTGTATGTGCTCGGGTACAACGCACCCGAGGACGCTATCCTGCCACCCCAATGGGATTGGTCGGAGGCGGGCCGGTTGGACGAGGCATTGCGAACATTGACCGCCGCCCTGCGTCCCTGGACGATTGATTTTCATGTTGCGCAGAATGACGCCACGGTTAAAGGGTCTGGAACGCACGACAAGACCGGGCACCATTGCCTGCCGGATGACGCAAGCGGCAAGCTCGACATCGCCCGCCATGCGGGCCTTTGGCTGCGCGGTGAAGATGGCCAGCCGACCAAGACGATGCGACACGTCTGCTGGGACGGGTGCATGTTCCCCAACGACGTGATGATGAAACCGGACACCTGGACCAAGATCCTGGCTGCCATGCTTGCCGTTCGAGACGCGCACGGATGGACCGAGCAACCGTAGCCTTAAGCAAGCGCAATGGAAATCAGCAGTATAGGCCGCCCCCGCAATGTCGGCTGGATCCGGGCCGCCGCCTTGCTTTACGGTGATTGGGGGACCAGCAAGGCCTACGTCATCGGCTTGGGCCTGGCTGTGGCCGGTTTCGCCGCCCTGCCTCATTTGCTGGCGGTGTGCGCGCTAACGGCCTTGGTCGGATTCAATTACATCTGGATTTGCAAGCATTTCCCCACCGGCGGGGGCGTCTATTCCTCCGCCGGAATTCATTCCCGGCGCCTGGCCATGATAGGCGGACTCCTCCTGCTGGCCGACTTTATCGTTACCGCTTCGCTGAGTTGCCTTGACGCCTTTCACTACCTGGGCTTTGCCCAGGCGGAAGCCAAAAAGTGGGCCATCACTGCCATCTTCCTGATTGGCCTCATGAATTTCTTCGGCCCCAAACACACCGGCAGCATTGCCGTATGGTTTGGGTTGCCCACAGTGTTGACCGTCCTGGCTCTCATCGGGGCCGGGCTGCCACATTTGGCCCAATTCCATGCCCAGGTGCCCAAAGGCGGGGTGGCGGAAAACTGGGTGGCGTTTGTGGGAATGATTCTGGCCCTCTCCGGAGTCGAGGCCGCCGCCAGCAATACCGGCGTCATGCGCCTCGACCCTTCCGCCACGCCCGAAAACCCGACCGTCCACGGCACCTCCAAGCGGGCGATTGTGGTGGTGATGGCGGAGGTGGTCATCGGCACGGGGTTGCTGAGCGTCACGGCGATGTGCCTGCCCGCAGACGCGACACACCACCAGGCCGACCTGCTTCGCTACATGGCCGACATTTTCGTCGGCCGCTGGTTTGGCCACGTTGTTGGCATCGTCTTTGCCTTGCTGCTCCTCTCGGCGGTCAACACCGCGGTGACCGGCATGGTATCGCTCATCTACGTGATGGCCCGCGACGGCGAACTCCCCCACCCATTTACCCAGCTTAACGGTTTCGGCGTTCCCTGGGTGCCGCTCATCATGGCCACCGTGCTGCCGGTCATCGTGCTCAACGCCGAGGATTCGGTCGAGGGCCTCTCCCACCTCTACGCCATTGGCGTCATCGGCGCCATCGCCATCAATATCGGCTCCACCGCTTTTGCCCGGACGGTCGATCTCGCTCTGCACGAACGGGTGGTGATGAAGGTCACGCTCATCGCCCTGACGGCTGTCTGGCTCACGATTGCCATCACCAAGCTCCCCGCCCTGATATTCGTAACCATCGTCGTGGGCCTTGGCCTGGTCGTGCGCGAGTTCACTCAGCGCCGGCAGGCTGCGGCGCCCGCACCCGCGGTGGCGCCGGCTCAGGAACCAGCCGCCCATCTCGCCTCCGCCGAACCCGCCCGCCTCGTTTTCCTTGGCCAATTCATCCTGGTGGCCGCGCGCGGATGGACACCCGGTCTCCAGTTTGCGCTCGAAGAGACCCGCCTGCGCAAGGCTCACCTGCTAGTCCTCTACATCCGCGAGGTGGCTGTTACCATCGACATGGGCGCCAACTGGCAAAACGACCCTTATGCGCGCGCACTGTTCACCCGCCTCGAACGCGAAAGCCAGGCAATGAACGTTAATAAGCTTTATAGCATCAGCGATTCACCCGCCGATACCATCATCGACATCGCCGCCACCTTCGGGGTTGACACCGTCGTGCTGGGCGGCAGCCGGCGCGCTGCCTTGGTCAACCTGCTCAAAGGCAACGTCGTCACCCGCGTCGCGGCCAACCTGCCCGAATCCATGCATCTGATCGTCGTCGGATGAGGCGGGGAATTCATCGGCGTGGTAGGAACTGCGCACCTTGGGCCCGCTGGCCACATGGATGAACCCCATCTCGCGGGCGCGCTGGCCGTATTCCTCAAATTGGCCGGGGGTAATGAACTCGACCACCGGCAGATGGCGCAGTGTCGGCTGAAGGTACTGGCCCAGAGTCAGGATGTCGCAGCCCACGCGGCGCAAATCACCCAGCGCGCTCAGCAACTCCTCGCGCCGTTCGCCCAGGCCCAGCATCAGGCCGGACTTAGTGTAAATCGAACCAGCCGCCTTCTCCTTAACTTTAGCCAGCACTTCCAATGAACGGTCATAAGTGGCCCGGGAGCGGACGGCGGGCGAGAGCCGGCGCACCGTTTCGAGGTTGTGGTTGAAGACGTTTGGCCGGGCTGAAAGTACCGCCGCAATGGCGGAGTCGTTGGCGTTGAAATCGGGGGTCAACACCTCAATCACCACGCGCGGGTTTAACGCGCGCACCGCCCCGATCGTGCGCCGGAAATGGTCCGCTCCGCCGTCGGGCAGGTCGTCCCGAGCAACACCGGTAATCACTATATGCCGGAGCCGCATGCGCTGGACGGCCTCGGCAACGCGAGTCGGCTCGTCGGACTCCAGCGGCAGGGGCTTGGCGGTGCCCACGGCGCAGAACCGGCAGGCGCGGGTGCAACGATCCCCCCCAATCATGAAGGTGGCAGTTCTCTTGCTCCAGCATTCCCAATGGTTGGGGCAGCGGGCGCTTTGGCAGACCGTGTGCAGCTTCAACTCATCAAGCAAGGCGCGGGTATGGGCGAAGCTCTCGGTGGTAGGCAGCCGTACCCGCAGCCAGTCGGGCAGGCGCGGGCGCTGCCGCTCCTCAATGAGATTGGATTCGGGCATTCTTGGTTTCGAGTCGTTTGAAAAAGTCGGGGAGCTGCTCCGGGCCAAAATCAGCCAGGATTTGCCCATCGACCTCCAGGACGGGCGCAAGCTCCTGGCCCGAAAGCCGGATCATCTCGTCGAACGCCGACTCATCGGCAATGACATCGACGGCTTCGTAATCCACATCATGTGCGTCAAGCCAGCGTTGCGCCTTGCGGCACCAACCACAATACGGTTTGACAAAGAGCCGAATCTTTCTCGCTTTCACGCCCTTATACTGCGGGATACACCGGCTTTTTTCAAATGCCGTTTGCGGATGATGGATGACGGATGATGGATGATGGGTGGACACAGTTGAAACTTGGACTCCTCTCAAAAGTGCCTCCGGCACGGGGAGGTGCGCGGCCCGCCGTCAGCAGGTTTGAATGACTCGCGCGCGGACCGTCGCATTGTTAGAAGGGTTGGATTTCCGAGGGGTTATGTGCGCAGTGAACTTGGGGGCGCCTGGCACCCGGGGGTCCTCCTTGCCGCGACAATAAAATACGCGGCCGCGCATTTTATTGTCGCGGCCTTCACCAACCGCCCTGAAGTTGAAACAGTTGACTGCGCTCCAACTCTGGATTACACCCCCACTGAAGCAGGGTGTTAATGAGAGAGGGTGCCACACAAGACTCTTCCAAGCGCCCAGCGGTGGCCGACTCAGGGCGCTTTTCTTCTTCCGTCACCGAGGGGGACTGTTTTGCTGAGACGCGCACCATCCACCATCCACCACCCACCACCCACTCTCCGCCACCCATCATCCACCCTCCATCATCCATCACCCACTCTCCGCCATCCACCCTCCATCATCCCTAGACAGAGCGCGAGAGGTGCTTTATGTTCATGCCCAGTGGAAGCGAAGGCGGGCATGTTGGAGGCGGTTCCGAGTGAGGACGTGGTTGAGTTTTTGCCAGAGCCGGCGATCTTGACCTCTGAACAGGGGCGAATCGTCGCCGCGAACCGCGCTTTTTGCCAGTTGGCCGGTTTGAGTCACACCGAGTGTGAGGACGCCAACCTCTTTAACCTGTGCTCAAGCGGCACGGAAGGCTTGAGCGCGCTGTTCGAGCGTGCCGCCAGGACCAGGCAGATTCAGAAAGCCTCAATCGGCCTGCAAGGCAAGAATCGCGCTACGCAGTTTTTTGAGGCCGAGGCGGGTCAAATTGCCAGGGATGACACCGGCTGCCCCGTCTTCATGGTGCGCTTCTGGAATGTATCCGGGCAGCGGCTGGAGGCGAGCGGAGCCGTGTTGCGCTGGCTGAGCACCTGTGCGGACGTGGAGGGACTGCGTCGAGCCGAAGAGGCTCAGGCATGGTTGGCCGCTATCGTGGAATCCTCTGACGACGCCATCCTCAGCAAGACGCTGGACGGAATCATCACCAGTTGGAATCGCGGCGCCGAACGGATCTTCGGCTACAAGGCGGAGGAGGTCATTGGCAAGTCGATTACTATTCTTATACCGCCCAACCTGGTTGATGAGGAAACCGACATCCTCAGACGCCTCCGGCAGGGCCGACGGATCGAGCATTACGAAACCACCCGCCTACGCAAGGATGGCAGGGCGATTGACCTTTCCCTGAGCATTTCGCCTGTCCGAGACCGGCACAACCGGATCGTCGGTGCTTCCAAAATCGCTCGAGACATCACTCAGCGCAAAGAGGCCGAGCGCGCCCTGGCTGAAACCAAAGCCCAGTTGCAGGCTTATGCCGGCGATTTGGAACGAAGAGTTCTGGAACGAACCGCCAAGCTCCAGGAGACCGTCCGCTCCCTGGATGGATTCTGTTATACTTTGGCGCACGACTTGCGCGCCCCGGTGCGCGCCATGATCGGCTTCAGCGCTGAACTCTCCGAGCAATATGGCGCGACGCTCGACGAGACGGGGCGGGATTACCTGGCCCGAATCAAGACCGCCGCGCAACGGATGGACCGGCTCATCCTCGACCTCCTCGAATATGGCAGGCTGGACACTCTGGAAGTGCCGACGGTTCCCATCGACCTGGCCGACATCGTCCAGAGGGCACTCCTTCCGTTTGAGGCCGACATCAAGTCCAGGTCCGCTCGGATCAACCTCGCTGTTCCGCTCCATCGTGTTACGGCCAATCCCATCGTCCTGGAGCAGATCTTTTCGAACCTGATCGGCAATGCGCTCAAGTTCACCCGGCCGGGCACCGTCCCCGAGGTGGCGATCAGTTCCGAAGACCGCGGGGATGTCATCCGCGTCTGGGTCCGCGACAACGGCATCGGGATCAAAGCCAGCCACCTGGGCAAGCTCTTCCAGCCCTTCTCGCGGCTTGTCAACGGGACAGAGTACCCCGGCACAGGAATGGGCCTGGCGATTGTCCGCAAGGCCGCCCAGCGCATGGGAGGCCGGGTCGGAATCGAGTCCGAGTATGGCAAAGGCAGCGGTTTTTGGGTGGAACTGCCCAGCGGTAGATCGCCCTGATTCTGCGCAACTGAATCTTGCCTGCGGTGTTATACCTTGATAACGTAAAGCAACCGGTTAGCGGCGGGCAATACGTGAACAGCTTTGTACTCATACATATAAACCGCCCGCCGCTTGGTTCACGCCGGAGCGAGAATAGATAAAGGTCTAGTATTGTATGAAGATGAACATCTCAAGCCTGACTCGGCATAACGGCAATCAGCCTTCACCAACCTTAAAGGCGGGGCGCAAGCTCCTGCGCGGCTTCACGCTCATCGAGATCATGATCGTGGTCGCCATCATTGGCATGCTGGCGACGCTGGCGATTCCCAACTTTATGAAGGCGCGCGAGACCGCTCGGAAAAACGCCTGCATCAGCAACCTTCGAAACATTGAAGGGGCCGTTCAACAATGGGCCCTGGACATGAACAAAGACGAAGGCTCGACCGTCACCTACAGCGACATCAAGAGTTACTTGCATGGCAACGTGGTCTGCCCCGATGGCGGCACGACTTTCCAGGACAGTTACAGTATCACCACCGTCGATGCCGCTCCGACCTGCCTCCGCCATCCCGATACCCATAAGCTGCCTCCCGAAAACTAAAGTCCGCCAGCGGTACTCCCGGCCCGAAGCCGGCAATGGCCGAGGTTTGGGCCATACGAAAAGGGGCATTTTGCTGCTTCAGGGGCCACTTTGTCGGCCACCTTATCAACAAAAGGGAAGAATTCGACAAAGTGGCCGACGATTCTTCGGGTTGCGATTGACCAGAGACAGACGAGAGCGGCACGCGAGGCTTGCATTCCGGCCAAACCCGTTCCATGCTGTGTGCGCGGTATTTGCCGGGCGCCCCGTTTATGTGCGCCCACCAAACCTAATGAGCACGCTACCAGATAACGAATTCGACCTGGAGAAACTCTTCTTGCCCGCTTGGGCGCTGGAGGAGTCCTCCTCAGCCAAATACGCCAAATATACCGGCGAGGAGGGCACGTTTGATCGGCGGGATGATCGCCGCGGTTTCCGTTCGCCCCGACGTGAGGGGGCCGGCCGCCGGGACCGCCGCCCGCGAGACGAGCGGCAAGGCGGCCGCGGAACCCATCCTCGCCAAGACCGGGGAGCAGCGCCGGAGCGGCGTTCCGGAGAGGATAGGGCGCGCCCGCGGCGCCCCGAGGACCGTCCGCACCGCGAACCGCCGGCGCCCTTGCCGGAACTGGAGGTTAGCCTTGTGCCCGATGAGAAGGGGGTGGAATCTCTGGCGCGGCAGATCAAGATTACCGGGAGGGCTTATCCGCTCTTTGATATTGCCCAGATGATCTTGCAGAAGCCCGAGCGCCACTCGGTCGTGTTCAGCGTCCGGAAAAACCCCGAGGGTCAGCCGGTTCAGCCGCTGTTTTTGTGCGCGCTGGATGACACACTCTGGCTTTCCGAGGAAGAGGCCGTTTCCCATGTGCTCAAAAAGCATTTTGACCTCTTTTACCAAGCGGAGCGGACTCCCACCGAGCCGCCGAAGGGCACCTACACCTTTGTTGCTCAATGCGGGATAAGCGGCCAGATCCTTGGCCCGCCCAACCATCACGACTACCAGAATCAACTGCGCCGGCTCCATGCCGAGAGATTCTCGCGGATGCCCTTTGAGGCCTACAAGGCGCGCGTGCGAATCGTTCGGGATGAAGAGGTCGTCAAGAAATGGGTGGATGACCAAAGCTGGCAAACCGAGTACGTCTGCTTGAACCTGCCCGAACCGCTCAAGTTGCCCAACATGGAAGCGGTCGAGAAGCATTTCAAAGAGACTCACAAGGAAAACATTATCAAGCCGGTCGAGAACCATACCCTCAGCGGCCTGGCCGCGCGAGCGTTGCGCAGTTCCGGCCTGGTTCGGCTCAGTCGCAGTGTCTGGGAGGACCAGCGGCGGTTTCCGCTGCAGATCGCCACCTCTCTGAGCCAGCAGTTTTCGGTTCGAGGCCTGCAGTTCTTCAAGGTCAACAAATCCATCACTCACGTCTGCGTCGCCCGCCCGCATTATCTTGATCTGGCGGCCGCGCCCGTCTCCAGGGGCATTAAACGCATCGTCGAGCATCTTAATGAGCATCCGAAGTCCACGCGCCGCTCCCTGATTGAGGCTTTGGCGCCCTCACCGCTCGCGCCAGCGGCTCCACCGAGCACCGCCGGCCCCTCTGAACCAGGCGCTGGCGAACAACCGATCCCGCCCGGCGAGCCAGGCGTTAGCGGCGAGCCGACCTCCGCCGTTGCGGGAGATCCGACTGCCGCAGGCCAGCCATCGGCGTCCGCAGACGCGCCGGCCGCTCCTGTATCTGAAACGACCTCCGCCGAGTCCGGTTCGCCTTCCCCACCGGCTCAGAATGACCAGCCCACGCCGGAGCAGACCGAGGTGATCGCTGACTTGCATTGGCTAATCCACCAGGGCCACGTCATCGAGTTCGCCAGTGGCGTCCTGGAGACGGCCAAGAAGCCGGTGCCAAAGCCGCCGAAGCCCGCCAAAACCGCCGCCCCGGCTGGCCAGGCCCAAGCGCCCGAAGCCACCCAACCACCACGGATCGAACCCGCTCTGGAAACCGCGACGGCGCCTCCACCCCCAGAGTCTCCCGCTCAAGCGGAAATCTCGGCTCCCTCGCGGGCCACTGAATCGACCTCAGCACCCGCGGAGGCCGGCTCTCCCTCTCCGGCGCCGGTGGAACCGGCGTCTGAAGCCGCGCCGCCCGGCCAAGTGGATGGGCAATCCGGCGCGCCTTCCGCAATGCCGACAGCGCAGGAGCTAGCCAACCCCGCCGGCGAAGGCGAGCCTCAACCCGCGCCAAGCGAAGTCGCGGCCTCCGCCCAGGAAAGGCCCGCTTTTCCCGCGGAACCGCCGGAAAGTCTCTCGCCATCTCCCGCCGTGATTCCTGCTGAAGTGAGGGCAGACCCGGTCTCGGCGGCGACTTGATATAAATGGCTTTTTCCAAACTGAGCCTGTCCACAGCCATGGCCGAAGGGGTCAAGGCTATGGGCTATACTGAGCCGACGCCCATCCAGCTCCGTGCTATTCCGTTGATTGTTTCCGGTTTGGATGTCATCGGCAGCGCGCAGACTGGCACGGGAAAGACGGCCGCCTTTGCCTTGCCGATCCTCTCCAAGCTTGAGCGGCACCAGCCCCAGCCACGCGTCCTGGTGCTGGAGCCAACGCGTGAATTGGCCGCTCAGGTGGAGACCGCATTCCGCGATTTCGCCCGGTTCACGGACCTGAGAGTGACCGTGCTCTTCGGTGGAGTAGGTTATGGACGCCAGAGAGAAGACCTGCGAAAGGGGATGGATGTCATCGTGGCAACACCGGGCCGGCTCTTGGACCTCATCGGCCAAGGCGTTTGCAAGCTCAACCAGATCCAATACCTCGTCCTGGATGAAGCCGACCGAATGCTCGACATGGGCTTCCTGCCCGACGTCCGCCGCATTATCGAGAGATGTCCTCGGAACCGGCACACCTCGCTTTTTTCGGCCACCATCCCGCCCGAGATCGAGACGCTCATCAAATGGGCGATGCGCAATCCCCAACTGGTTGAAATCGGGGCGCGCCGCACGCCGGCTAAGGGCGTCAAACATGTCATCTACCCGGTGGCGGACGCCCAGAAAAAGGACTTGCTAACCGAGTTGCTCAATCGAGTCAATTACGATTCGGTGATTGTTTTTTGCAGGACGAAGTCGGGCGCCGACCGGATTGCCCACCTGCTCAAACGCGACAACCACGCGGTGGCCTTGCTCCATTCCAACCGCACCCAACGCGAGCGGGAGCACGCCCTGCGCGGCTTTCGGGATGGGCGCTACGAGGTGCTGGTCGCCACCGATATCGCCGCCCGCGGCCTGGATATTGCCGCGGTCAGCCACGTCATCAATTACGACGTGCCTCAGCATCCCGAAGACTACATCCACCGGATCGGGCGCACGGGCCGGATGGAAGCGGCGGGCGACGCTTTCACCTTGATGACCGCCGAAGACGGGCGGCACGTCAACGCCATCGAGCGGTTCATCAGCCAAAAGATCCCACGCGTCAAATTAGAAAACTTCAACTACCGCTACACCGCCCTCTTCGAGCAGGGCCGCCCCGGCCAGCCTGCCCCCGGCACCCGCCGCATCACCGCCGCCCGCATCCGCGGCGGCTATTATTTTGGCCCGGCTAGGCGGCGGTAGCAACAGTCCCATCGTTCCAGGCGACGAGGTTGGTGTCCAACAGGTGGCTCATGTGCGCGGTGCATAGAAATGCCGCCGATCGGGGATGTCCAAGCCCTTAAGCCTCAGGAGGTGCTCAACCAAGTCCATTTTCGGAGCGGCCTTGATCGGACAAAGGACTATGGACCCGTTATAGGTTTCCATGACGGCGAAGGCGCTCCCGTTCCCAAGGCCACGCGCGTCTCGGATGGCTTTTGGCACCACGACTTGGCCTTTTTCGGACATACGCACGATTGTCATAGTAGGAAATTACAACGGCTCGCGCCTGGTTTTTCAAGCCTGCACCTTGATAAGCGTGAGTCTCAGGGTGTATTAAGTACGCGGCCTGAGGCCGCACCAGCGGCGCAATCGTCGCCCGATGTACCAAATTATGATTACTGAGGATAGTGTTCTTGCAGCTCTGAAGGCTGTCAAATACCCTGGCTACAGCCGGGATATTGTCTCCTTTGGCCTGGTAAAACGAATCGAGATCCATGAGGCAGCGGTCAGCGTGTCCGTCTCCCTCACAACGAACAGCCCGGAGGTGGCCGCCCAGATCAAGGCGGAAAGCGAGCGTGCCCTCAGGGCGACGCCGGGCGTCAATTCGGCCCAGGTCGAAATTCTTCAGCAGGCGCCGCCTCAAGCGGCGGGTGGCCGGAGTGCCTGGGGTCAATCGGCCAAGGTGCCGGGTGTCGGCGCGATCGTGGCGGTGGCCAGCGGAAAAGGTGGGGTGGGCAAATCGACCGTGTCGGTGAATCTTGCCTGCGGACTGCAATACTTGGGGTTGCGAGTTGGTCTGCTGGATTGTGACATTTACGGGCCGAGCATTCCCTTGATGATGGGAACCAGCCAGCGTCCCGAAGTGATTAACGAGGCGCAGATGGCGCCGGTCATGAGCCATGGGGTCAAATTGATGAGCATCGGGTTCCTGGTGGATGGCGACCAACCGGTCATCTGGCGCGGGCCGATGATCACCAAGACGATCCAGCAGTTCTTCGGTTCGGTGGCGTGGGGCGAACTGGATGTCTTGCTAGTGGACCTCCCGCCCGGAACCGGGGATGCTCAGCTTTCACTCTGCCAGACCGTGCCATTAGACGGTGGCATCATCGTAACCACACCGCAGGAGGCCTCCCTCGGC
The DNA here is from genome assembly GCA_021784555.1 of bacterium. GTDB lineage: Bacteria > Verrucomicrobiota > Verrucomicrobiia > Limisphaerales > UBA8199 > JAJYHY01. The sequence continues at coordinate 21,254 of JAJYHY010000061.1, forward strand.
GTCGTTCGAAAAGGGATTGCCATGTTCCGGAAAGTGAACGTGCCGATTCTCGGTATCATAGAAAACATGAGTTATTTTACCGCCCCGGGCGGCGAACGGGTTGAGATTTTTGGCCATGGCGGCGGCCAAGCCGAGGCGCAGCGGCAGGCGGTTCCGTTTTTGGGCGAGGTGCCCTTGTTTACCGAGATACGGGAAGGGGGTGATCGCGGGGTGCCAGTCGTGGTGTCCGGGCCGGAGAAGGCCCCAGGGCAGGCCTTCATCCGAGTCGCTCAGGCATTGCGTCCGGAGTTGGAATGGAGTGGCGGAGAGGTGCAATCCATCACTCCACCTCTCCGCCCCCCGCAATAAACCTGGTTTGAAAAACAAGGCTTGGGCAGGTAGGTTCTTCAGTGATAGAAGTATTGATATGCTAGAGGACCGCTCATATATGCGAGGGTCATCGTTCGACTCCAGGCGTTCGGTGACCGTCATGGTATTGCTCGTCAACGGGGCGGTCTTCTTGCTGCAGCAAATCCTGGAACATTATTCCACTTTCCCGACCAACTATTACTTTGCCTTGAGCCTGGATGGACTCAAGCACGGCTTCATCTGGCAGTTGCTCAGTTACCAGTTCATGCATGCCAACATCTGGCATTTGCTGTTCAACTGCTGGGCCATTTACGTCTTTGGCCGGGAGATCGAAGAATCCGCCGGCCCCTCCACCTTTCTCAGCCTCTATCTCTCCAGCGGCGTGGTAGGCGGCGTGTTCCAGGCCCTTGCCGGGCTGGTCCTTCGGGGTCAATTTGCGGTGTGGGTCGTGGGGGCGTCGGCGGCGGCTTTCGGGTTGGTGGCCGCGTATGCGATTCTGTTCCCGGATCGGGTGCTCTTGCTCTTTTTCATCATTCCCTTGCGGGCCAAATATCTGCTCCCGCTTTGCGCCGCCCTGGCCCTGTTCGGCATCTTCTTTGTCTATGACAACGTCGCCCACGTGGCCCATTTGGGCGGCATGCTCAACGGCATTTTCTTTGTCAAATACGCCATGCATCGCGACTGGAATTGGCGGGAAAATTGGAACTGGCATTGGCATTGGCCCCAACTCAGGCGCACCCGCCCTCAGCGGCCGCAACGCCTCGTCAGGGTTCCCGACGAGAAGCCTGGCCTGTGGCGGCGGGCCAAGACCAATGACATCGAGGAGATGAGCGCGGATGAATTCCTGAGCAAGGAAGTCGATCCGATTTTGGACAAGATTTCCGCTCACGGCATCCAGAGCCTTACCGAACGCGAGCGCAAGATCCTCGAGGCGGCCCGCTCGAAGATGGGCAAGCGATGAGAGCCGAGCCTGGCGGGGCCGGGGGTACACTCCTGAGGGCGGCATCCGTACTTTTGCGGTCTCAAAAAGCCGTAGAAGTTACGACTTGAAGTGCCCAGACAAACCGGGTATAGGTGAGTCAATTCATCGAACCCTAATTGGCCGTTGAGCCCTTCTCGTGCCGTTACGGTTGCGCGGTGCCGGGCTGTGCTCCGGGGCAGACATTTCGGTGAAGCAGGAAGAATGCTAGAGTTCATCAAACAAAGGAGTGTCAAAACCGACGCCATCCCTTCACGCGTTAGCACCCTGAGCGTAAGCTGGCTCAACACCCAGTTCAAAGCCGTTGCTGTCCAGCGCGGTAGCGTCACCGCCTCTTGGGAGCGCCCCGGCGACACCGACGACCCGGTCAATTTTGAGTCCTTCCTCCGCGAAGCCGTTCGCGAGACTGGCTACCGCGGGCACACCGTCACCCTGGTTCTGGCGCACCCGCGCCTCATGCAGCAGTTGCTGGAAGTGCCTCCCGCCAGGGGCGCTGCCCTGGAGAAGCTCATTCAGCGCCAGGCCCAGCAGCAGAAGGCCTTTCCCGGCGCCGCCGCCTCGGTCAGCCAAACCCTGCCCGGCGGCAAAAGCACCCAGCGCGTGCTCCTTCACATCTTTCCGCGCCTGCTCATCGACCAATTCATCCAGGGGGCCAGGGGCGCCGGCCTGCACCTCACCTCCGTGCTGCCGGCGTCGGCGGTGGTCCAGCGCCAGTTCATGCAACTCCCCTTGCCGCGCGCCGACACCGCTCTCTTGGCGGCCGAAACCGGCGGCTCAACGACCGCCTTCGCCGGCCAGGGCGACGGGCAAATGCTCCTGGCCCGCACCCTGGCCGACACTTGGAACGGCGCCTCGGAGCGTCTGGCCCTGGATCTAAACCGCACCGTTCTCTTCGTCAACCAGCAGTACGGCGTTCTCGCCCAAACCCTGTGGGTGTTTGGCCCCGAAGCGGCCGACCAACTTGCCCTCGTCCAGAAGGCGACCCAACTGCCCGCCAAGCTCAGCCCGGTAGCCTACGACCCCTTCTACTGGGCCATCGAGGCCCTCAAGCTGCGCCGCGAACTGGCCCCCAATTTCCTCAGCCCGGAATTACAGCAGGCGCCGCAGCGCGAGATCTTCGCTCGAGTCGTCGCCGTCGCCACCAGCCTTTTTGTCGCCGCCTCCCTCGGCACTGCCGCGTACGCCCAGCTCCAGGCCCGCCAGACTTGGCGAGCCATCCGCGAGGCCCAAAGCCAAATCTCCCAACTGGAAAGCCGCCATGAAGCCCTCAAGCGCCTCGACGCCGAGATGACCCAGATGCAGGACACCGTCAATCTCGTCGTCGCCGACCGTCCCCCGCCCGCCGCCGCCTGGCTCATGGCGTTCCTGGGCGACGCCGTGCCCCCGGACCTGGTGATCACCAATTACGAGGTCATTCGGGCGGGCAAGGAATGGAAAATCCGGCTGGCCGGCACGCTCCAGCAGGCCATCAAGACCCCCAGCTCGCTCCCCATGGGCGAGGCCGTCAGACGGCTCAAGGCCCGCCTCTCCGGCGCTCCTTTCTACATCCGTTTCGCCGATGACGCCGAAGGCGCCGCCCCGGCCTCGTCCTCCGACCCCCAGACCAACTGGCTGGCCCGCCTCGCCACCCAATTCCCAAACGCCGCGGGCCGCCAGAGTTCCGCCGAGCTGGACCACTTTGTCCTGGAAGGAGCGATGAGATGACCCGTTCACCTGTCGTTTCACAATCGAAATTGTTTCGGGTTGCGCATCCCGCCTTTCCCATTTCTCATTTGCCGCGGCCTGCCTCCCCATTTTTTTGTCCCCATTTTTTTGCCGGCGTCTTTCTGCCGGCGATCCTCCTGGCTGCTTGGTTCTGGCTCTGCCTGATGAGGGTTTCGGACTTCAGGCTTTTCGCGTTTCCAGCGAGTTACGCCGGTCTCCAATCGCCAATCGCCAATCGCAAATCGCAAATCTCATGAGACCCCGCATCCCGCTTAACCTCCCTCCAACGACGCTCAAGCTTGCCCAGTCCTCCAAGCCGGAGCCCGACGCCGCTCCGCCTCCGGTCCCCAAGAGCGCCGAGACGGTCCGCGCCGCTCTTTCCGAGGCCAAGCGCGCCCGCCACCGGGACCGGCTCTTTCGGGTCCTGACCGCCGCGGGCATCCTGCTCTCGGTCGTCCTGGCCCTGTGGTCGCTCTTCAGCATTTGGTTCCCGCTTCAGACCCGGCTGGGCGATCTCACCACCCAGGCGAGCCGTCTCTCCTCCGAGAACGACGCCCTCAACAGCAAGTGGAGCAAGGAGAAAGTCGCGCGGCTCAGGGCCGACTACTCGGCCGTCCATTCCAGCCTCTTCGTCAGCCCCGCCGCCTTCAATTCCTGGCTCGCCAACCTCCGCTCCGATTGCCAGGACCTCAAACTCGGTTTCAAGGTCAGCCTCGAGCGGCCCGCCGCCATGACTAACGCACCCCCGGATTTCGCCCTCATCCCCGCCAAGATCTCCCTGGATTTCAGCCGCCCGAACGCCACCGACGACTCGCCCTATCAGCGCCTCATGAAGCTCAATCAAGCCTTCACCGGCCAGGGCAAGCGCGCCGACCTTACCCAGATGAGCGTCGAGGGCGGCCCCAACTCCGTGAAACACGCGGACCTGGTCTTTCAGCTCTGGGCTTCCGATCAACCCAACCCCAATCCATGAAACTCCTCCAGAATCCCTGGGTCACCGGCTCCCTCGTGCTCGTAGCGGCGGGTATCGCCGCCTACCAATTCCTGCCAAGCCATCCCCGCGCCTTGCACCCCGCCGCGCGCTCGCCCGCTCCCAAGCCGGCCCCATCTCAGCCTCGGCCAGCCGCCCGCCAACCCACGGCGCCCGCGCCCGCCCCGCGCCCGTCTGCGCCCGCGGGCTTGGCCTCATCCGTTCGACAGGCCGCTCCGCTGGAGTCGATCCACGTCGTCGCGGAGCAACCGGTTGACCGCCCTTATGTCCAGGCCAATTTATCCAACTGGGTGAACAGTCCCCAGCGCGACCCCTTCCTCCTCCTGGCCGGCGGCCGGGCTGCCGGAGGCACCAACTCTCCCATCGCCCACTGGCATCTCAACGCCGTCTGGAACCAGACCGGGATGCGCCTGGCCGTCATCAACAACCACGTCTATCAGGAAGGCGACCTCGTCCAGGGCTTCAAACTCTTGCGCATCTCCGCCGACGAGGTCTGGCTGCGCATCACCAATCATGATGAGCGCCTCGGCTTCCGCCGCCTGGGCCGCAACGTTCGGATCGTTTCCAGTTCACACCGGGCTCCGCTGGTCTCGCCGCCCGCCGAACCGGCCAATACAAACCTGGAATTGCCCCGAATCCACAATGCGTTCTAAGAACCGAACCTATGAAACCTGCGTTACAATCCGCAAACGAACCCATGAAATCAACATTACGATCCTTCTGCCTTCATCCCTTACTCCGAACGGCCTTTCTCTGTGGCGCGGTGGGCGCCATCGTCTCCTGCTCCAGCCCTTACACACACCAGCCCTACGGCGACCCGGGCGGCTCGTACTCGCAACTGTCGCCTCCACCCGCGCAGGCGCCCGCCACGGGGCCAGAGGTCGGGGGGCAGAGGCCAGAAGTCGGAGGTCAAAAGTCAGAGGTCGGCGCGGAACAAGTTGCCACCCAAACCGCGCCTGATCGAGAACAGAGGTCAGAGGCCGGAGGTCAGAGGCCGGAGGTCAGAGATGAGATCGGGTCGGCTCCGGTTCCGGCGACCAACTCCGCCGCCGCTCCAATCCCCCCGACTCCTGAGCCCGCCGTGGCGGCGCAGCACACCCGTGAACAGGATGACGTCGCCGCCTCAATCCCAAATCCCAAATCGCAAATCGCAAATGAGTCGCCCGCTCCCGCTCCGAACGTCGCCGCGCCCGCTCCGCCGGGCGCCATCCCCGTCGAGCCAAGAATCCCCGCCGCTTCGGCGATGCAGGGCAAGATGGTTTACCAGTTCCAGGCCGAAAACATGGACCTCAAGACCGCCCTGGCCACCTTCGCCCGCGCCAATAACCTCAACATCGTCCCGGACAACGACGTCACCGGCACCGTCACCCTGGACGTTCACGATCTGCCTCTGGAAGAAATGATGCGCGCTCTCCTCGACGCCAATGATTGCGTCTGGACGGAAGAAAACGGCCTCATCCGCGTCCACACCACCGAAACCCGCACCTTCGTTATCGATTACCTCCGCCTCAAACGCACCGGTACCGGCAACAACTCCGCAACGCTGGGCGCCGGCGTGGGCGGAGCGGGAGGCGCAGGCGGAGGAATGGGTGGAGGCGGCGCGGGTGGCGGGGGCATGGGCGGCGGCGGGGGCGGCGCCACCGCCGTGTTTGGGTCCGGGAGTTCCTCCGTCAACGTAACCGCGAACAACCAGATCGATTTCTGGAAGGACCTCGAGTCCGAGATCGGCTTCCTCCTCACAGATGTCGGCAAGAAGTCCCTCGCCATCGACACCACCGCAGGCATCATCCAGGTCACCGACCGCCCCTCGGCCGTCAAGCGTGTCCAGGGCTATCTGACCGATGTGGACCGCAGCGTCCATCGCCAGGTCGAGATCGAGGTCCGCCTCTATGACGTGACCCTCAACAACCAGTTCCAGTTCGGCATCGATTGGGTCCACCTGGCCCAGGCCTACGGCGGCATCATCGGCTTTGGTGGCTCGACCCTGCCCGTCGCCGCCGGCGGCGGCCAACTCGAGAACTCGAGCATCGCAGGCATCAACTACCAATCGATCATCGGGACACCGACGTCCGTCACGCCTGGCGCCAATCTGTCATCTCTGGTCTTCCAGAATTTCAACACCGAGGCCGCCGTCAACGCCCTCCAGCAGCAGGGCCGCGTCGAGGTCATCTCCACCCCGCGCATCCGCACCCTCAATAACCAGACCGCCCTCGTCAAGGTGGGTGAGGAGGTCCCCTTCTTTAACAGTAGCACCACAATCATCCCCCAAAGCGGCGGCACATCCATCGTGGTACCCCAGACGCTCATTAACTCCGTCACGATTGGCACCATCCTCTCCATTACGCCCGAAATCTCCAGCAACGACTGGGTCTCGCTGGACATCTCCCCGGTCCTCACGAGCCTTAGGGGCATCGAGAGCTCTTCCTCTGCAGGCGGAGCTGGCGGGGGAGGCGGCACGGCGGCTGGGGGCAGCTCCACCGCGCCCGACCTCGACATCAAGCAGGCCTCCACCATTGTCCGCGTCCGCGACGGCAACACCGTCATCCTCGGCGGCCTCATCCAGACCGAGGATACCAAGAATGAGAAAAAGGTGCCCCTTTTGGGCGACATTCCCCTCCTGGGCAAACTCTTCACCGGCACCTTCAACTACAAGCAGAAAAAGGAATTGGTCATCTTCGTCACCCCGCACATCATCCGCGACCAGACCGCAAAGGAGGCCGCCGCCCTGCCGGGCGACTGGAAGGTGCCCGTAAAGAAATGAGGATTCGGGGCTTAGGCTCGATTGGGCGACGCCGAGCGCCCTTAGTCGAGGAGATTGCCGCCGAGGCCGGGAGGATTTCCCACCCCTCAGGCGGCCTGGAGCTTCTCCAGCTTAACAACGTGCGGCAGCGAGCAACGCGCGATCCGCTCATAGATGCGGCTCCGCCCACGCTGCTCCGGAACGCCTATCTCGACCGACCATGTCGTCACCAGGGCTTGATCGGGATGCTGAATGTCGTAAGCCGAACCGTCGTTCAAGCAGAGCCGGAACGGGACGAAACGCTCGGCATCCAAATGTTCTCGAATCTCATCTGCACGCACGAATTCAGCCTGCCACCGGCCAGGAGATTGTCAATTTGAATTCGCCCTTAGTGGCGATGGGCGCAAATACAGTGACGTGCCGACGGGGGCCGCTCCTCCGCAATCGCAAATCGCAAATCTAAAATCGCAAATCGTGAATCCCACATTCCGCAGGTCCGAGAGGGGCAGTTTGGGATTTTTTTTGAGGGGACACGCGAGAGGAGTCGAATGGCGGGAGGGGCGCGGGCCGAGCTGATTCGGGGTGGGTAGATCTGTGAGAGT